>JBOHSB010000057.1:0-6781 GCA_050733015.1 Gemmatimonadales bacterium
CCCGACCCGCCGCGCCATCGTCGCCGCCCTCGCGGACGGCGAGGTCCGGGTCGGCGACCTCGCCGCGCGCTTTCCGATGACCTTCAATGCCGTCTCCAAACACGTCAAGGTGCTGGAGCGGGCCGGCCTGGTGCGCCGCCGCATCCACGGGCGGGAGCACCGGCTGCGGCTCGACCCGCGGCCCCTCCGCGAGGCCGCGGGCTGGCTGGAGCACTACCGCGAGTTCTGGGAGCTGCGGCTGGATGCGCTGGAAGCGATGCTGACCGGTTCCCCCGCGCCGGCGCGGCCGCCCCGACGAGCCCCCGACCGACGGCCCGCGTGACCGCGTCCGACGGCGGTGAGGTGCTGGTCGTGCGTCGGGTGCTGCCCGCGTCGCGCGAGCGCGTGTTCGCGGCCTGGCTCGACCCCGAGAGTCTCGCGCAGTGGATGCGGGTACCTGGCGGTAGCGCCGCCGCGGAGGTCGAGGTGGATCCGCGCGTCGGCGGCCGGTTCCGGATCACCATGCGGCACGGCGGCGGCCAGGTGGGGCACCGGGGCGAGTACCTGGCGATCGACCCGCCGCGCCGGCTCGAGTTCACCTGGATCTCCGTCTATACGGACACGCGACCGACCGTCGTCACCGTCGAGCTGCACGAGCGCGAGGGCGGCACCGAGCTGGTGCTGACCCATCGCCGGTTGCCCCCGTCCCGGGTGGACGCCCATCGGCAAGGCTGGACCGACATCGTGCGCAACCTCGGCGCGTACCTCGGAGCGGATGCGGCCCGCTGACCCGCCCTCGGCCTATGCGCGCATCTCGTGGTCGAGCAGGGCGCGGTCATCCCGAGCGAAGCGAGGGATCTTGCCCGGGGAATGGCTCGAGCCAGTCCGGAGAAAGATCCCTCGGTCGCTTCGCTCCCTCGGGGTGACCGGTGGCGCGTCGCCGCTGCCCCTACGTCGCGCTGCCCTTGTACAGCGTCGAGTACAGCACCATCGCCCTCGCCACCGCCGTAGCGATCAGCTCCGCCATGTACTGCGGCATCCCGCTCAGCTTCCCGTCGACGCCGGCCAGCGCTTTCCGCGGATCGTCACCCTGGCGGAGGCCCGTGAACCGGTCCATCAGCCCGGTGCCGACCGCTTCCTGCACCCATGGCTTGGTCTCGACCGTTGCGGTCGTGACCATCGCGCGCGCGATCGCGCCGTCCGGCCTGAAGGTGAGGCCGATCTCGAGCGGTCCGTGAGGTGTATCCACCTGCTGGAACAGCACCGCGCCCACCGGCGCGCCGCCGTCCCCCTGACCCAGGTAGAACTGCACGTCCGGATCCTCCGGCGTGAAGTTGCTCTTCTGGCGGATGGCGGCCAGGTCCTGCTTGCCGATGTCCACCGTGCGGACGAAATATTGCCTGGCCCCGGCGAGGGTCTGTCGGATGAAGTCCGTGTGCTTCACCAGCACCACCTTGGGCGAGGGATGCGCCGCCGCGCCGAGCGCCGCCACGGCGAGCGCGAGCCCGGCGGCCGCGCCGAGACGTCTGACGATGTTCATGTGGAGCCTCCAGTCGAGCGCCCGGGCAGCACGGCCCGGACGGTCGAGTACAGGACGATGAGGTAGACCAGGGACATGCCCCAGCCGGACACGAGCGTGAGCCAGGCGAACCCGCCCAGCCCGAAGTTCATGAGCCACTGGCCGGCGAAGTCGAGCGCGCCGGTGGCGAACGCCGTGACGATCACGGTATCGCGCCACCAGGCGGGCCAATCGAGCCCGAGGATGATCAGCGTCAAGAGGCCGGCCACGATCGCGTAGATCATGATGTGGATGTGGCTGTCCTGGACCAGCGTGTTGGTGTCCACCGTGTGCTTCATATCGGGCATCTGCCCGAGGTCGAGCGGCTTCGTGGTCGCGTGCGACTCGGTGGCCATGTGCATCTCGTCCATGCCCGGGGCCGGCACGTAGGTGGCCGCGACCTTGGTCGGGGTAAGCCCGGACCAGGTCTTCACCATCAGGAACGCGAACAGATAGGCGTAGCCCAGCAAGAGGAGGAACAGCACCGCCCCGAGCTTCACCGACCGGTTCGCCTGACGCAGGCTGTAGAGACCCATGGCGCGGCGCCTCCTAGAAGGTCGTCACCAGTTGCATGGTGTACTGCACCCCCCACTGGCTCACCCCGTCCTCCGTCTCGAAGAACGGCACGTCCGAGTGGTTGACCCGGACCTCGCCCCGGAGCTGGAACCGCGGGATCCGGTAGGTGGTGTGCGTGATGTTGGCGAAGATGCCCTCGCGCCCCACGCCGATCGAGTAGATCGGGGCGATGGTGTACGACGTGAGCGTCTGCGGCACGCCCGTGCGGGAACCGTCCTTGTCGTCCATTACCTCGGCCCGCGCGGCGATGCCCCAGTGCCGCGCCACCTGGTGGTGAACGAGCAGCATCGCGCCGGTCCAGCTCGCGTTGCCGCCCCCGTCGGGCAGGTCGATGTCCTTGCCGTAGTTCGCCTCGCCCGCCACGATCCAGTCATGGCCGGGCTCGAAGGCGTAGTCGGCGGCGAGCAGCAGGCGGTCGTTGGTCTCGCCGACATCGCCTTCCGATCCGTACAGCGCGCTCAAGCCGACGCTCGCGCGCTCCGTGGGCAGGACTCCCAACCGCGCGCCGACGGTCTTCCCATGGTTGGGGTCCAGCGGGGAGTCCCATCCGTTGGCCACCAGCGCCATGAGGTCCACCTTCCGGCTCAGCGTGTAGGTCCCGAACAAGCCGGTGAGCTTGGCCGGCCGGGCCAGCTCGAAGTTGAACGAGGTGGAGGGGGTGAGCAGCAGCACCTCGTCGTCCCGCTCGAACCCGATCGGGGCGTCCAGCGTGCCGAAGGTGAGGTTGAGGTTCGAGTTGCCCTTCGGCGTGAAGCTCACCAGCAGGTTGTCGATCTCGATCTCGGTGGCCGGCTCCTCGCCCGGCGCGGCCGGGTCGTGGATCGAGGTCGTGAGCTGGCCGAAGACGTACAGGTTGTCGGTCAGCTCCCGGAACAGCGCCACGGCGACCTTGCCGGCGGCGGCCGAGTTGTTGTGCGTCTTCCCGTCGTAGGTGTACCCGCCCACGCCGAATCCCGTGATGGACAGCTGATGCTGCTCCTCGCCCGTCAGCGGCTGGACATCGCCGCCGGGGGCGTCGAGGGTGACCGGCTGATCCGAGGGGTTCTGCGCCAAGGCCTTGCCGGCGGCAAGGCTGAGGATGAAGCACAGGCAAGCCACTGCTCGCATGTCGTCTGCTCCCTGGTCTGAGGCCTGTGCGTGGTCGCCGCGGTGCGGCGCACGCGGCGCCGACGACGCTGTCGTCGGGCGCGGAGGTCTACTCGGGCTGTAGGGGGATCAGACGAGGCGCGGAGGCGGCGGCTCGACGGTGCGGGAGACCAGCGGCGGAAGGGTCGGACTGAGGTCCAGCGGCTCGACCGCCTCGCTGGGGACCGCGGCGATCACGTGCGCGCGGGCCGGCATCATGGGCGAGAGGGCCTGGAGCGGGCCATGGTGGTCGGCGTCGGCGACGCCGGTGTGGCAGGCGGTGCTGCCGGTCGCGGCAGACCCACCCATCCCGGCCATTTCGTGCTGGCCATGGTGCTGCTGGAACAGGCACAGGGCCGCGCACCCCATCGCCGGCTGGGCCAGGAGAAAGGCGGCCAAGGCGAGGAAGGCGAACCGGCGGGAGCGAAGGGCCCGGAGCATCAGGGGCAAAGGTAACCCCACCCGGGCAGGTCCGACATTCCCGCCGTCCCGCCAGACGCCGGTTACTGGGTACTGGCCCCGGGGTGGGGCTGCCGGCCCACGAGCCGCACCGCCGCCTGCTGGTCCAGGTCGCCCCGGCGCAGCAGCAGCCACTCGTAGTCCCCCCGGGGCGCGGGGATCCGCCGCAGCGCCAGGAAGTCGCCCGCGACCCACGAGCCCGTCGTGGCCCGGTCGGAGATGTCCACCTCCCAGGTCCGCCCATCCTCCAGCGTCAGATAGCGGCCGCCGTCCGCGACGGAGGTCAGGCCGAATCCCACCGGCAAGCGGTCGGTCCGGACGACCTCCTGTGCCGCCAGCGACCGGACCGGGGCCAGGAACGCCAGCGCCAGGAGCGCGACGATTCGAGCATTCCGCATCGGAACATCCTCCCTCAGGGGTCCGGGAGATACTATGGCGCCCCGGACGGCCGAGCGGAATGGGCAGCGCCGGCCCGGTGACGGCCGGTGAGACGACCGCCGGCCCGCATGCGTATCCGCTCGTACGGGGCGCAAGGCCCCGTGGGCCGGCGGACAAACTGGCTCTGTCTCAGGTCTGCAAGAGTCGCCCTCCTTCGACAAGCCACCCTCGATTCCCGGGTGGCTTGCCCCCCTGCGTCCAGGCAGCATCTTTGGTGCGTTCCCCGATCCACCCAACTCGGAGCCAACGATGCAACGCCTCGCCCTCGTCGCGGCCCTCGCCTGTGCGGCGTCGCCGCTAATAGCGCAGGACAATCCCTTCAAGCTGCCCAAGAACAAGCTCGCCGCCGTAGATGTCACCTACGCCTACGCGGGCGACATGTCGGGGACCGCCGAGCGGGCGATCTCCAAGGACCGGATCGTGAGCCACGAGACCACGACCTCCAAGTTCTTCGGCAAGACGACCAACACCGACTCGTGGACGCTGTACACCCCCGATTCGGCGTACACGGTCGACCTGACCAAGAAGACCGGCATCAAGCGCCCCAACGTGCTTCCCTACATGGAGAAGGCCTACAACGACCTGGACGGCGCGTCCAAGCAGCGGCTGCACCAGAACCTGCAGGACATGGCGCAGATGATCACCAAGGCGTTCGGTACCCAGGCGCTGGCGGCCGGGGAGAAGGGCGAGACCAAGACCTACGCCGGCGAGAAGTGCCAGGAGCACTCCTTCGCCGGGTTCTCGGTGTGCTCGATGCAGGATGCGCCCGCGATTCCGCTCCACACCCAGGGCAGCCTGTTCTGCGTGGACTTCGAGCAAACCGCGACTTCCGTCAAGCGGGGCGAGCCGCCCGCCTCGGCGTTCGCGCCGCCTGCCGGCATCACCTTCCAGGACGACACCAACCTGGTCAAGCCCGACTCCATGGCTCACGTGTTCGTCAACTACCTGGCGAGCCAGCAGCTGGCCGACTCGCTCGCCAAGGCCAAGGCCGAGATGGCCAAGCAGCAACAGGCGAGCACCGCGACCAGCTCGAGCGGCGGCGAGCAGCCGAGAGAGCTGACACCGGAGGAGAAGGCCAAGCAGCGCGAGGCCTGCGAGGCGCTGAAGAACTTCGACCTGGGCAAGACCATGGCCAACGCCGGCAAGTCGGTAGTGGGCGAGGCGCTGCACGAGGTCGAGGAGGAGAAGAAGGCCGAGGCCAAGAACGAGGCCAAGCAGAAGATCAAGGGGCTGTTCAAGAAGCCGCACCTGTAAGCACATCGGGACGGACATCCGGCGGTAGCATCGCCCGGACGAGAAAGGGCCCGACGCCTGGTTGAGGCGTCGGGCCCTTCGTCGTCTACATCACGGCGATGCGGCCGTCAGACCGCCCGACGGCCGCTGATGAGATTGAACAGGAACACGACGACCGCGATGACGAGCAGCAGGTGGATCAGCCCGCCGGCCACGTGGAACACCGCGAAGCCGAGGATCCAGGCGACGAAAAGAACGACCGCGAGCCACACCATACGTGAGGCCTCCAGTTCGGGGATGGGCAACGACCTCACTCAGCATAGCATCCCGCCGTCCCCGGGGCGGTGACGCCACGTACGCACGAATGGTGCGCCGGACGGCCTCCGCCGCCCGGGGCCGGGCTAGCTAGGGGCCCCCGCGCGCTGTATGGTTGCTCATCCCTTCCATAGCGGACCCGGGTGCCTGATCTGCGAGAGCGGCTCGAGACCGGACTGGCCGATCGCTACCGCCTCGAGCGCGAGTTGGGGCGGGGCGGCATGGCCACGGTGTTCCTCGCGGCCGACCTCCGGCACGAGCGTCCGGTCGCCCTCAAGGTGCTGCATCCCGACCTCGCCCGGCGCTGGGCCCCGAGCGCTTCCTTCGGGAGGTGAAGCTCGCTGCCCGCCTGCAGCACCCCCACGTCCTCTCGGTCTACGACTCGGGCAAGGTGCCCGGGTCGGCGGGCGAGCCACCGTACACCGGCCCGTCGGCCCAGGCCATCATCGCGAAGCGGTTGACCGAGCCGGTGCCGCACCTCCGGACCGTGCGCGACGTCCCCGAGGCCGTCGAGCAGGCCGTGACCAGGGCGCTGGCCCGGAATCCGGTGGACCGGTACGCCAGCGTGGCCGAATTTCTGGCGGCGCTCACCGCTCCGCCCGTGGCAAAGCCCCACGGCGACCGGATACGGGACGCGCGCCGGAGGCGAGTCGCCGTGGGCGTGGGTGCCCTGGCCATCGCGGTCGCGGGGATGGTGCTCTGGCAGGCGCGGCACTCGGCCGGCAGCGCCGCCGCCGGCCCCAAGCGGCTGGCGGTGCTTCCGTTCGAGAACCTGGCGGGCGCGGAGGAGGACTACTTCGCCGACGGCGTGACCGACGAGCTCCGCGGCAAGCTCGCCACCCTGCCCGGCTTGCAGGTCACCGCGCGCGGCAGCTCGTTCCAGTATCGAAAGACGGACAAGCGGCCCAACCAGGTGGGCCGCGAGCTCGGTGTGCAGTACCTCCTCACCGGCACGGTCCGGTGGGATAAGCACGCCGACGGTCAGAGCCGGGTTCGGGTGACGCCCGAGCTGGTCCAGGTGGCGACCGGCTCGACCCAGTGGCAGGAGCCGTTCGAGGCCTCGCTGACCGACGTGTTCCAGGTGCAGGCCGACATCGC
>JBOHSB010000058.1:0-15515 GCA_050733015.1 Gemmatimonadales bacterium
CCCCTTCGCTTCGCTCAGGGTGACTCTTCGATTCCTTACCCTACCCCCACATCGCCCTCCAGATAGGTGTACCCCTCGAGACCCGCCACGAAGTCGGCGATGAAGGTGTTCGCTTCCTGCCGGCTCAGGTCCTTGGCCGCGCTCACCTTGCGCCGGAATGTGGCCAGCAGGTCGGAGGCCTGGAACTGCACGTAGTTGAGCACCTCGGTGACGGTGTCGCCGTGAACCAGGTCGGTGATCTCGTAACCCTGCTCGGTGAGCCGGACGTGCACCGCGTTGGTGTCACCGAACAGATTATGCAGGTCGCCGAGGATCTCCTGGTACGCGCCCGTGAGGAAGATGCCCAGGATGTAGGGCTCGCCCTCGCGCACCGGGTGCACCTCGAGCGAGGGCTTGCCCTTGCGGCCGCCGGCGAACCGGTCGATGACCCCGTCCGAATCGCAGGTAACGTCCTGCAGCGTGCCGCGCCGGGTCGGCGGCTCGGTGAGCCGGTGGATCGGCATGATGGGGAAGAGCTGGTCGATGGCCCAGTTGTCGGGCAGGGACTGGAACACTGAGAAATTGCAGAAGTAGCGGTCCACCAGCTCGCCGTCGATGTGGGCGGCGATCTCGGGAAACGCCGAGCGGTCGTCGCCCATGGCGTGCTGGATGGCGTTGAGCGTGACCAGGTAGAGCTGGTCCGCGTTGGCCTTCTCCCGGAGCGAGAATACCCCGCTCGCGAAGTACTCCTGCGCGCGCTCCTTGGCGAACACCGCGTCGTGAAACGCCTCCTCCACCCGATCGGCCGTGAGGCCGTCGAGGTTCTCCGCCATCTCCTTGAGCAGCGGGTGCGCGTCCTGGTCGAGCTGAGGCGGGACCGGCTCGATCTGTGACTCGACGTCGATGACGTTGATCAGCAGCAGCGCGTGGTGCGCAGTGATCGCGCGGCCGGATTCGGAGATCAGGTGCGGCATCGGGAGACTCTCGGTGCGGCACACCGAGCCGACGGTGTACACCACGTCGTTGGCGTACTCCCGCATCGAGTAGTTCATGCTGGCCGGCCGGGTCGAGCGCGACCCGTCGTAATCCACTCCCAGGCCTCCCCCCACGTCCACGTGGGTCAGATCGAAGCCCATGCCCCGCAGCTCCGCGTAGTAGCGGCCGATCTCCTCCAGCCCGGCCTTCACGTAGCGGATGTCGGTGATCTGGCTGCCGAGGTGGAAGTGGACCAGCTTGAGGATGTCCTTCCGGCCGAGGCGGTCGAGCTGATCGAGCAGCCGCACCAGCTCGACGGCGCCGAGCCCGAACTTCGAGCGCTCGCCTCCGCTCTTGGCCCACCGTCCCGAGCCCTCGGTCGCGAGCTTCACCCGGACGCCGGCGGTGGGCTGGACACCCATCTCGTCCGCCACCTTGAGCAGGACTTCGAGCTCGTTCAGCTGCTCGAGCACGATCATCACCGTATGCCCGAGCCGCTGCCCCATGAGGGCGAGCCGCATGAACTCCTCGTCCTTGTAGCCGTTGCAGACGATCAGGTGGTTGGTGCTCTCGTTGAGGCCCAGGATGGCCTGCAGCTCGGGCTTGCTGCCGCACTCGAGGCCGACGCCGTGGGGGGCGCCGAACTCCACGATCTCCTGCACCACGTGGCGCTGCTGGTTCACCTTCACCGGATACACGGTGGTGTAGGTGCCCTGGTAGCCGAACTCCTTGATCGCGCTGGCGAACTCGCCGGCGAGCGACTGGATGCGGGAGCGCAGGATATCGCTGAACCGGAGCAGGAGCGGGAGCCCCACCCCCTGCGCATTCAGGTCCATCGCGAGCTGGTACAGGTCGAGCCCCCGCTTCCGGTTCGCGTCCGGATGCACGTTGACGTGCCCTTCGGGACTCACCCGGAAGTACCCTTGGCCCCAGCCGCTCATGTTGTAGAGCTTCTCGGCGTCCTTGATGGTCCAGGTGGGCGGGGCGACGGCGGTGGTGGCGATGGCGCGGCTCCGGCGAAGGAGGAAGGCGAAAAATGTAATTGGCTCGCGGGGATAAGTCCTACCCTCCGCAGGCCCTCGCCCGGCCCTACCCCGCCCGGCTGGTTGGCGGGGGCCATGCGCGACCGGCGGTTCCGCCGAACCCGGCCACCATGAGCGGGGGCCGGGCTTGCGCTCCCGGCCGGGCCCGGCCACCCCACAGGGGTCTCCCGGGAGCAGTAGCGCTCGCGCCACAGCGGGCGATTCCGCCCATCGCTGCAGTCCTTCGCACGCCGGCCAACCCACACAGTTCCAGCGACATGCCGATGCGCGTCCAGGCTCACCGCCGGCAGTGGCCGGGCACGATCCTCGCATTTTTTGCCGTCGAACCACCTGACACCATCCGGTACCAGATCCTGCACTGATTCTCAGAAGAGAGGTGCACCATGGCTGCGCCCGGTCTGATCGCCGCTCGCCGGTTTTCGCACCCGCTGCGACTCCGCCTTCAGGTGTTGTTCGCCAAGGCGTTCGAGTCGCTCGCCGATACGTATCGCACCCAGGCGGTGGAGTTCGTCCGGCGCCTGCGCGGACGGATGAGCGTCGAGGAGGCGCTCGACCGCTATTTCCGCGAGGTCGGGGTGCCCCATGCGATGGAACACACGGTCCGCGCCCGGGCGCTCATCGCGCTGGCGCCGACGGCCCGCGACGCCGCGGAGCCCACGACCCGCGCACCCGGCGGATGGACCCAGCTTCGTCCCGACCAGCTGATCGATTCCCTGCGCCGCCGGGCGCAGAGCCAGGAGGAGACCAGCCTCGACTGCCGCATGGCCGCCTCGGTCTCCGACGAGGCCATTGCGGCGACCCACGTGGCGATGGCGCTCGAGACGGTCTCCCTGCTCCAGAACGACATGGGCCCGGACGACGCGATCATGCACTACGTCCGGTACTTCAACCTCCCCTCGGTCGAAGCCCAGATCATCTTCCGCCGTACCCTGGCGGCCTGGGCCGAGCGCCACGCAGTACGCGAGCCGTGGGCGGCGGTCTGCGCGTCGGCGCCGCTGCCGTTCGTGGCGCGGGTGCCGCTCAACCTGCGCGTCGCCGGCTGACCCCTCCTCGGCCGGGCGACGCCCCCGGCCGGTAATATCTTTCCGCAGGCGCCGGGCTCGCCGGCGCCCGCGGAAGGAGCCCGACATGAGGTGGTCGTACACGGTCGCACGCATCGCGGGCACGGAGGTCAAGGTCCACGTGACCTTCCTCCTGCTGCTCGGCTTGATCGCGTATGACGTCTGGGCGTCGGCGGGTCTGGCCCAGGCCGTGGGCTACACGCTGTTCTTCGTCGCCTTCTTCCTCTGCATCCTGCTCCACGAATTCGGACACATCACGATGGCGAGGCGCTTCGGGGTGCGCACTCCCGACGTGATCCTGCTGCCCATCGGCGGCGTCGCGCGGCTCGAGCGGATCCCGGAGGCGCCCCGCCAGGAGCTGCTCGTGGCGCTCGCGGGGCCGGCCGTGACCGTCGCGATCATCCTGGTCCTGTTCCTGGCCGCGCTCGCGACCGGCGAGCCCGCCTCCGCCATCCTTGCCGCCGGCGTCGCGACCGGGCGGGCGATCTTCTTCGGCGACCCGTTCCCCACCCAGGTCCCGTTCCTGGTGCACCTGCTCGTCGTGAACGCCACCGTGCTCGGCTTCAACCTGATTCCGGCCTTTCCGCTCGACGGCGGGCGGGTGTTCCGCGCGCTTCTGGCACGCTCGCTGGGACTGGCGAAGGCCACGCGAATCGCCGGCGCGGTAGGGCAGACGTTCGCGCTCGGGCTCGGCGTGCTCGGGTTCCTGTGGAGCCAGCCGATCATGCTGCTGGTGGCGTTCTTCATCTTTCTCGGGGCGGGCAGCGAGGCCAGCGCGGTCGCGACCCGGCTTGCCGGCCAGGGCCTGAACGTCTCGCACATGATGGTGACCGACTTCCGGACGCTTCCCATCCATGCTTCACTGCAGCAGGCGGTGGACTTGCTGCTGGCGGGCGAGCAGCGCGAGTTTCCGGTGGTAGACAACCTGGGCCGGACGGAAGGGATCCTGACTCGGGACAATCTCATCCGGGGGCTGAGCCGGTTCGGCCCGGAGGGGACCGTCAGCGAAGCGATGACTACGGCGGCGCCGACCGTGCCGCCGACCCTCGGATTCCAGGAGGCGCTCGACCGGCTTCGCGCCAGCGGTCTGCCCGCACTCCCCGTAGTCGACGCCGGGGGCGCGCTCGTGGGACTGCTCACCCGGGACAACATCGCCGACCTCTTGCTGGTGCGAGGCGCGAGGCGCTAGGTCCCGGGGGGCTCAGTGAAGCCGGTTGTTGGCGCGGTTCACGTCCGGCAACACCGCCCGCGGGTCGACCACGACGCTGGCGACCTTCCTGCCCTCCCGCACCCGGTAGGCGAAGCTCGGCCCGAGGTTCCACATTTCGACCGGCAGCCGCACCCGCTCCATGCCGCCGTCCTCGTACTTGAGATCCATCTCCAGCGGCAGCGTCATCGTTCCCCGGTTGGAGAGGTACACTTTCTGCCTCCCGTCGGACGTGCCCACCGAATCCACCGCCTGGTCGAGCCGGGCCGTGGTGTAGATCCAGTCCCGCCAGAAGAAGTCGAGGTCCATGCCCGACGCGTCGCGCATGACCCGGAAGAAGTCGGCCGGCGTCGGGTGCTTGAATGCCCACGCCCGGAGATACTGGCGGAAGGCAAAGTCGAACCGGTCCTTGCCGAGCACCTCGTAGCGGAGCGTCTGCAGCATGAGGGCGGGCTTCTGGTAGCCGGTCCAGAACAGGTCGTGCGACTCCACCGGGCGGCCGATGAGCGGCTGCTCCTGGCCCGGGGTGGCGTGATCGGGATAGAGGTGGAGCGGGTGCACCTCGATGCTGTCGCCGTACGGGGTGCCGGCGAAGTAGCGGGCCGCGTTGCCGAGGTCGATGAAGGTGTTGAACCCCTCGTCCATCCAGGGATAGAGCCGCTCGTTGGAGCCGACGATCATGGGCACCCACTGATGGCCCAGCTCGTGGGCCAGCACCCACTGGCGCTCCTCGCGGCTCGGCGCCCGAGGGCAGAACGTGATCATGGGATACTCCATCCCCTCGATCGGCCCTTCGATGCTGGTGATGTGGGCGTAAGGATAGGGGTACCACTGTTCGCTGTAGTACTGGACCGCGTCGCGCACGATCCGGTTGGCCTCCTCCCACTCGGGCGCCGAGCCGCGGTACAGGGTGTGGACCAGCGTGTGGCGGTAGGCGCTGGCGTCCCACCGGAAGTCGGGCGCGGCACCGAACGCGAAGTCGCGCACGCTGTCGGCCGCGAACCGCCAGGTCAGGGTGCCCTTCCGCGCCGGCCGGGTGCGGGAGAGATCGCCGGCCTCATCGGCGGCGATGATCGCCACCGGCGTCGCGGAGCTCCGGGCGCGGGCCAGGCGCGCCCGCTGCGTAGCCGTCAGGACCTCGGCCGGATTGAGCAGCGTGCCGGTGGCGCCGACCACGTAGCTCGCGGGCACGGTGAGCGCGACGTCGAAGCGGCCGTACTCGAGGTAGAACTCACCGCCCCCGATGTAGGGCTCGTGGTTCCAGCCGCGAACGTCGTCGTACACCGCTACCCGCGGGTACCACTGGCCCAGCTGGTACAGCGTGCCGTCGCGGCCCATGCGCCCCGCGCCGTAGTCCGGAACCGGGAACCGCCAGCCGATGTCGAGGTCCACGACCTGTCCGGGAGCGAGCGGCCGGGGAAGATCGACCCGCATCGTGGTGCCGTACACCGTGGTCGGCACGTGGCGGAGGCCGATGCGGACGTGCTCCAGCGTGAGGCCCCCGGCGAAGCTCCCACATGAGAAGTCGAAGGTCGAGCCGAGGAAGACGAGGGGCGGCTGATTGAGCTTGTTGGTGACGCTGCCGGGCTCGCAGATGTTCTGCTCGAGAAACAGCCAGAGATAGGGCAGCGGATCCGGACTGTGGTTTACGTAGTGAATCGTCTCGCGCCCGCTGAGCTCGTGGCGGTCGGGGTTGAGCGTGGCCCGGATGCGATAGTCTACCCGCTGCTGCCAGTAGCCCCGGCCCGGGCGGCCGGAGCCCGTGCGCACATCGCTCGGCGCGGGCAGCGCGAGCTGGCGAAACGGCGAGGCCGCGGAATCGGGTGACTGCGCGCGGACCGGACCGGCCACCGCGAGCAGCGCGGCCACGACGGCAAGACGACGGGGCATTGCGGACTCCGGGAAAGCGGTTGCGGGAAGTTACCCGGGACCCCATGGCTGGCAAGCGACCCGAACGCCGACCGCCCAACGCCTCCTTTTGCGCCAGCCGCCGGCGGTCGGCATACTTCACGCTTGGGTGGAAGGGTGTGGGGGATGGCCCAACCGTCGCGGGCAAAAGGCCTCGTTGACGAGCGTGTTTCCCACCCAGCAAAGCGCCGCATGATGTCCGCAATCCAGGAAGGCCCACCGACGATGCCATCCAGTTCCACGGTGCACGAGCGCTCCGTCCGACTCCCGTTTCCGGCCGAGGCTGTCTTCGCCTGGCACGCGCGACCCGGCGCCCTCGAGCGGCTGACCCCGCCATGGGAGCACGTCCAGGTGATCGAGCGCTCGGGCGGAATCGAGGACGGCGGGCGGGTGGTCATGAAGGTCGGGGCGCCGTTCGGGCTCCGCTGGGTGGCACGGCATCGCGACTACCAGCCCGGCCGTCAGTTCACCGACGAGCAGGTCCAGGGCCCGTTCTCCCGCTGGGTTCATCTCCATAGCATCGAGCCGGACGGGCCGAACGCGTGCGTCCTCACCGACCGCATCGAGTACACCCCGCCGCTCGGTCCGATCGGCTCGGTCGCGGCGCCGCCGCTGATCCGCCCCCGCCTCGACCGTCTCTTCACCTACCGCCATGAGACGCTTCGGCAAGACCTCGCGGCCCACGCGCGGTTCGCCGGGCGCCCGCGGCTTCGGATCGCGGTGAGCGGGGCCAGCGGCCTCATCGGACGGGCGCTGGTGCCGTTTCTCACCACTGGCGGACACGTCGTCGTCCGGCTGGTGCGAAGGCGGCACGTGGGCGAGGGCGAGGCATCGTGGGACTGGCAGCTGGGACGCATCGACGCCCAGCGGCTCGAGGGCCTCGACGCCGTGGTCCACCTCGCGGGCGAGAACATCGGCACACGCTGGACGCCCGACCGGAAGCGTCGGATCCGCGCCAGCCGGAGCATCGGCACCCGCTTCCTGGCCGAAACGCTGGCCCGCCTGACTCGCCGACCCGAGGTGCTGGTATCCGCCTCGGCGGTGGGCATCTACGGCGATCGAGGCGAGGAAACGCTCACCGAGTCCAGCCCCACTCTCGCCGCCCCGTCCGACTTTCTCGCCGAGGTGGGCCGGGAGTGGGAGGCGGCCACCGACCCGGCGCGCGCGGCGGACATCCGGGTGGTGCTTCCCCGGTTCGGTATCGCTCTGAGCCCGGCGGGGGGCGCCTTGGGCCGCATGCTGCTGCCGTTCGCGCTCGGCGTGGGCGGCCCATTGGGTACGGGACGACAGCAGATGAGCTGGATCGCGATGGACGATCTGATCGGCGCGGTCCACCACGCGATCATGACCGACTCCCTGGCGGGACCGGTCAACGCGACGTCGCCACAACCGGTCTCCAACCGGGAGTTCGCGACGACGCTGGGACGGGTGCTCGGCCGCCCGGCCCTGATTCCGGTCCCGGCGATGGCCCTGCGGCTCGCCTTCGGCGAGATGGCGGACGTGGCCATTCTGGCGGGCGCCCGGGTGCTGCCGGCCAGACTCCAGGAGTCGGGGTACCCCTTCCGCTATCCCGAGCTCCAGGCGGCGCTCCGCCATCTGTTGGGCCGGGCCGGCGCCGCGACATGACAGTCCCCCCGGCCGCCTCTACCTTTCGCGCATGACCCTCCCCAAGGCCGTGGTGCTCCTGAGCGGCGGGATGGACTCCACCACGGTGGCCGCCCTCGCGCAGCGCGAGGGATTCGAGGTGCACGCGCTGAGCGTGCGTTACGGCCAGCGGCACGCGGTCGAGCTCGAGGCCGCATCCCGGGTGGCCCAGCGGCTCGGCATCCACGATCACGTGGTCATCGACCTCGATCTGCGGGCGTTCGGCGGCTCCGCGCTCACGGCCGACCAGCCGGTCCCGAAGGACACCCCGATGGCGGAGATCGGCACCGGCATTCCGGCCACATACGTGCCCGCGCGCAACACCATCTTCCTCTCGCTCGCGCTCGCCTGGGCCGAGACCCTCGGCGCGCACGACATCTTCCTCGGGGCCAACGCACTCGACTACAGCGGCTATCCCGACTGCCGCCCGGAGTACCTCGAGGCTTTCGGACACATGGCGGATCTGGCCACGCGCGCGGGCGTCGAGGGAGCCCGGCTCACGATCCACACGCCCCTGCTTCACTTGACCAAGGCCCAGATCGTAGCCCTCGGCACGGACCTGGGGCTCGACTACGGCATCACCAGCACCTGCTACGACCCGGGTCCCGACGGCGCCGCGTGCGGCCGGTGCGAGGCGTGTCTCTTGCGGCTCAAGGGGTTCGAGGACGCCGGGCTGCAGGATCCCGCGAGGTATCAGGCCGCCCACGCATGACGTACGCGGTGAAGGAGCTGTTCTACACCTTGCAGGGTGAAGGCGCGAACACCGGGCGGCCCGCCGTGTTCTGCCGCTTTGCCGGGTGCAACCTGTGGACCGGCCGGGAGGCGGATCGCAAGGCCGCGGTGTGCCGCTTCTGCGATACCGAGTTCGTGGGGACCGATGGGCCGGGCGGCGGCAAGTTTGCCACGCCAGACGACCTGGCCAGGGCGGTGGCCATCGCCTGGCCGAGCGGCGACCCGACGGCGCGTCCGCTGGTCGTGTGCACCGGCGGCGAGCCGTTGCTCCAGCTCGACCGTCCGTTGATCGCGGCGCTCCATGCGGCGGGCTTTGAGATCGCGGTCGAGACCAACGGCACTGTCGAGGCGCCGACGGGCCTCGACTGGATCTGCGTGAGCCCCAAGGCCGAGGCCGAGCTGGTGGTGGCCTCGGGCGACGAGCTCAAGCTGGTCTATCCGCAGGCAGGCGCGCCGCCGGAACGGTACGCCGGGCTCCGGTTCCGCCATTTCTTCCTTCAGCCGATGGATGGGCCGGCGCGCGAGGCGAACACGCGCGCGGCCCTCGACTATTGCCTTACCCATCCGCGCTGGCGACTGAGCCTGCAGACGCATAAGCTTCTCGGCATTCCTTAACCGGCCCGTCATGCACGGATATTCCGACCGGATCAACCACGCGTTCGCCTTCGCGGCCAAGTACTACAACGTCCTCGCCCCCGCCGGCGCCGGGGTGGACTACCTTGCGCATCCCGCCAACGTGGCCGTCATTCTCTCGCGCTACGGCTGCGAGCAGGTGACGATCGTCGCGGGCATCCTGCATCACGTCCTGGAAGAGAGCCCGCCGGACCGCTGGCCGGTCCTGGAGCACAAGATCGGCGAGAAGTTCGGCTCGGTCGCGCTCGCGGTGGCCAAGGACGCGATCGAGCCCAAGTACGATCGGCGTGGCAGCGAGCGGCCCTGGCAGCCGTGCAAGCAGGAGTACCTGACCCAGCTCGCCACCGCCGAGCCCCGCGCGCTGGACATCATCGTGGCCGACGAGCTGCACTCGTGCGGCTCGACCATGACCGCGCTCCGGCGGCTGGGCGTGGAGTATCTCCGAACGGTGTCGCGGGCGGGCTCGGAGCAGACCATCTGGTGGTACCGATCGTTGCTCGAGATCCTGGCGGCGCGATCCGACTGGCCGAGGCGGGAGATGCTGCAGGAATTGCGTCTCATGAGCGCCGACATGGTGCGTGGCTTGCGCCACAGTGAGGAGGGGCGGTGAACGGCGGACCAAGGGTGCGATATCTCCTGCTGGCCGGGGCTCTGCTCGGCGCGGCCGCGTGCGTGGGCGGCGCGGGCAAGCCAATCCCCCTCAACCCGGTGCGCTTCCTCCTCGTCAACGACGTCTACGTGGCCGACACCATGGCGGACGGCAACGGCGGACTCGCACGGGTCGCGACCGTGCGCCGGCGGCTGGCCGACCAGGGGCCGGTCCTGTTCGTCCTGGCGGGTGACGTGCTGAGCCCGAGCCTGCTCAGCAAGTACTACAACGGCCGGCAGATGGTCGAGGCGTTCAACGCGGCCAAGCTCGACTACGCCACCTTCGGCAACCATGAGTTCGAGCTGCCGCTCGACACGCTCGAGGCCCGGATCGCCGAGTCCGACTTCAAGTGGATCTCGACCAACTGCGGCCAGGCGGACGGCACCCCGATTCCCAAGGTGCTGCCGTGGGACACGCTCCGGGTGTCGGGCCACAAGGTGGGACTGTTCGGCCTGACGCTCACCGGCAACTATCGGCAAGCCTACCGCTGCACCGATCCCGACAGCGCGGCGCATCTCGCGATCGATACCCTCGTGGCCCTGGGCGCCGACCTGGTGGTCGGGATCACGCACCAGACCATCGAGGCCGACCGGAACCTGCTGTCGCGCGAGTCCCGCCTGGACCTGATCCTGGGAGGCCACGAGCACGAGTGGCACGATTCGGTGGTGTCGGGACGCCACGTGGTGAAGGCCGACGCCAATTCCCGCACCGCGCAGTTCATCACGCTGTGGGGCGGCAAGGGCGAGTGGCGCCAGGCGGTAGGGCTGGTCAAGATGGACAACCGCCTGCCCGACGACACGGCGGTCGCGGCGGTGGTAGACCGGTGGGACGACAGCCTGCGCGCCCGCCTGGGCCCGGAGCGCGACCTGGGGCACACCTCGGTTCCCATCGATGCGCGCGACGAGGTCGGCCGGCGGAAGGAGTCCATGTTGGGCGACCTGGTCGCGGACGCGATGCGGGCGGGCACCGGCGCCGACGTCGCGGTGCTCAACGCCGGCACGCTCCGGCTGGATGACGTCATCCGGCCCGGCGCGCTCAGCAACTACCAGCTCGAGTCGATCTTCCTGTTCGCGGACGAGACCCGCGTGCTCACCGTGCCGCTCCCGGGCGCCCGGCTGCGGGACCTCCTGGAGCACGGCGTCGCGGACGGGTCGCTGGGCAAAGGCGGGTTCCTGCAGGTGTCCGGGTTGTCGTTCACCTTCGACCCCGCGGCCCCCACGGGCAAGCGGCTGGTGGGCGACGTGCGCCGGGCGTCGGGCGGGACCATCGGCCCCGGGGACGTCGTCCGGGTGGCGATCCCGGTCTATCCCGCCTGTGAAGGCGGTGACGGATACCAGGTCCCGGAAGCGGCCTCGGCCTGCGCCGATCGCGCATCGGCGCCCCGCGCCGCCGACCTGCTGGTCAAGTACGTGACGGATTCGCTGCGGGGCGAGGTGGCCGCGCCACCGGCGGGCCGAATCGTTCCCAAAAACACAAATCCCGGCTGACATCGCCGGGACCGGTGGCTTTAGCGATTTTGATCACCCAGGCCGCAAAGCCTAACTCCCTGGGGTCCCGAAGGACTATGCTCGTGTGGCTACGTACGTAGGTTAATCGGCCCGCCGTACGCGTGCAAGTCGTTGTTACACAACGTTACAGAAGCGGTGGAGCAGGGCTCCCGGCATCGGCGCGCCGACCTCACGCTTAAACGGTCTGGCGGCCCGGTGGGTTCCCGTTCCCTTCAACTCATGCTCCCGGGTATACTTGGGAATGGCTTCAATGCCGCCAACCGCTCTCGTCACGCTTCCCAGTGCTTTCGCCGCCGCCTGCCGCCTCTCGCGTACCGAGGGGGAGCTGTTCGAGCGTTGCCGGGTCGCGCTGGTCCGGCGGTTTCAGAGCGAGCTCATCTGGCTGACCCTGGTCTCGCCCAGCGAGCAGTTGCCGAGGGTCGGGCCGGCCAAGGGGTTCGAGGGCGCCCAGGAAGTGGCTCGGCTGAGCAGCGGCGAGACCGAGGTCCTGATCCACGCCGACCCATCGGCGGCCGGCGAGATGCGGGCCGTCGCCATGCCGCTGGCGCTGGGCCTGAGCGTGGTGCTCGAGCTTCGGAGCATCCTGCTGGAGCGCCAGGCCGCGCTAGACGACGCCATCTTCCAGCTCCGAGCCCTCCGCCAGGTGGCCCGGCTGCTCTCCTCCGTCCATTCGATCGAGGACACCGAGCAGCTGATCCTGGATTTCATGGCCGAGGTGTTCTTCGCCTGGTGGGCCTGCCTGTACCGTCCCGAAGGCGACAGCTACGCGCCCAAGGTGTTCCGCTCGCTCAACGACCGGCTGCGGCCGGCGCCGATCGACAAGGCCGCGCTGGACCGCGCCCTCCCGCCGGGGAGCGCGGCCACCGGCGCGGACGACGTGGCCGTGGCGGCCCTGCTGGGCCCCGGCGCCGAGCTGGTCGTGCCGCTCGACGCCGGCGCCGAGCGGATGGCGGTCCTGGTGCTCGGCTCGCGCATCAGCGACAAGCTGTACGGGCGGGCGGAGCTCGAGCTGGCCGGCACGCTTTCCTTCGCGGCCGCGATCGCGCTCAAGAATTCCGAGCTGGTCGAGCAGCTCCACAGCGCCGCCACCACCGACGAGCTGACCGGTCTGTACAACCGCCGCGCCCTCGAGGAGCGGCTGGCGGCCGAAATCTCCCGGAGCCTGCGCCACCAGCTGCACACCAGCGTCCTGCTGCTCGATCTCGACCGCTTCAAGGTCATCAACGACACCATGGGGCACGCAGCGGGCGATCGGCTGCTCATCGCGGTGGCCAAGATCCTCCGCCAGCAGTGCCGTGCCCTGGACGTCGTGGGGCGGCTGGGAGGCGACGAGTTCCTGGTCATCCTGCCGATGACGAAACCGAGCGAGGCGCAAGTCTTCGTCGGGCGGGTCCAGGCCAGCCTGCGCGGGCTGGAACAGGCCAGCCCCGAGTTCGGGGCCTGCACCTTGAGCATGGGCGTGGCCGAGTCGCCCCGCCACGGCACCACCGTGAGCAGCCTGCTGGCGGCGGCGGACAGCGCCCTGTACAAGGCGAAGCGGGCCGGCCGCAATACCGTCGAGGTTGCGGACAACTAGCCTCCCATGTCCCACGAAGCGTTCATCCTCCTCGGCGACACTCTCTGGCTTGACTTCGTCAACACCGCCCGCGGCCGCACCGCGTACTCCCCCGATCTGCTTCCGGACGCGGATGCCTTCGCCGGCTGGTGCGCCCTGCAGCGGCTGGATACCATCGCCGACCCGACGCCGTTCCCGCGCGTGGTCGAGGTGCGCGAGCGGCTGACCGAGCTGGCGGACGCCTTGCACGACGGCCGCCAGCCGCCGGGCGGCGCCATCGCGGCGCTCAACGAGCAGCTGGGCCGGAGCGGAGGCAGCCAGCAGCTCACCCGGGTCGCCGGCGACTGGCGGATCCGCTTCGCGCCGGCCCGCCCGCTCGCAGCCCTCGAGGCGATCGCGCGGTCCGCCGCCGGGACCCTGGCCGATGCGGCTGTCGCCGTCCGCCGCTGCGCCGGCGAGACCTGCTCGCTCTACTTCACCGACAGCTCCTCGACCGGCAGCCGACGCTGGTGCGATGCGTCGGCCTGCGGCTTCAACGTTCGAATCGAGCGCCGCCGGGGCAACCGGCGGTGACGGCCCCGGATCCGGTCGCCGCGTTCGACCGCACCCGCGCCGCCGTTGGCGAGCGGTATCGTCTGGAGCGCATCGCGGCGTCGAACGCCGACCGAGTGCTGTTTGAGGCCTACGACGAGACGCTCAAGCGGCGGGTGAGCCTCCGGGTCAATTTCTTCCGTGATGCCGCCATCCGGGCCTGGTTCCTGCGCGAGGCCGAGGCGCTGGGACAGCTCGATCATCCCGCCATCCGGCACGTGTACGACGCGGGGGTGGCGGGCGACGTGGCCTACCGGATCGGCACGTGGATCGATGGCGAAGGCCTGCACGAGGCGGTGCGCCGGGGCCCGCGCAGCATTCCCGCGGTGCTGTCGCTCGCCCGCGACCTGCTCGGCGCGCTGGACCATGCGCATCTGCAGGGCATCGTAGTGCGTCGGGTGGTGCCGGCGTCGGTGCTGGTGGGTGCGAGCGGGCGCGGCACCATCACCGACCTGCGGTGGAGCAGCTACACCCTGCCCGCCATTCCGGCCGGCGCCGCGCCGACGATGACGATGTTCATGGCGCCGGAAGTGCGGGACGGCGCGATGGGCGACCCGGCCTGCGACGTGTACACCGCGGGTGCGCTACTCTACTTCGCGGTCACGGGCCAGGAGCCGCCCCTCGACATCCGGCAGCTCCGCCGCCCCAGTGAGCTCCGTCCCACCTGTCCCCGCGCCATCGAGCGCATCGTGCTCCGCGCACTCAAGCCGGCGCCGGAGGATCGCTACCTCACGGCGGCGGAGATGCTGGAGGATCTGGCGTCCGACGCGGGGACCTTCGAGACCCGGGCCGCGGCGGTGATCCCCGGCCCGCTGGCGGGCCCCGAGGACCGCGCGCGGTGGGAGAAGTGGCTCCGCCGCGCGCTGGGCGACGACTACGAGCTGCTGTCGTTGCTCGGCACGGGCGGTTTCGGACGGGTGTACCGGGTGCGGGACCTCCATCTGGAGCGAGAGGTCGCGCTCAAGGTGCTGAATCCGGCCCTCACCCAGGATGCGGAGGTGGTCGAGCGGTTCCGTCGCGAGGCCCAGCTGGCGGCCGGGCTGAGCCACCCGAACATCGTCAACATCTACGACATCGCCGGCCGGTTCGGGCTCATCTGGTACACGATGGAGCTGATCGACGGCCCCAGCCTGGCGCAACTGGTCGAGCGCGAGGGGCCGCTCTCGATGGACCAGGTGCTCCGGCTGCTTCGCGAGGCGCTCTCCGCGCTGGCCCACGCTCACGGCTCCGGCCTGGTCCACCGCGACATCAAGCCGGAAAACATTCTGATCGACCCGAGCGGCAGCGTGCAGATCACCGACTTCGGCCTGGCGCTGGCATTGCGCGGCAAGTACGGCGGCGCCACCAGCCAGAGCGGCACGCCCCAGTTCGCGAGCCCCGAGCAGCTCCTGGGCGAGCGGGTGGACCAGCGCTCCGATCTCTACAGCCTGGCCGCCGTGGCTTATTACGCGCTGCTCGGCACCCCGCCCTTCCCCGGCGCTACGACCGAGCAGGTGTTGGCGCGCCAGACCACCAACCAGTTCCCGCTGCCGCGCGAGCAGCGCGACGACGTGAGCGAGGCGTTCGAGCGCGTGCTCGATCGCGCGCTCAGCGCGGACGTGGAGAGCCGGTTCCCTTCGGCCGCGGAGTTCCTCCAGGCCGTGAACAGGGCGTCGGAACCGGGGCACCGGGAGCCGGTGGCGGACTGGGCCCGCGCGGCCGCCCGGTGGCTGCGCGGGTCACCTCTTGACTAAATGCAACCCCGCGACAGATTTATGCGCGCCCGGCGAGGCCGGGCCCGATGGCACGCCGGATCGACACCACCCTGGCGCTCGCGGCCAGGGTTTATCTCGTTCAGAATCAACAGATTATAGCTGACGCGGAAACCAGGTCGGCTACCCGTTTTGTATGACTCGGGATAGGCCCGAGCGCATACAAACTCGGCAGACCGCGTGTACCGGTCTGCCGGCGCAGTCAAACAAACATGGAGTAGGAGCAATGGCTCGCACCCTAGGCACCGTGAAGTGGTTCAACGACGCGAAGGGCTTTGG
>JBOHSB010000059.1:0-1716 GCA_050733015.1 Gemmatimonadales bacterium
GGCCGCCGAACGCAGGTCAGTGGGTCGTGAGGCTCAGGTTGGTGTTGACGCGGACGTTGGTGACCGCCCCCTGCGACCAGCCCGACGTCCGGCCTGGCTTGTTCACCCTTCCACGTTATCCGGGGAGCCCTTCTAGCGCCAGCGGAACAGCCTGACGGCCAGTGCAAAACTCAGCACGAGCCAGGCGGTGATGACGCCCAGCTCGGGCAGGACCTGCGCCAGGCCAGCCCCCCGCAACATCGTGGCGCGCAGCGCGTCGATGACCGCGGTGAGGGGAAGGGCCTTGATGACTGGCTGCACGGCATCGGGAAATCTCGCCGAGGAGAAGAACACCCCAGAGAAGATCCACATGGGTAGCATGACCAGGTTCATGATGCCCGATACCCCTTCGACCGTGCGAGGCCGGGCGGCCAGCAGCAGGCCCAGGGACGCGAACGCCAGCGCCGACAGCAGACACACCGCCGCCAGGAGCGCCGGCGGGCCGCGCAGGGGGACGCCGAAGACCAGGGCCGCGAATCCCAGCAGCAGCGCCACCTCGATCACCAGGAACGTGAGCCGGGACAGCACAAACGACGCGAGGAATTGGGTGCGGGACATGGGCGTGGCCACCAGGCGCTTGAGCAGGTGCTTCCGCCGGGCGTCCACGATCGCGAACCCGATCCCCCAGATGCCGCTGCCCATGAGGTTCATGCCGAGCAGTCCGGGGACCACGAAGTCCACGTAGCGCGCCCCCGCCTCGCGCACCGCGCGCTCGCTCGCGGGGACGGGATCGGCCCTGCCGGCGGCGCGTTGCACCACCTCGTCCGCCCGCAGCCGAGCCTCGCGCGCGTCCGGGCGCTGGGGGTCGTAGCGGTACTCGACGCCGGAGTCGGTCGGCACGACCACCACGGCGACCTCGCCGGTGCGAAGCGCCTGGATGGCCGCGGAGTCCGACAGCGTGCGGACCTTGAGTCCGTCGTCCCGGGCGAGCCGCGCGGCGAGGGCGGTATCGGCGCCGCTGCGGGCCACCAGCGCCACCGGCGTCCGCTCGGGCGCCCGGCTCCGGAACGCAATCCCCAGCCCCGCGGTAAGCAGCACGGGGAAGATGAACACCCAGAAGATCGCCTCGGGCTCGCGGTAGAACTCCCGGTATCGCACCAGGGTGAGCTGAGCCAGCGGGTGGTCCAGCCCGCGCCGCTCACCCGTCACGGAGCTGCCTTCCCGTCAGCGAGACGAACACATCCTCCAGCGTGGCGGAGTGGGTGCGGAGCTCGGACAGCTGCGCACCCTGCCGGCGCAGCTCCCCGAGCAGGGCCGGCATCGCCTGATGGAGCTCGGAGACCTGAACCCGCCAGGTACCGTCCTGACGCCCCAGCGCGCCGATCCCAGCCACCGAGGCGAGCGCGGCCTCGTCGAGGGCGGCCCCGTCCGCCACGGCGAACTCGAGCACGTGCTCCGCGCCCAGGGACGCGATCAGCTCGCGCGGCGCGCCCTGCGCGATGACGCGACCGTGGTCCACGATCGCGACACGATCGCACAGCCGCTCGGCCTCCTCCATGTAGTGGGTGGTGAGCAGGATCGATCGTCCACCGGCCCGGAATCCCTCGATCAGCTCCCAGAGCTGGCGGCGGGACTGGGGGTCCAGCCCCGTGGTCGGCTCGTCCAGGAACAGGAGCTCGGGGTCACCAACCAGCGCGCAGGCCAGGGCCAGGCGCTGGCGCTGCCCGCCCGAGAGCT
>JBOHSB010000060.1:0-8298 GCA_050733015.1 Gemmatimonadales bacterium
CGACTCCCCCAGGGCGACCAGCGCCGGCGCCTCGGCGGCCGCGTCCGGCGGGAGCGCCAGCCGCGGCGGATCGGCGCCGCGCTCGACCAGGGCCAGGACCACCTGCACCGCCTGCACCGACCCCTCCTCGAGGCGTCGCCGTGCCTCGGCCAGGGTCGCGCTCCCGCCTCCCACCGGGACGTGGCCTCTCGCGGCGAGCAGGGCCTCGAGCCCGGCGCGCTCCAGCTCCGACCGCGCCACCACCAGCACGCGAATCACGCCGCCCGCGCTCCGCCGCCCATCCGATCGATCTCGTGAACGAACCGCTCTACCACGTGGGTCGGGACGGCGAACCCGAGCCCGCCGACGATCATCGCGTTGATGCCCACGATCCGTCCCGCCGCGTCCGCCAGCGGGCCGCCGGAGTTGCCGGGCGCGAGGCGGATATCGGCCTGGAGCCACGCGCCTGGTCCCCGCCCCCCGTTCGGCGCCCGATGCACGATGCCCAGCGCGGCCGCATAGGCCACGCCGAGCGGGTGGCCCACCGCGACCACCAGCTCGCCGGGACGGAGACCTCGCGCGTCCGCCCGGATCGCCGCGGCGTGGTCGCCCGCAGGCAGGGCGAGCGCGGCGAGGTCCCGGCGCGGGTCGCGCGCCAGGAGCCGGCCCTCGAGCGCCCGCCCGTCCGGCAGCACCACCTCGGCGGCCGTGCCGGTCGCGACATGCGCGTTGGTCACCACCAGGCCCCGGCGGAGCCAGACAACGCCTGCGCCCGCGCTCCTCGAGCCGGCACGGACCTGGACGGTCACCCGGCGCAGCCGGTCCGCCACGTCCTCGAGCGCGGCGTCCAGGCCAAGGGACG
This sequence comes from Gemmatimonadales bacterium, assembly GCA_050733015.1. Taxonomy (GTDB): domain Bacteria; phylum Gemmatimonadota; class Gemmatimonadetes; order Gemmatimonadales; family GWC2-71-9; genus CAVVWJ01. Next base: position 842 of record JBOHSB010000060.1, read on the forward strand.
GCACGTCAGCGGCGTCCACGGGGGCGCTCTCCCACGGTCACCGTCAACCGCTCCGCCCGCCCGCCGCGAGCCACCTTGAGCGCGACCGCCTGGCCGATCCGCTCGCCGCCCAGCGCGCCGAGCACGTCGCCCGGGTCGCTCACTGGGCGGTCGTCCAGTGCGAGCAGAATGTCGCCGATGAGCAGGCCGCCCCGGTCGGCGGGGCTGTCGGGCTCGACGTTCACCACCACCAGCCCGGCCTCCGCAGCGGTCCCGAGGCTCCGCTGCAGCGCGGCAGGGAGGCGCACGGGCTGGGTGGCGATGCCGAGCCAGCCGCGGGCGATGTGGCCCCGCGCCAGGAGCTGTCCGGCGATGCGCGACACGGTGGCCGCGGGCACGGTGAGCGCGGTCGCGCGCGCGAGTCCCGAGGTGTTGATCCCGGCCACCCGGCCGGTGGCGTCGACCAGCGGGCCGCCGGAGAACCCGTCATAGACCGCCACGTCGAGCCGCACGAACCGGTCGATCGTTCCGCCCTGCCAGGTGCGCCACTCGCCGCCGATCGCGCTCACGATGCCGAGGCTCGCGGTGACCGACGAACCCGGCCGGCCCAGGGCGAGCACGAGCTGCCCGACCCGCGGCGTCTCCGCCGACGGCGCGACCGGGGGCGCCGCGGCCGTGCCCTCCGGGAGGCGGAGCACGGCGATGTCGGTCGAGGGATCGCGGCCCGCCAGCGAGGCGGTGATGGTGCTCCCGTCGTGCAGGGTGACGGTGATGTCGTCGTCGCGTTGAATGGTATGGTGCGCGGCGATCACGACGCCGGGCTGCCACACGACCCCCGAGGCGGGGATGCGGCGCCGGGCGTGAATCGCGACCACCGAGCGGCCCACGGCGTCCACCGCGGCGGCAAGGTCGTTCGAGAGCGCGGTCAAGGGACCGAGAGAGGCGGATGCGGACATGCGATGGGCTCCAGTGTGAGATAACCGGAGAGGATGATGCGTGGTTTCCGCCGGGCGGGGGATCGGGCGAATGGGCGAGGGCAGGATCGGGCGTTGGGATGAGAGCCGGCGACGCGAGGGCGGCAAACCCTTTCGTCGAATCGAGCATCTATTGGGCATGACCGCGTCGCCGAGCGCTGATACAATCGTGAACGTCTGAAACACCAGAAACGCTAGCGGCGGGCGTCCGTAGTTCCTACGCAGCCGCCACCGCTGGATGGAGTCGTTTCACGTCGTGAACCGTCGTCGCTTCATCACCGCCGCCGCGGGCGGATTGCTCGCGACACTGCCTGCCGACCCGGTCTGGCCGATGCAGACGGCCGTGACGCCGCGCGGACCCGCGGCCGGCCCGCGCTGGCGCCCGACGGCGGATCTCCTGCGGACATTGCCCAGGCTGCTCGAGCTCGCCGCGGTGCCGGGACTCTCCCTCGCGAGCGTGGACGATGGCCGGGTGTTCCCCAAGGCCTCGGGGCGGGCCTCGCTGGTGCCGCGGCGCGGGGTCTCCGACAACACCGTCTTCGAGGCGGCCTCGCTCGGCAAGCCGATCTTCGCCTACGCCGTGCTGCGGCTGGCGGATGCCGGCCGCCTCGAGCTCGACCGCCCCCTGTTCGACTACCTGCCCGCGCCCGACGCGGACACGCCGCGGATGCGGCGGGTCACCGCGCGCCACGTCCTGACCCACACCAGCGGGCTGCCCAACTGGCGCCACGCGAACGGACCGCTCTCACCGGCCACGGAACCGGGCGAGACCTACGAGTACTCCGGCGAGGGGTTCTTCTTCCTGCAGCGGGTGGTCGAGCGGATCACCGGCGAGCCGATCGCTCGCCATCTCCGCACCGACGTGCTCGAGCCCCTGGGCATGCGCGAGAGCGCCTGGGTCTGGCGCGACGAGTACGAGGACCGCATGGCCGTCGGGTACGACGACGCCGGCGAACCGGCGGAAGTGTACGCGGCGATCGGCCGGCGCACCGCGGCGATTGCGCGCGAATGGCGCAAGCCGGTCGAGGACTGGCGATACGAGGATTCCGTCCGCACGGTGACCCTGGTGAACCCGGCATGGCCCGTCCTGCCCATCTACATGGTGCCGAACGTGGCGGCCTCCCTGCTGACCACCGCGAGGGACTACGCCCGTTTCCTCGCTCACGTCGTGGCCGCGCCTGGCCCCGCGGGGCTGGTCCTCGGCGAGCCGTTGCGCCAGGCGATGACGAGCCCGCAAGTCACGCTCAACAGCGCGCTCGCCTGGGGGCTCGGCTGGGGGATCCAGGACGACGAGTACGGGCGCACGCTGTGGCATTGGGGCGCCAACAACGGCTTCCGCAACTTCTGCCTGGCCGATCCCGCCAACGGCCGCGCGGTCGTCGTGCTCACCAACAGCGGCAACGGGCCGCGGGTGTACGAGCGCGTGATCGTGTCGCTCACCGGCCACGACCACCCGGCGTTCCTCCGGGCGTGACCCGCTCGCGGTGCAAGACCGGGACGGCCAGCCGTCCTAGTCTGCGATGCGCGACCAACACCGCCCCAAGCAGGATCTCATCAACGAAGTCATCGCCTTGCGCAAGCAGGTGGCCGACCTGCGCGAGGCCATGACCGCCCGGCGCAGGGTGGAGGATGCCCTGCGCCAGTCGGAGGCACAGATCCGCGCGCTGGTGGACGCCGCGCCCGTGGGCCTGTGCCTGTTCCGGCCCAACGGAACCCCGCTCGCCGCCAACCGGCCGTTCGCCCGGTTGCTGGGCTACGACTCGACGGCCGAGCTGCTCCGCGTGGCCGACACGCTGGGCGTATTCGGCAGCCGGGAGGAGCAGGGACGGGTGCTGGCGCTGGTGGAGCGCGGCCTCGAGCGGGTGGCGGGCGTGGTCTTCCGGCGGAAGGACGGCGGCCGGCAGGCGTTCGGCGTGATCGGGTCGGTCTCGACCGATCCCCAGGTGGTGGTGCTCGTGGTGCTCGAGCGCCAGCCGCAGCCGTGGCGCTCGGCGCCGCTGGCCGCGCTCAGCCCGGCGTGGTCGGCGCCGGGGAGCAGGACGGGGTGAGGGAGGACGAGACTACGACGATAGGGCGAGAGGGCGATAGGGCAACAACGGACGAGTTGTCGGTCCGAGGGGGCGAGGCGGGGGCGTGGAGATCGGGAGATTGTTCGAGGGGGCGTGCGAGGGTGCATGCCCCTTCGCTTTTCTGCTTTCTGCGCGTCGGGGATTGCACTCCATCGCCTCAGGGTTCACCGGGGATTTATACTTCCCCGCATCCCTCCCTATCCCCAGGAGACCGCCATGCGATCCGTCGCTCGACCGGGAGTGCACGGCTCGGCGATCGCAATCGCGTTGGTGACCGGGTGCGGCGGCGGCCATCCGTCACCCGCGCCGGCTCCGTCGGAGGCCCGTGCGGCCACAGCGCCGATCGATACCACCGGCCTGCCGCGCATCCGGTTCCCGCGGGGCACGACATCCGGCATCAACGATGACAAGCTCGCCGCGGGCGCGACCCGGAGCTACGTGCTGCATGCGCAGGGCGGGCAGATCATGCTGGTGCACGCCATCAGCTGGCCGGTGGCCGAGGCGGAGCACCCGCCACCCGAGCCCGAGGTCCGCGTGTTCGAGGCCGCCACCGGGCGCGAGCTGCCGTCGCCACGCGGGGAGCCCGAGGTCTGGTCCGCCCGACTGCCCGGGACGGGGGACTATATCGTCCGGGTGACTGCCGAGGCGCCCACCGCGTACACCCTGGCCGTTCAGATCCCCAAGCGGGTAGAAACCACCCCGGCCGAGCCGACGGCCGTCTTCACCGGCACCGCCCCGTCTCGCGCACCGATCGACTTTCTCGTGCGGGTGGACGCGGGCCGCACGCTCGAGGTCAGCCTGGGCGGCGCCCCGACGGTCGGCCTCCACATCTATGGCCTCAACGACGGCATCCAGCTCGCCCGCCTCTCCGACCGCCAGCGGCTCTACGCGGGACGGGTGGAGACCAGCCAGGACTACGTCGTGAGCATGGTGCCGGGAGCGGAGCGGGCGGCGTATGACCTGAGAGTCACGGTGAGGTAGTGAGGGCGAGGGAGGCCGATAAGGCGATAGGAGGCCGATAAGGCGACAGGACGAACGGGCGCCGGCCGATCCGTGGACTGCGGCGACACACCGCCCCGCCGGTGAGTCGATAGCTCCAGGGCGAAACGTGAGTACACCCCCCCGCGTAGTGGCCCGGTCCCCACCCTTGCCGAGGTATCCCTGCCATGTCCCCACGATTCGTGAACCTGCTTCTGGCCCTGTTGGCCACCGCCACCGCCGCGCGCGCCCAGACCGCGGCCGATTCCACCGGCATCCGGGCCGCCGCGCTCGACTACGCCGAGGGCTGGTACGCCGGCGACGGCGACCGCATGGCGCGGGCGGTCCACCCCGAGCTGGTCAAGCGCATCCTGGTGACCGACACCGCCACCGGTCGCGCCTTCGTCCAGACGATGGGCGCCTCCGCCCTGGTCAACGGGGCCCGCCACGGGTACGGCAAGAGCACGCCGCCCGAGCGGCGGCTCAAGGACGTCCGCATTCTCGACGTGTTCGGGAACGCCGCCGTCGCCAAGGTGGTGATGGCCGACTGGATCGACTACCTGCAGCTGGTGCGGGCGGACGGACGGTGGCAGATCGTGAACGTGCTGTGGGAGCGGAAGCCCGAGCGAAAGGCCTGAGCCGCCAGCCTGCGCGACCGAAACGCCGAGCTTCGACCGGCCGTAGGTGGAGGAGGTCCTCCATCCGCGGCTCGTTCACGTCGTGACCCCGCCCTCCGGAGCCCGACATGTCCGACTTCCTGCTGCAGATCAACGGCTCGCGCCGGCGGGTCACGGTGTCGGCGGGTACCCCGCTGCTCTGGGTGCTGCGCGACGGGCTGGGCCTCACCGGCGTCAAGTACGGCTGCGGCGCCGGGCTGTGTGGCGCGTGCTCCGTGCACCTCGACGGCCAGGCAGTGCGCTCATGCGGCGTGCCGGTCGAGCAGGCGGTGGGCAAGGCGGTCGTGACCATCGAGGGACTCTCGACCGACGGGAGCCATCCGGTGCAGCGCGCGTGGGTGGAGGAAGACGTGCCGCAGTGCGGCTATTGCCAGGCCGGGCAGATCATGGCCGCCGCGGCGCTGCTCGCCAGGACGCCGAGGCCATCCGATGCCGACATCGACACCGCGATGTCGGGCAACCTGTGCCGCTGCGGTACCTACCTGCGGATCCGCTCGGCCATCCACCGCGCCGCCGGAGCCGGGGCCTGATGCGCCGGCGCGAGTTCGTGCGGGTGAGCGCGACGGCCGCGGGCGGCCTGCTGGTGACGGTGACCGTGCCGGCCACGGTCCGCCGGTGGATGCCGGCGGACTCGCCACCGCGCGGCAACGCCCTGGGGGCATTCATCGAGATCGGCGCCGACGGGACCGTCACCATCGCCTCCAAGAACCCGGAGATCGGGCAAGGCGTCAAGACGTCACTTCCACTGATCCTGGCCGAGGATCTGGATGCGCCCTGGGAGCGGGTCCGGGTGGTGCAGGCCGATCTCGACCCGCGCTACGGCGATCAGTTCGCCGGCGGCAGCACCGCGGTCAGCGACAACTGGGACGGGCTCCGCAAGGCCGGCGCGACCGCGCGCCATCTGCTGATCGCGGCGGCCGCGGCGCGCTGGTGCGTCGAGCCGGCCAGCTGTCGCACGGAGCCGGGCGCGGTGCTGCATCCGCCGAGCGGACGGCGCGCGTCCTACGGCTCGCTGGCGGCTGACGCCGCACGCCTCCCGGTCCCGGCGGACGTGCCGGTGAAGGACCGCTCCCTGTACCGGCTGATCGGCACGCGGGTGCGCGGCGTGGACAATCCCGCCATCGTCACCGGCCGCGCCACCTACGGAATCGACGCCCGCCTTCCCGGGATGCTGCATGCCTCCGTGGTGCACCCGCCGTTCGGCCACCGGCTCGCGGGCCTCGACGAGGTGCGAGCGCGCCGGGTGCCCGGCGTGCATCGCATCGTTCGCATCGAGGCGCTGCCGAGCCCGCTGCACCTTCGCGAGGGCGTCGCGGTCGTGGCCGACTCCACCTGGGCCGCGATGCAAGGCCAGCGCGAGCTCGTCCTCACCTGGGAGCCGGTCCCCGGCCCACCCATCGATTCCCAGGCCGTCCGCGAGGCCATGCTCCGGGCGGTCGAGCGCCCCGGCGAGCCGGTCCGGAGCGACGGCGACGTGGAGGCCACGTTCGCGGGCGCGGCCCGAGTGGTCGAGGCGACGTACGAGGTGCCGCTCCTCGCCCACGCGCCGATGGAGCCGGTCAACTGTCTGGCGGATGTGCGGGCGGACCGCGCCGAGGTCTGGGGGCCGATGCAGGATCCGGACGGCCTGCGCCGGCTGGCGGCGCACGTGACCGGCCTCGACCCCGGCGCCGTCACCGTGCACATGACCCGGTCGGGCGGCGGCTTCGGCAGGCGCCTGCTCTCCGACTACGGTGCCGAGGCGGCCTACCTGTCGAAGGCGGTGGGACGGCCGGTCCAGGTGCTCTGGACCCGCGAGGAGGACCTCGCTCAGGACTTCTATCGGCCGTGCGGCGTGCACCGGCTCCGCGCCGCGGTGACCGACGCCGGCCGGGTCGTCGCCTGGGATCAGCGGCTGGCCAACCCGTCGCGCTACGCCTACGCCAAGGCCAAGCGGCCGCCGGTGGATTCCGAGCTCTACGCCGACGACTTCCCGGCCCGCTGTCTCCCGCACGTCCGGGTGACGTACGCGCCGATCGAGAGCGGCATCCCGGGCGGCGCGTGGCGCTCCACGCTCCACTCGTCGAACGCCTTCGCGGTGCAGAGCTTCGTGGACGAGCTGGCGCACGCGGTGGGCCGCGACCCGCTGGCGCTCCGGCTCGAGCTCCTCGGCGCCCCGCGGCGTCTCGAGTACAAGGGCCATGGCGGCCCGGTGTTCGACACCGGCCGCCTGGCGGGCGTCCTGCGGCTCGCGGCCGAGCGGGCGGGGTGGTCCCGGCCGGCATCACCCGGCCGCGCCCGTGGGATCGCCGGCCACTTCACCTTCGGCAGCTACGCCGCGCACGTGGTGGAGGTCTCGCGCGAGCCCAACGGCGGCGTGCGCGTCGTTCGCGTCGTGGTGGCGCTGGATTGCGGACAGGTGGTGAACCTGAGCGGCGCCGAGGCCCAGGCGCAGGGAGGCGTGCTGGACGGACTCGGCGCCGCCCTGCACGGCGAGATCACCGTCGAGCGGGGCCGTGTCCAGCAGAAGAACTTCGATGGCTACCCGCTACTGCGCCTGCGCGAGGCGCCGCCGGTAGAGGTCCACTTCGTCCCCTCCACCGCGCCGCCCACCGGCCTCGGCGAGCCGCCGGTCCCGCCGGTCGCGCCGGCGCTGGCCAACGCGGTCTTCGCGCTGACCGGCACCAGGATCCGGCGCCTGCCGCTGGCGCCGGCGCTGAAGGAGTTGTCGAAGTCGTAGCCAGAAGTCAGCCCGAGCGAAGAGGGGCTTGAGTCACCCGGAGCGACGAGGGGCCTGCCCC
>JBOHSB010000061.1:0-2803 GCA_050733015.1 Gemmatimonadales bacterium
CCTTCTCCCCGGCGGCCGTCGACCCCGCCAGGGTCCGCTTCACTTCATCGACCCGGAACGACTCGATCCGATCGCCGACCTTGAGGTCGTTGAAGTTCTCGATGCCGATGCCGCACTCCAGGCCCTCTCGCACCTCGCGCACGTCGTCCTTGAACCGCTTGAGGCTCGCGAGGGAGCCGGTGTAGACCGTCGTGCCGTCGCGGGTGATCCTCGCCTTGGCGGTCCGCTGGATGGTGCCGCTCCGGACCATGCACCCGGCGATGGTGCCGACCTTGCTGACCTTGAACAGCTGCAGCACTTCGGCCTCGCCCAGCACGACTTCCTTCTCTTCGGGCTTGAGCAGACCCTCGAGCGCGTTGCGCACGTCCTCCACCGCCTCGTAGATGATGCGGTAGGTGCGCACGTCCACCTGCTCCCGCTCGGCCGCCGCGCGGGCGTTCGAGTCCGGGCGCACGTGGAAGCCGAGGATGATGGCGCCGGACGCCTTGGCGAGCAGCACGTCGCTCTCGCTGATCGCGCCCACGCCGCGGTGCACCACGTCGACCCGGACTTCGCTCGTGCTGAGCTGGGCCAGCGCGTCGGCCAGCGCCTCGGCCGGGCCGCCCTGATCCGCCTTGATGATGATGCGGAGGGCGGCGACGCCGCCTTCCTTGAGCGCCCGGCTGAAGTCCTCGAGGCTGGTGCCCTTCTGGCTGCGGCGGTTCTGGGCCTCGCGCTCGAGCCGCTGCCGCTTCTGCGCGATCTCGCGGGCCTCGTTGGCGTCGGTCACGACCGCGAAGGTGTCACCCGCCGCCGGCACGCCCTCGAAGCCGAGGATCTGCACCGGAATGGACGGGCCTGCTTCCTTCACCGTCTTGCCGCGCTCGTCGTACAGCGCGCGGACGCGGCCCGAGAACTTGCCACAGATGAAGTTGTCGCCGCCGCGCAGGGTGCCCTTCTGCACCAGGATCGTGGCCAGCGGCCCCTTGCCCGGATCCAGTGTGGCCTCGAGCACCGCCCCGTGGCCCTTGCCCTCCGGGTTGGCCTTGAGGTCGAGGATCTCGGCCTGGAGCAGAATCTGCTCGAGCAGGGTCTCGATGCCGGTGCCCTTCTTGGCGGAGATCTCGGCCGAGAGCACGTTGCCGCCGAATTCCTCCAGCACCACGTTGTGCTGCAGCAGATCCTGCTTGACCTTCTGCACGTTGGCCGAGGGCAGATCGATCTTGTTGATGGCCACGATGATCGGCACGCCGGCATTCTTGGCGTGGCTGATGGCCTCCACGGTCTGCGGCATGACCTGGTCGTCCGCGGCGACGACCAGCACGACGATGTCGGTGACTTGAGCGCCGCGGGCCCGCATGGCGGTGAAGGCCTGGTGGCCCGGCGTGTCGAGGAAAGTGATGGCGCGGTCGCCCGGCAGGGTGACGTGATAGGCGCCGATGTGCTGGGTGATGCCGCCCGCCTCGCCGGCGACCACGTTGGCCTTGCGAACGTAGTCGAGCAGCGAGGTCTTGCCGTGGTCGACGTGGCCCATGATGGTGACCACCGGCGGCCGGGGGACCAGCTGCTCCGGGGTATCCTCGGTCTGTTCGGTCTCCAGGTCCGCGGCATACTCGTCCTCGCGCACGGCCTCGAAGCCGAAGGCGGAGGCGATCAGCTCGATCTGGTCGAAGTCGAGTCGCTGGTTGACCGTGACCATCAGGCCCAGCTCCTTGAACGCGAACTGGACGATCTGGGTGGCAGGGACCTTCATCGCGCCCGCGAGCTCGGATACCGAGACGAACTCGTTCACCCGGATCCGGGTCTTCTCGCGCTCCTTCTCCTCGGCCAGCCGGCCGGCCACGAGGTCGCGGTACGACGGCTCGTCGGAGCGGCGCACACCCTTCCGCCCGGCGGGGCCCTTCATCCCCTGCAGGGTCTTCAGGATGTTGGCCTGCACCGCATCCTGGTCCACCATCGAGCGCTTGCCCTTCTTGCCCTTCTTCCGCCCGCCGCCTTTCTCGGCGTCCGGCCCGAACTGCCGCGCCGGCGGCGCGGCGCCGCGATCGGGGCCCGTGCTGGGCCGGGAGGGTCCGCCCGGCCGCGACGGCGCGGAGGGCGCGCTGCTGCTGAACACCGGCTTGGGGCCGCGCGGCGCGGACGGCGCGGGCCGCTGGATCCGGGGCGGAATGAACGGCGCCCGGTTCGGCGTCCCGATGCTGGACGAGGTCGGCCGGGACGGCGCGGGCTCGGGCGGCGACGCCGATGCGCCGGCGAGGGCCTCGTCGGCGGTGGCCTCGTCGCGGTCGGCGGGGACGGGCGGGATGTCCTTGAACAGCGCGCGAGCGCGCTCCTCGAGCGACTGCGTCGGCGCCGGCTCCTCGAGCTCGACCATCGGCCGCTCCAGCTCGAGCGCCGCCAGCTCGGCGGCCTTCTCCGCCTGGGCCTGGGCCTCGACCTGGGCCACCTCGGCGGCCGTGCGGCGCCGCTTGGTCGGCTTGGCTTCGACCGGCGCTGGCGCGGGCTCCGCCTTGACCGCCTTGCGGCGGCCCTTCTTGGCGGTGGGCTCCTCAGCGCTCTTCCGCTTCTCGCGCTCCCAGCGGACGCGGACGGCCGACACCTGGTCGCCCTCCAGCGCCGACAGGTGGCTGCGCACGAAGATGTTCATGTCCTTGAGCATGCTCAGCAACTGCTCGGGGGCGACGCCGAACTCCGCCGCCAGGTCGTGCACTCTCGTCTTGACCACTCAGTCCTCCGTCAGGAGCGTACGGGCGCCGGCGGCACGATGCCGTCGGCCAGCGCGCGGTCGCGTACGCCTACCGCCATCACGGGCGGCTTTCCCAGC
>JBOHSB010000062.1:0-4319 GCA_050733015.1 Gemmatimonadales bacterium
GTCCCTGAGCTCGACCGCCTCGAACGCACCGGTCGAGGCCCCGCTCGGCACCCCAGCGCGGCCAACGGTCCCGTCGTCCAGCGCCACCTCGACCTCGAGGGTCGGGTTCCCGCGGGAATCCAGGATCTGCCTGGCATGGATCGCTTCTATGGAGGCCACCGCCGGCTCCTTAGCCTGTAGCTCGTGTCGCGCGTCTGGATGGGCCGAAAGCTGGCCCAGTATGAGCCTAATAGAGCCGGGGCGCTCCGGACGCCGGCCACGCCGTTAAGCCGACCGCGTGGTCCTCGATGGCCTCGAGGATCCGGCGGTGGCCGGCCCCGTGAAGCTGGTCCGGGCCATCGGCCTGGAGGGCGTATGCGAGGTGGAGTTCCGACGCGACGCGAACGGCCGCCCGCCCGGTTCATCGCCGGAACGCACAACATGTCGGCCAAGGTGGTCAAGGCGGTGGCCCGTCGCTCGGCGCGCTAACAGCTTCGCTCCCCGGCTAGGGCCTTGACGAGCGCACCCCAGCTGTAGGCGATCTGATAGGGCCACTGGCGCAGCGGCAACGAGCCGGTGACAACGTAGACCGGACCGCCGAAGCAGCGCCCGACCACGATCCTGGCCCGCGTGTCCTGGGCCCGCGAACTCACCAGGACCACCGAGGTCCAGTGGTATTTCTGGGCCAGGCGGCCGACGAACTCCGCTTCCCCGCGGGTGTTTCCCGGGTCCGGGTCGAAGCAGATGAGCTTGACGCCAGGCGTCGCAGGCGGGCAGGGCCCGCCGTACCCGTGCTGACCCTGCGAGACCACGAGCACCGGCGCCCGGTGCTGCCGGGCGAGGCCGAGGGCCACGCTGAGGCGGTCGCCGGGACCGGCCAGCAGCACGATGGCGCTGACGCGGGCCGGCATGCCAATGGCCGGCCAGACGAAAAGCCGTGCGGTGACTACGCCGAACACCAAGAGTACGGCCGCCGCGGTGGCGAGCACCCGGCGCCAGCGGGAAGGCTTGCGACGCGTGCCAGGTTCGCCGCGGATCGTGCTGAGCCTCATACCCCCGGTTCATTCACCACTTGATCTCCGTGGCGAAGCTCCTGGCCCTGGCGGGCCGGTGCCGGAGCGGCTGCAGCGGCCGCGGAATGCGCCCGTTGCTGCGGTCGGTCGGCTCCGGATCCGCGACTAGGATCCCGGAGACCTCGCGATTGTCGGCCGCCGCCACGACCGCGATCCTGGCCATCTGCTCCGCTGTCGATGCGGCCGCCGAGACCGCGATGACCGTCGCGGTCGTGCGCATGGTGTCGGGGATCTTCGGCTCGTTGACGTCGACGACAACAACGGAGATGATCAGCGCACCGTCGTAGTGGTCGCCGATGTCCCCCTGGCTGGACGCCGTGACCTGGAGCAGTCCAGGCCGCTTCGACGACGGGGACGGCGGCGAGGCGCAGGCGGCGCGGAGCGCGGCCGAGGCGTTCGGGTCCTGCTGCGGGCCGATCACCAGCTCGGTGGCGATGCCCTGCGACGCAGCGAAGACCGCCAGCTGCGGGCCGAGGGCGAGGGCCTTGGCGTCGGAGGCGAACGAGAGCACGGCGATGGAGAAGCCACCCTCGCCCCGGTACAGCGTGTGGTCCGCCATGCCAACCTGCTGCAGCGCGGTGCGCAGCTGCCAGGCGTCCACCGGCCCCGGCTTGTAGCTATCTAGCAGCCGCGTCCAGCCCGCCGCGTCGGCCGGGTGACTGACCGGGACCGCCGCGAGGATGGGCACCCCGATGGAGTTCGCGATATCGTCGCGTTGCCGGAGCCGCCGGTCGTTACGGCTGATCACGATCACCATCGCCAGCACGAAGCCGATCAGCGCGCCGAGCAGCGCCTTGATGACCAGCGCCGGGATCATGCCCGTACCCGTCGAGTCGGTCGCCGGGTCGAGGATCCGGGCCGGTACGGATCCGACCGGGCTGTGCTTGGGCACTACGAACGCGATGTAGCTGTTGGCGACGGCGTTCGCGGTCGCCTCCGCAGCGGCAGCGGTCTTGCCCTTCGCGCTTACCGAGAGGACATACGAGGTCAGGCTGCGGGCGTGGATCTGGCGGCGCAGTTCGGGCACCGTCTCCGCCGTGCTGATCTTGGGCAGCGCGGCGCGGAGCACGGGATCGCTCTGCGCGATGACCACCTGCGTGGCCATGCTCCGCGCCGACTTGGGCAGGATGATCAGCGCGGTGCTACTGCGCAGCGGCGGGTTGAGGAAGGTGTATCCGACGCCGCCGAGGAGTCCCAGGAGCACCACGATGCCGACGAGTACCTTGTGGTGCGACACCGTCCGGATTGACCGCGGCAGCCGCGTGCTCATCTTGCCTCCACCTGAACCTCGGGTGCCTTACCCGGGCGGACGTCCGAGGGGCACCACAACACGGCCCGCCGGCTAGCGCCAGTCTTCGACTCCTCGCCGACCTCGACGAACTCCAGTCGCGTGGCCAGGAGCGTACCGGGCACGCAGCGTCCGCGACCCAGCAGGGTAAATGACGGGACCCGGCGCCCCAAGCCGGAAGAGTACCAGCCAAGAATCGGGTCGCTCTCCCCCCGATGCAGGCTCCACCGGACGCCCGAGGGCAGCTCGAGCCGGGCCCGTCCCTGGCCGGGTCCGGCGGGCCAGCACAACATGGCGCGCGACTCGTTCAGTTCCACCTGGACCTCGGGCCCGAGGTGGAAGGTAAGACGAATGTCGTGGTTGCCTCCCTCCACCTCATCGATGATATCGATGCTGCGCGAGGCCCGGTCCAGGAGCACCGACCGGCGGTGCAGTGCCGGCGGGTCAAGCGAGGCGTAGCCGTCGTGCTCGGCCGTCCACCTCGCGATGTCGCCCTCGTCGATCACTTCGATCTCCCGGGCCTTCGCATGCCGCGTCCACATGAACGGGCCGCCTTCGGCGGACTGGTTCTGGCCGCCGAGCTCGGCGGTGTTGTGCGCCAGCGTGGATCTGAAGTAGGACCGCCACGCGGGCTCGCCGTGGTAGCAGTAGGTGCCTGGATCGGCCAGGATGTCCACCCCGGCGTAGCGCACCTCGACCGACAGCGCGTCGGCGTGGGCGTGCGCGGCGATACTGAGGAAGCCGTGGGGTCCGCCATCGCACCGGCACCAGATCTCGTTCTCGCCGTTCGTGCGGAGCACCGTAGTCCCGGCGTCGGCGAATCGTGACGGGCGCTCGCCCGGCCTGCCGTCGATCCGGCGCCTGCTCCCGGCCAAGGCGCCGACGATGACGCTGCCCGCGTCCTCCGGTGGCCGCGGCCACCATTCCATCCGTCCAACCAGCGCTTCGGCCAGCGCGAGCAGCGCCGGCCAGCGGTTGGCCGTCGGGGCGTCGAGTAGCAGCCCCCGGCCCTCGTCCGAGTCGCCCTGCCTGGGCGGGCGCAGCCGCTCGTCGACCAGGGCCGCCGCGCTGTCCGTCATGGCGCAGAGCCGTTCCCAGACGGCGGTGCCGAGCGGATGACCCGCCGCCTCCGCCTCGACCGCGGCAAGGAACCCGAGTTCGGCGACGAAGCACTGGTAGTCGGATGCCAGCTCGCGGCCGATACCGGACGCGAACGTGTTGCGGATGAGCTCGGTCTCGAGCAGTCGCGCCGAATTGCGCCGCCAGCGCTCGCTCTCCCCAAACCACGGGAAGGCGCAGCTCGCCGCCAGTTGCCCGGCCGCCTCGGCGATCACGTGGTTGTTGGCCGATGAGCCCCGGCTGGAAAACGCCGCAAGGTACTGCTGGTGCCAGCGGATCTGCCGCACGGCCAGCCCGTCGTTCTCGAACAGGCCGGCTACCTCGGGCCAGTCGTCGAGGAGACGGCGGATCCAGGCCAGGCTGATCAGCCGGACGCCCAGTTCGATACCGCTCGTCCAGTGGACCCCCGACAGGAAGGGGTTCTCGCGCCACCAGCAGCGGAGCTGGTCTGCGACCCGGCGGGCGTACCTGTCGTCGCGGCTGATATACCAGGCCGCGGCCAGCAGCGTGAGGTGCTGCAGCCGCGACATCTCCCAGACCTGCTTGATGTTGCCGACCTGCTCCTCGGAGCGCTGGTCGATGCGGAAGGCGTAGCGGTCCGGGGCCGACCGGCCGCGGGTGACCGGATCGAGGAACCAGTCCGGCTGTACCATGTCCGTCCGGACGACGCCCAGCACCTCCCATTCGCCGCGCATCAGGCCGTCCGCGCTCTCGAGCAGCGCAGCCTGCGCCGCCGCAGGGACCCGCGCCGCCGTGTCCGGCGGCAGCACCGCGGTGAAGTCACGGCGGCCAGGAACCGGCCGCGCCGCCCGGGCGAGCCGCTCCCGCGTCACCTGCCGTCGCGACCAGGCCAGCTGCAG
>JBOHSB010000063.1:0-2891 GCA_050733015.1 Gemmatimonadales bacterium
GGCGTGTTCCTTGCCCTCGACCTCTTCCTCTTCTACGTTTTCTTCGAGATCATGCTGATTCCGATGTATTTCATCATCGGGATCTGGGGCGGGACCAACCGCCTGTACGCCGCCATCAAGTTCTTCATCTACACCATGGCCGGCTCGCTGCTGATGCTGGTGGCGATCGTCGTGCTGGTGTGGAAGGTGCGGAGCGCCACGGGGGAGCTGTCGTTCTCCTACGACTACCTGCTCCAGAACGCCTCGGCCGCGGGCCCCGCGGCCCCGTGGCTGTTCGCCGCCTTCGCGCTCGCGTTCGCCATTAAGGTGCCGATCTTCCCGTTCCACACCTGGCTGCCGGACGCCCACGTCGAGGCCCCGACGGCGGGCAGCGTCCTGCTGGCCGGCGTGATGCTCAAGATCGGCACCTACGGCTTCCTGCGGTTCGCCGTGCCGTTCTTCCCGCAGGTGGCCCTGAGCCCCGCCGTGAGCCGCCTGATGGTGGTGCTGGCGGTGATCGGCATCATCTACGGCGCGCTGGTGGCGCTGGTGCAGCCCGACATCAAGAAGCTGGTCGCCTACTCCTCCGTGAGCCACCTGGGCTTCGTGATGCTGGGGATCTGGGGCATGACGCTGCAGAGCGTGCAGGGCGCCCTCATGGTGATGATCAGCCACGGGTTTTCCACCGGCGCCTTGTTCCTGCTCATCGGCATGCTGTACGAGCGCCGCCATACCCGCCTCATCGCCGACTACGGCGGCATCGCCCGGGTGGTCCCCGTGTTCTCGCTCATCCTGACGCTGGTCGCGCTGTCCTCCATCGGGCTGCCCGGTCTCAACGGCTTCGTCGGCGAGTTCCTGGTGCTCCTTGGCAGCTTCGCCGCCTTCCCGTGGGCCACCGGCATCGCCACGACCGGCGTGATCTTCGCCGCCGCGTACCTCCTGTGGGCGCTTCAGCGGGTCATCTTCAACCGGCTCGACGATCGCGAGAACGAACACCTGCTGGATCTCACGCCGCGCGAGCTCGCGGTCATGCTGCCGCTCGTGGTGGGCATCGTGTGGCTCGGCCTGTATCCCAAGCCGGTGCTCGAGCGGATGGAGCCGGCCGCGAGGCGATTCCTCGAGGTCGCCGCCCCCGGGGTCGGCCCGTCGGCTCGGGCGACGCTCGGGGGCAGCGCCGGACGCGGGGAGGCGGCCCGATGAACCGTCTCGACCTGAGCACGCCGTGGGGCGTCACGCTCGCACTCCTGCCCGAGGTGGTGCTCTCCGGCTGGGCGCTGGTCGTGCTGCTGGTGGTCAGCTGGCGCCACCGGGGGCCCGAAGACAGCCGGCTCGCGGGGTGGCTCAGCTTCGCCGGCGTGGTGCTGAGCGGCGCGGCGCTCGCGGCGCTCTGGGTGAACGGGACCCGGCCCGACGGCCTGGCCCAGATGGTGGCGCTCGATCCTTTCCGCTACGGTGTCGCCGCCATCGCGCTGGTGAGCGCGGGCGCGACCATCCTGCTGTCGCTCGGCTACCTCGAGCGCGAGGGTCTGCTGGCACCCGAGTACTATGTCCTGATCCTTCTCGCCACCGCCGGCATGATGTTCCTTGGCGGCGCCGAGGATCTCATCGTGCTCTTCCTCGGCCTCGAGGTGATGTCGGTGGCGGTCTACGCGCTGGCTGGCTTCAACCGGGGCAGCGCGTTCTCCGCGGAGGCGGCGCTCAAGTACTTCCTCATCGGGGCGTTCGCGTCCGGGTTCCTGCTGTACGGCATCGCGCTGGTCTACGGCGCGACCGGCACCACCAACCTCTCGCTCGCCGGGGCACAGCTCGCCGGCAAGCCGCTCGGGCCCATGGCCGCGCTCGGCCTCGGGCTCTTGATCATCGGATTCGGGTTCAAGGTGGCGGCCGTGCCGTTCCACATGTGGGCGCCGGACGTGTACGACGGCTCGCCCACGCCCGTCACGGGGTTCATGGCGACCGGAGTGAAGGCGGCCGCGTTCGCCGCGTTCGTGCGGGTGCTGATGGAGGCGTTCCCCTCCGCCATCTCGATCTGGCAGCCGATCGTCGCCGGCCTGGCGCTGGCCTCGATGATCCTGGGCAACCTGGTGGCGCTGGCGCAGCGCTCGCTCAAGCGACTGCTGGCCTACAGCTCCGTAGCCCACGCGGGTTACCTGCTGGTCGCCGTGTGGCCCGGGTCGCCGGCGAGTGCCGGCTCGGTGCTGCTCTACCTCCTCGCCTACAGCCTCACGTCCCTGGCCGCGTTCGGGTTGCTGGCGGTCCTCGGCCGCGGTGGCGAGCGGGACGTTACGCTGGATGACATCGCCGGCCTCGCCGCCACCCGGCCGGGCATCGCGTTCGCCCTCACCGTCTGCATGCTGTCGCTGCTCGGGTTCCCGGGCACCTTCGGTTTCATCGGCAAGTGGTACATCATCTCCGCGGTCGTGGCGGAGGGTCACTACGTGCTGCCGGTGGTCCTGGTGCTGACCAGCGTCCTGAGCGCGGGCTACTATCTGCCGGTGATCATGGCGATGTACATGAAGCCCGCGCCCAGCGCCGACCGCTACGCCGAGGTTCGGCTCTCTCCGCCAGCGCTCGGCGCGGTGACGCTCACGGTCGCCGCGGTGCTGCTGTTCGGCGTGTGGCCGGGCGCCGTGCTCGACCTGGCCGGCCGCACCGGGACGACGCTCACGCAGACGGGCCTGCCGATCGCCGGGCCGTGAGTCTGCTCCGGCGGGCGACCCCGACACCATGAACGCCCCCAAGTCCATCTTCCGGCAGTACGACATCCGCGGCCTGGTCGGGTCGGAGCTCACGCCCGAGCTCGCCCGCGGCCTCGGCCGCGCGTTCGCCTCCGTCGCGTGGGACCGGCTGGGCCGCGCGCCGACGATCGCCGTGGGGCGCGACAACCGGCCCTCGGGCGAAGCCCTCGCGGC
>JBOHSB010000064.1:0-3441 GCA_050733015.1 Gemmatimonadales bacterium
AGCCGGAGCTGGTCGAGCGACTCTGGAACGTCCTGGAAGGTCTCGATAACGCCGATGTCGAAGGCAACAGCTTCGTCGATCAGATCCAACTGGGTGCCACCGGCAGCTATTACGACCCATCCGCCGACGATATCGGCATCAGTCGGAAAAGCCTGCCCAAGGGCAACGCCTACGATCGCGGGTGGTTCGAGCAGGTGGTGCTGCACGAGGTCGGGCACGCGGTCCATGCGAGGCATCAGGAAGACGTCGACGACATGCTGAACCAGCTCTTCGGATGGCAGCGCTTGCCGAAGACCACGCTGGGGATCACCCAGTGGATCGAGGAGATGGGCGGGTACCCGCCGGGCGCGACCGAGCGCGAGCAGCAGCAGATCCGTTCCTTCATCCGGCAGGCGGTGGGCGACGGCTGGAGGTGGACCGCACCCGCCAGGCCGACCGCACCGCCGGGGCATCCCTGGCACGCCGAGGGGTTCGCGCCCCGGGTGGCATGCGAATCCAGCTCACGACGCGAGCAGGGGAAACGCTGGTACGACTTCTCGGGGGAGTGGTACCGTTACGGCGATCGCCGGTTCTTCGTGAACTACTACTATGCGGAGCTGATGATCGTCGGCGAAGCGGCGCTCGACTATGTGAAAAATGAGGCCCTGGATCCATACGCCCTGATGGCGCCGCCGGAATTCTTCGCCGAGCTCTATATGACGATCCACGCGAAAAACCCTGCGCGGCATGTGGAGAGGCTGGACCCCCTCTTGGTGGAGTACGTACAGTCCCTGGGGAAGGAGGCGTTGCCCAGTGTTTCTCCGCCCGCCCCCACCAAGCCCGAGGGAGACGTCGACCGGAAAGGTCAGGACGCCAAGGTCAAGACTGTCGCCCATCGGCGCTGAAGACGCTACGGCTCGTGCATGACCTCCTTCACACCACCCAGCCGGGCCAGCGCCGACTGGGCCTCCTCGACCAGTGGCCGTTGGCGCGCCCCCGGAAGAACGTACCACTCGAGAAACCGCGCGTACGCGCGGCGTGCTTCCTCTTTGCGCCCCTGGCCATCCTCCAGCCGGGCCTCTTCCAGAAGCGCGGGCCCGGAAAGCATGCGGTTGGCGTGAATCCACTTGGTGTGCGGGGCGAGCACGGTCTCGGTCCAGTGCAACAGGCTCAGCGCCTGGACGGTGTCGCCCGCGTCGGCGAGCCACCGGCCGGCGGCCAGACGGTCGATTCCCGCCAGCAGCGGATGAGCGTCGTTGTTGCGGCCCAACTGCGCGCGCTCCCGCTCCAGCCGGCCCAGCTCGGTGGCGGCGCGAGTGTGATCGCCGCGCAGGTAGGCGTCGAGCGCGCCGAGCGATCGCACGAGATCGGGGGCCGCCCTGTCGGGCGAGGAGCGCAGCGATTCCCCGGCGCGATCCATCGCTGCGCGGTCGCCGCGCGCATACGCCAGGACACCATCCAGCCACGCGAGGTCGGCTGCGTTCTCCGGTGACTGCCGAGTGCCGGCCGGACGCCGACGCGACGCGGCCGACGGATCGACAGCGCCGAGCCACGCCGCCGCGACCGCCTGACCGTACCGGAACAGGGCAGCGTCGTCCGATCCGTCATTCCCGACCACATCGTCCGCGGCGACCAGGGCGGAGTCCCACGCGCCGGCGGCGGCGAAAGCCACCGCGATGGTGCGCCGGTGGGTCTCCCATACCTCAGCCGCCGGCCCCCGCTGCAAGGCCCGCCGGCTGAGCTCGATTTGCGCCTTGGGAAACCCGTATGTGAGGGGCGCGATGTATGCCAATCTCGATGGGGTTTCGAGGAGCACGCTGTCTGCCAGAGCCGGCGCCGAGTCGGGTGCGAGGAATTCGTACGCAGCCAGGCGCAGCCCCAGGTAGTAGTTCTGGCCCTCGGCGAGCCAGAGAGAATCGATGTGCACCCGCGCGTTGGCCGCGAGCGCCCGGCGGACGGCGGCGCTGTCCCGATTCTGGATCGCCATCCAGAGGAGATGGTCCCACGCCCCGGTGAGATCCGGGTTGAGCGCGATGGTCCGCTCCAGTGCCGCCTGCGCCTCCAGACGGGTGTGGCCCAGCAGCCCGGCCTGATGGGTCAGCTCCTCGGCATACTCCCACCGCGCCGGCCAGAAATCCGGAAACTGCCGGGTCAGATCCTCGAGCCTGGCCATCGACTCGCTCAGCGAGTCCGGCATGAGCGCTTCGATCAGGAGCCGCTCCCGCTCGGGCAGACTTTGCCGGTTGGCCCGGTACCGGGCGACGATCACGCTGTCCACCGGCTTGAAGCTCCACGAGCGGGCAAATTCGTAGCGGCGATAGGCGAGCCAGAATGACGAGTCGGCCTCGAGCGCCCGGCCGAACGCTTCTTCCGCGCGTTGGAACCGGCCCTCGGTGATCGCGCGCTCACCCTCGAGAAAGGCGCGGAGAGCCGGGACGGAGCGAGTCGTGAGCGCCGCGATGGTGGGCGTCGGCGCACCGCGGGTTCGCCATACCTGCCGGAGGACGGCCCAGGTGATCGAGTCGGTCAGGCCGCTGACGTCGTCGAGGGAGCCGCTGGCGGTCACCCGGGTGACGGCGGCGGCGCTGTCGGCCGTGAAGAGCCCGATGTCCGCCCGCACCTCCCCGCCGGTCCGCACCAGGGTGCCCTGCAGGACGCTCTTCGCGCCGAGTCGCCGCGACAGCGCCGCCGCGTCGGCCAGTGACGGCGTTCCATCCGACGGTTTGACCTGGGCCAGGACGGTGAGCGCATCCACCGTCCGAATCTCGCCCACGCCGTCGAGATTGGCGCTCAGCGTTACCGCCAGATCCCGGCCCAGGCGCGCGAGCGCGGAGTCGGGAGACGCCGGCGTCAACGGCATGACCGCCATGGAGGCGGCCGACGGTGTCACCCGCGGACCGCTCCGTGCCTTGAGGAGCGCGGCGCCTCCGGCCAGGGCCACCACGCCGGCCACAATCGCGGCGATGAGAGGCCAGCGACGGCGACGGGACGCAGCTTCGACTCGGACGGTCGGCGCGGCCTCGCCGCTCGGCGTCATCGCCCCGTCGAGCACGGCGAGAATCTCGCTCGCCTGCTGCGGGCGGTCCGCCGGCCGCTTCTCGAGGCAGCGCATTACCAGCGCGGTGAGCGCAGGCGGCAGATTCGGTCGCCGGCGAGCGAGGGGCTCGGGCGTCTCGGTCAGCTGCGCGGCCAGCAGGGAATGGGTGGGGCGGCCGGCGAACGGCGACTCGCCGCTCAGGCACTCGTACGCGAGACAGCCGAACGCGTACAGGTCGGCACGGTGGTCTACGTGGGGGTCGGCCGCCGCCTGCTCCGGCGCCATGTACGCCGGTGTCCCGAGGGCCACGCCCAGCTCGGTGATCCCCGTCTCGCCGGCGGCGGCCGACGCCGAGAGCGCCTTGGCCACCCCGAAATCGGTGACCAGGGCCTCGCCGCCGGAGAGCAGCACGTTGTCGGGCTTGA
>JBOHSB010000065.1:0-9637 GCA_050733015.1 Gemmatimonadales bacterium
GGGCGCGGTCGCAACGGCAGAGCAGAATGTCGGCCTGGATGCCGATTTCGCGCAACTCGCGCACTGAGTGTTGGGTGGGCTTGGTCTTGAGCTCGCCGGCGGCGGCGATGTACGGCACCAGCGTCAGGTGGATGAAGATCGCGTTGTCGCGGCCGACCTCCTGGCGGAACTGCCGGATCGCCTCGAGGAACGGCAGGGACTCGATGTCGCCCACGGTGCCGCCGATCTCGGTGATCACCACGTCGTGGCCGGGAGCGGTGCGCCGGATCGCGTTCTTGATCTCGTCGGTGATGTGCGGGATCACCTGGACGGTGGAGCCGAGGTACTCGCCACGGCGCTCCTTGTTGATGACCGTCTGGTAGATTCGACCGGTGGTGATGTTGTTCTGCTGGGACAGCGACCGGTCGATGAACCGCTCGTAGTGCCCGAGGTCGAGGTCGGTCTCCGCGCCGTCGTCGGTGACGAACACCTCGCCGTGCTGGAACGGCGACATCGTGCCGGGATCGACGTTGATGTAGGGATCGAACTTCTGCATGGTCACGCTGAGCCCGCGCTCGACCAACAATCGCCCTAACGATGCGGCGGCGATGCCTTTCCCGAGGGAGGAGACGACGCCGCCGGTGACGAAGATGTATTTGGTCGCGCTTGGTGCCGAAGTCATAGCCTTACCCCTGAAGTGCGTGCCAGTGGGCTTCCGCCCGTCGAAGGTCGTCCGGCGTATCCACGCCCGGTTGCGCCGGCTCGGTGAGCCGCGCGACGCCGATGGTGAGTCCCTGATGCAGCGCGCGGAGCTGCTCGAGCCGCTCGGCCTGCTCCGCCGGACTCGGCGGGGCCGCCACCCAACGGGTCAGCGCGGCGCGGGTATACACATAGATGCCCAGGTGCTGCCAGTAGAGCCCGTCGGACGGATCGGTCGGCTCGCGCCGGTGCGGGATCGCCGCCCGCGAGAAGTACAGGGCCCGGCCGCCGGCGTCGGTCACCACTTTCACCCGCGACGGGTCGTCCACCAGCTCGAGGGCGAGCGGCGCCGCCGCGGTGCCGATGTCGTCTCCCAGCCCGATCCGCTCGATGGCCCCGGCCAGCGCTTCCCGGGGCATGAACGGCTCGTCGCCCTGCACATTGGCCACCACGTCGAACCCGCCGAACTCTGGCCGGCCGGCCGCCTCCGCGACCCGATCGGTGCCCGACAGGTGGCCGTCGTGCGTCAGGACCGCCCGCACCCCCGCCCGCTCCACCACCTGCGCCACCATCTCGGACTCGGTCGCGACCACCAGATCCTGCAACACGTCGTGCTCCATGACGCGCTGAATCACCCGGGTGATGAGGGGCTCACCGGCCAGTAGCTGGAGCGGTTTGTTGGGGAGACGGGTCGAGCCTAGACGAGCCGGAATGACACCCAGAACGCGCATCACCAAAAGTAATCGAGTGCCGGGGGCGAGTCAAAACGCGTGCCGGGCGGGGACCTTTCGCTATGGCGAGACTTGGGAAGGAGTTACACCGACGGTCGGGGCGCCCCTCAGACCGCCGTCATGCGGGTCGCAGCGGCCGTGAGGAAGTTGCTCAGGATCCGCTTTCCGTTGGCGGTTCCCACGGACTCGGGATGGAACTGCACGCCATAGATCGGGAGGCTCCGATGGCACAGGCCCATGATCTCCCGGCCCGGCGCGCGATCGGCCGACCAGGCGGTGACCTCGAGCTCCCGCGGCAGGCCGTCGGGCGACACGACCAGGGAATGATACCGCATGGCCTCGAACGGCGACGGGAGGCCCGCGAATACCGGGTGGCTCGTGTGCGCCACCATGGTGGTCTTTCCGTGCATCAGGCGCTCGGCGCGCACCACCCGCCCGCCGAAGGCCTCGCCGATGGCCTGGTGGCCCAGACATACCCCCAGGAGCGGCACGCCCGCCTCGGCGGCCGCGCGCACCAGCGGGACGCTGATGCCCGCTTCCCGCGGGGTGCACGGTCCCGGCGAGATGACGACGGCCACCGGCTCCAGCGCCAGCGCGTCTTCGACACTCAGCGCGTCATTCCGGTAGACCACCGGATCGGCGCCGAGCTCGCCGGCGTACTGCACCAGGTTGTAGGTGAAGCTGTCGTAGTTGTCGACGACGAGGAGCATGGTGCGAATGCTAGCGCGTGTGGAGCGAGTCCGCCAATCGCTTGAGCGCATGCTGCACCGAGTCCGCCCGCCGGAGTCCCTCGGCGCGGAGCGAGTCACCCAGGTGAGAACGGAGCTCGCTCCGAGCCTGGGCCTTGGCCGCCTTGGTTTCCGCCGAGTCCGCCATGGCTTCCGCGGCGTCGGCGAGTGAATCCGCTCGCGCTTCCAGCGCACCGGTCGAGTCCTCGTTGCTCGACCAGTCGCCATTCCTGAGCTGTTCGGCCAGCTTCTCGGGCACGAGCAAGGGCAGCTCGACGCCGCCGGGGGTCAGCTTGGCCGACCCCAGCTCCTCGAATCCCGAATCGCTGGACGCGCAGAAGAAGAAAGTCCGCTCGTCCAGACGGTTCATGTGGATGTTGACGTCGCCGGGCTTGGACGAGTCGCTCTCGACGTTGGCGGCCAGCCGGCACCCGGCGAGACCCTTCGCCACCAGCGAGTCGTCCATCTTCACCTGAAGCTCGATCGAGGACACCTTCTTGGGGGCATTGCGGTTCACGGTCAGGCGCTCGATCGTCCCCAGCTTGCTGCCGTTCAGCTGAAACGGGACGAACGGCAGCGGAAAGCTCAGGGGCTCGGAGCTGGCGATGACCGACTCCACCCTGGACCGCCCGTGCCTGAAAATGGAGATCCCGATCATCCCAATGGCGAAAATGCCAAAGGCGCCCATCAGGA
This sequence comes from Gemmatimonadales bacterium, assembly GCA_050733015.1. Taxonomy (GTDB): domain Bacteria; phylum Gemmatimonadota; class Gemmatimonadetes; order Gemmatimonadales; family GWC2-71-9; genus CAVVWJ01. Next base: position 2,831 of record JBOHSB010000065.1, read on the forward strand.
TCCGCAGCCAGTAGCTTCGCATGGTTCGGCCTCCAGGCCGCACGCAGGGGTACCACACCCGCTCAGGGGACTATGTTCCAACAAGAGACGTTCGCCGGCCGTCGAAAGTTTCACCCTCCCGGCGGGTTCCGATACCCCCTCCGGGGGCGGCCGTGATCGAGGTCGAGGGACTCGAGAAACAGTATGGCGATTTCCCGGCCGTCCGGGGACTGAGCTTTACGGTCCAGCCCGGCGAGGTCCTTGGCCTGGTGGGACCCAATGGCGCGGGAAAGACCACGACCATCCGGAGCATCGCGGGAATCATCATCCCCACCCGCGGCACCATCCGCATCGGAGGGCACGACCTGGCCTCCGCCCCCGTGGCCGCGAAATCCCTGCTGGCCTTCATCCCGGACGAGCCCCATCTGTTCGAATACCTCACGGTCGAGGAGCACCTCCGCTTCGTCGGCCGGCTGTACCAGGTCGGCGACGTGATCGCCCGCATTCCGGGGCTGCTCCAGGAGCTCGACCTGGCCGACAAGCGCACCGCGTTGCCGGGCGAGCTCTCCCGGGGGATGAAGCAGAAACTTGCCATCGCGTGCGGTCTGCTGCACACCCCGCGGGCCCTGCTGCTCGACGAGCCGCTCACGGGTCTCGATCCGGTGGGCATTCGCCGGATGAAGGCGACCATCGTCCGCCGCGCCGCGGCGGGGACGGCGGTAATCCTGAGCTCGCATCTCCTGCATCTGGTCGAGGAGATCTGCAGTCGGGTGCTAATCATGAACCGCGGCCAGACCGTGGCGCTCGGCACGGTGGCCGACATCATCGCCAGCCGGCCGGCCTTGGGCGGGCGCCGCCTGGAGGACGTCTTTCTCGCGCTCATCACACCCGAGGGGGAAGCGCCGGCGTGATTCGCGTGTTCACCTACCTGGCCTGGCGGACGACCTACAATCGCGTCGCCCGGCAGGCCCGCCAGCTCCGGAATCCGCGCTACCTCGCGGCGCTGGCGTTCGGGCTCACCTATCTGTGGATCGTCGCCGTCGATCAGCGCCCCGATCGGCCTCCGCAGATTCTGGTCGGCGCGCGGTGGCTGGAGCTGGTCGGCGCGATCGGCGTGATCGGCGCCCTGCTGTGGGGCTGGATCTTCGGCGTCGAGCGGCGCGTGCTCGCGTTCAGTCCCGCCGAGGTGACGTTCCTGTTCTCCGGACCGGTGACGCGGCGCGGCCTGGTGCAATACAAGCTGCTGCGAAACCAGATCCTCATCCTGTTCAATTCCCTGTTGTGGACCCTCATCCTGGCGCGCGAGCGGTTCGGCGCCTCGCCGTGGCTGCGGGCCATCTCGATCTGGCTCCTGCTCACCACCATCTCGTTTCACCGGCTCGGGGCATCCTTCGTTCGCACCAGTCTGCTCGAGCACGGACGCATCGCGCTGCGTCACCGGATCGTGTCGCTGGCCCTCCTGGGCAGCCTGCTGATCGGCGTAGCCTGGAGCATTCAGGGCGCCCTGCCCGACCTGGCCGCCGGCTGGGCCGGCGGGCTGACCACGTTCCTCGACGCGCTGACCGACGCCTCGGATCGTCCCCTGCCCCGCGTGCTGCTGGCGCCGTTTCGGGCCATGGTCCGTCCACTCGCCGCGCATACCCTTGGCGACTGGGTCCACGCCGCGGGGCCCGCGCTCTGCCTGCTGGTGCTTCACTACATCTGGGTGATCCGGGCGGACGCGGCCTTCGAGGAGGCGGCGGCCGAGGCGTCGCTTCGCCGCGCCCGGCTGTCGGCGCGCGCCTCGGCCACCCCCAGCCTGGCCCACCGCCGCCTGCCGGCGCTGTTCCGCCTGGCGCCGCTCGGGTGGCCGGCGCAAGCGATTCTCTGGAAGAATCTCCTCGCGGTGGTGCGCACCCGCCGCGCCCGGAACACGGCCGCGGCGCTGGCCGTCGCCGCGATGGTGGCGGGTCTGCTGTCATTCGAGGCCGGCGGATCGGTCGCGGACGTGGCCGGATGGCTGGCGGCGACGTGGGCCGGCCTCTCGGTCGTGATCGGCCCCCAGTGGGTCCGCAACGATCTACGGAGCGACCTCCTCAAGCTGGACCTGCTGCGCAGCTACCCGCTCGCCGGCCGCGCGGTGCTTGCCGCCGAGACCGCCGCATCGACGGCGGTGCTGACGGCGCTTCAGATCGGCCTGCTCCTGGTCGCCTACTTCGCGTTCCTCGGCAACGCGCACATGTATCCCTCCCTCGGCCTGAGGACCCTCGCGCTGGCAACGGTCGTGGCCTGCCTGCCCGGGATCAACTACCTCGGCCTGCTCATCCAGAACGGCGCGGCGCTTCTGTTCCCCGCCTGGATCCACCTGGGCAGCGGACGTCCCGGCGGCGTCGAGGCGCTGGGCCAGAACATGCTCATCATCGTGGCGTATTCCGCATTGCTGGGCGTCGGCCTGGCGCTGCCCGGGATGCTGGCGCTGCTCGTCTTCGCGTTGTTGCGAGACAGCGTTGGCTGGTGGGCCATCGTCCCCGGTGTCGCCGTGCTGCTGGCCGGCATCGCGGTCGAGGTTGCGGCCCTGCTGCGCTGGCTCGGTGGGGTGTTCGAGTCGACCGACCCGGCGGGAGCCGAGATCGCGGCCTAGGACTCGACGGCGAGGCTCCGGCCGAACCGGCCGAAGCGAAGCGCCAGCGTCGGGAGCACGAACAGGCTGAGGGCGGTCGAGGTGAGCAGGCCGCCGAGAATGACGATCGCCATCGGCCCCTCGATCTCGCGGCCGGGATCCCCACTGCCTACCGCCAGCGGCAGCAGGCCCAGGGCCGTCACCAGGGCCGTCATGAGGATCGGGCCCAGCCGCTCCAGCGCGCCGCGCAGTGCCGTGGGCCGGCCCCACTCCTCGCCTTCGACCGCGACCAGATGATCGTAGTGCGAGATCAGCATGACCGCGTTGCGGGTCGCGATGCCGAACAGCGTCACGAACCCCACCAGGGAGCCTAGGCTCAAGAGGCCGCCGGTCGCGAACACGGCGAGCACCCCACCCACCAGCGCGAAGGGCAGGTTGGCGAGGACCAGCAGCAGCCGGCTGGTCTCGCCGAAGGCGACCGAGAGCAGCATGACGATGCCCGCCGCCGCCAGCAGGCTGTCGCGGAGCAGCTCGCGCCGCGCGGCCCGTTGAGCGGTGCCGGTGCCCCCCACGTCGGCGTAGACGCCCGCGGGCAGAATCGTGGTCTGCCCGAGCGTCGCCTCGACATCCCGGGTCACACCGTCCGGATCGCGCCCGCGGACGTTCGCGGTGACCGTCTGCACCCGCCGCGCGCCGACATGCGCGATCGCGAAGCGGCCGGTCGTGCGGGCGATGTCGGCGATCTGGCCGAGCTCCACCTGCCGGCCGCTCGACGAGGTGACCGGCAGGGTGCGCAGGTCCTCCGGGCGGCTGCGGCGCTCGGGCAGCAGCGTCACCACGACGTCGGTGGCCCGGTTGCCCTCGAACGTCTGGGCCACGCGGGTGCCGCGCGTGGTGGTCTCGACCGTCGAGAGCACCTCGTCGGGCCGGAGGCCATAGAGCGGCAGGTCGCCCAGGCGCAGCCGGACCGTGACGCCCGGGGCGACGGGCGGCGGATCGTACTGCACGTCGGTGGCGCCGGCAATCCGGCTCAATGACTCCGCGACTCGGCGCGCCGCGACGTCGAGGCTGTCGAGGTCGTCGCCGTACACCCGGACGACCAGCTCCGCCGTCGAGCCGGTGAGCGTCTCTTCGATGCGTTCCGCCAGGAAGCCGCGGATGGCGAAGTTGACACCCGGAAACGTGGCGAGGATGCGGCGGAGGTCGTCCTGCACGGTCTCGGCGTCTTCCCCGGTGAGGGGCACCAGGTCCACCTCGAATTCGGTGTAGTGCGTGCCCCAGGTGTCTTCCGACAGCTCGGCCCGTCCGATGCGCTGGGCGACCGCGCGGACTCGCGGATCCCGCTCGAGCGCCTCGGTGACCCGCGCTCCCAGCCGAAACGATTCGTCGAGCGAGGTACCGGGCACGGCCGACATGTGAATCAGATAGTGCCCCTCCCGGAACTCCGGGAGAAAGGTCGCTCCGAAGAACGGCAGCGTGGCGATCGCGCCGAGGCAGACGACCGCCGCCGCCGCCGCGACGGACCACGGGCGCCCGGCCAGCCACTCGAGGATCCGGGCATAGCGGGCCTTGAGCCAGGCCAGCGCCGGCGCCTCGTGCGCGCGATGCCCGCGCGAGCCCAGCAGGAGCAGCGTGAGCGCCGGCGTCACGGTGAGCGCCACGAGCAGCGACGCGAGGATCGCCAGGATGTAGGCCAGGCCCAGCGGCCGGAACAGCGCGCCCTGCACTCCGCTGAGGGTGAGCACCGGCACGAACACGAGGGCGACGACGAACGTGGCATAGACCACGCTGCTCCGGACCTCCAGCGAGGCCTCGAGCACCACCCGTGCCGCGCTGCTCGGCGCCGGGGCCAGCCGGTTCTCGCGCAGCCGTCGGGCGATGTTCTCGACGTCGATGATGGCGTCGTCCACCACCTCGCCGAGCGCGATCGCCAGGCCGCCGAGGGTGAGCGTGTTGATCCCGAAGCCGAGCCGGTCGAGGACGATGAGCGCGGCGAGGAGCGAGAGCGGGATGGCCGTGAGCGAGATGGCGGCCGCGCCCACGTCGGAGAGGAATACCAGCAGGACGACGGCGACCAGCACCGCGCCGAGCAGCAGCGAGGTGACGATGTTGCGCAGGGCCAGATCGATGAACTCCGACGGCCGGAAGATGTCGCCGTGCAGCACCAGCCCCTGGGCGCGCATGGCGGGCTCGAGCCGGGCCAGCGCGGCCTCGGCGCGCTGAGCCACCACCTTCGTGTTGGCGCGGAGCTGCGCGGAGATCACGATCACGATCCCTCGGCGGCCCTGCACTCCGCCCTCGCCGAACCGCGTCGCCGGGGCTTCCACCACCCGGCCGAGATCGGCGAGGCGGAGCACCGATCCGTCATGCTCGCGCACGGCGGCTTGCCCCAGCGCAGCGGGGGTCACGGCCTGGCCTTCCGCCCGTACGGTCACCCGCTGGTTGGGGCCGTCGAGCACGCCCGCCCCGCGCACACCCGTGGCCTGCCGCGCCGCCTCCGCCACTTCGGCGACCCCTATGCCGTACAGCCGGAGGCGGTCGGGGTCGAGCTGGATCTGGAGCTCGCGCACGTCACCGCCGAACACGGCGACCTTCGACACGCCCGGCGTGGCCAGCAGGCGCGGCCGCATGACCCAATCCACGAACGTGCGCTGCTCCATGAGCGTGCGCGTGGTGGACGTCACGCCAACCACGAGCACGGTGCTCGAGGACGAGGTCAGCGGCGTGAGCACGGGCGCCTCGACCGTGGCGGGCAGGCGTACGGTCGCCTCGACCAGCCGCTCGGCCAGCGCCTGGCGGGCGCGGTAGATGTCCTCGTGCTCCGCGAGCACCGCGGTGATGACCGACAGGCCCTGGATGGACTGCGACCGGACCGCGGCGATGCCCTCGACGCCGTTGATCGCGTCCTCGAGCGGCTTGGTCACCAGCACCTCGACCTGCTCGGGCGAGAGGCCGGGCGCCTCGGTCTGAATGGAGACCTGCGGCGGAGCGAACTCGGGAAAGACGTCGAGGCGCGCATTGGCCACCACGCCGGCGCCGTAGACGACCAGCGCGAGCGCGAGTCCGATCACGACCCCGCGATGGCGGATGGACTGGCGGACCAGGCTCGTCAGCATGCGACCAGCGGCGGGCTCACTCGCCCGACTCGTCGCCCACGGTCACGCGCGCGCGGAACTCCTCCGACAGCAGCTCCTCGGCGCCGCGCACGACGACGGAGTCGCCCGCCGCGAGCGGGCCGAACACGACCCAGCCGCCTGGGGCCGGATGATCGGTGACGACCCGCACCCGCTCGAACCGGTTCGCGCCGTGTGCCCGATAGGCCCACCCGAGGCCCTCCCACTGTACCACGGCGGAATCAGGTACCAACGCGCCGACGGCCCGCATGTCCGCCGCACCGGGAGCATCGGCATAGGCCACCACTGGCGTCCCGGCCGTCGCGCCCGGCCACGCGCGGTCGGCGCGGTAGAGGTAGGCCGCGCGGCGGGTGACGGGATCAGCCTCGGGCGCGGGCCCCACCAGACGCGCGACCACGCGGGCCGAGGAGGCCGTCGAGCCCGGCCCCACGCGAAGGCGGGGCGGCGGAGCGCCGCCGGCGGGATCGAGCCAGGCCACGCGGACCAGCGGACGGCTGTAATCGGCGACTTCCAGCAGGGCCTGGCCCGCCTCGACCAGCGAGCCCGGCTGGGCTCCGACCCGGGTCACGACGCCGCCGATCGGCAGCGAGAGCGGCCGCGCATCGGACACCTGGGCCAGCGCGACGTGCGCGGCGACGCGCTCGCCGAGCGCCGGCCAGCGCGCGCCGTCCGGGACCGTGAACCGGCCGGCCACCGGCGCCCGTAGCACCGCCGCGCGCTCCGTTTCCGGCACCACCTCGCCCGTGAACCTCGCCTCCGCGCCGTGCGAGGCTGGACGCAGCACGGCGAGCTCGAGGCCCACCCGGCGGCGCTCGGCCGGCGCGAGCGAGACCACGACCAACTCGCCGTCGCGGCTCACCCGGCTCGGTGCTACGACCGGCGCCTCGCGCTGGGCCTCACGGGCACCCTCCTGCCGGTGGCCTCGATAGAGCACCACCAGCCCGATCGCGACCACCACGGCGAGCATGCCGGCCACCACGCGCCGCATCGATGGGCTCATTTCGACGCTCCTTCGGTCAGTTGATCCTCTCGCGGATCGGGCCAGCGCTCGGGGCTCAGGTCGGGATAGTTCCCCACCACGGCGACCAGCGCGGC
>JBOHSB010000066.1:0-15757 GCA_050733015.1 Gemmatimonadales bacterium
CCCAGGGCGTCCTCGAGCGCTGGGACCCTGACGCGGCTCCGGAACTTGCCCAGCGCGCCGGCCGCCATGACCCGCGTGTGGGCGTCGGGATCGGAGCGGGCCAGCCGCGCGAGGGCGTCGGCCGCCGCCTCCCCCTCGATCCGGTGCAGGGCCACCGTCATCACCGACCGCACGCCGTGCTCGGGATCGCCCGCGAGCGCCGCGAGCGCTGGGACGGCCCGGGGATCGCGCAGCTCACCGAGCGCCAGCACCGCCATCTCCCGCACGTGGGCGTCCGGGTCGCGCACGGTGGCGATCAGCGGATCGACCGCGGAGCGCTCGCCGAGCTTGCCCAGGGCCCAGGCCGCCACACCGCGTGTGGCGGGATCGCCGTCGCCCAGGCGGCGTACGATGGCAGCCTCGGCGCCGGTGGCGCCGCGGGCGCCGAGGGACCACAGCGCGTCGCGCCGGGTGAGGGCGTCCGGCTCGTCGAGCCGCGCGACCAGGTCGCGCTCGCTCGGCCCGTCGTCCCATGGGTGGAGCGCGGCCGTCGGCATGCCAACCAGCAGCGCGGCGCCGGCCACCGCGAGCACCGTGCGCCGCCCGGCGGGGCGGTGATCCAGCCCCACGTCGAGGATGGCGCGCATGCGGCCGGGCAGGGTGGCGGCGGCCGCCATGGCCAGCGCCCCTCGGGCGTGCGGCATCGGGCGCGCAAAGGCGCGGGCGATGTCGAGCAGGTGCTCGGCGTACTCCACCGGACCAGTCCCCAGCGCCAGCACGCGATCATCGCAGGCCTGCTCCTGCTCCAGTCGGGCCCGGCGCGCGGCCATCCAGGCCAGCGGATTGGGCCAGTGCATGGCGCACGCGAGCTCGATCAGCAAGTGACCGGCATAGTCGCCGCGTCGAACGTGAGCCAGCTCGTGCCGCAGGACGACACGCCGGCGCTCGGGGTCCCAGTGCCGGGCCGGCGCCGGCAGGATCACGATGGGACGGAGGAGCCCGCACACGACCGGGACCGCGAGTTCCCGGCTCAGCGCGATCCGCACCGGCTGCCGCACGCCCAGCTCGGCGGCGACATCGGCAGCCAGGTCGTACAGCGGGCCACGGCGCAGCAGGGCGGCTCGCCTCGCGAGCCGGCGGACCCGCCGAACATCGGCGAGGAGCCTCGAGATGGCGGCGACGGCGCCGGCCAGCCAGACGACCAGCAGCCACGGGGCCGCCCCTGACACGAGCCGCCGCCACGCGCCGAATCGCGGCAGCTCGACCGCCTCGGGCATCTCCATGGTCGCCGCCATCCCGCGGCCGGACATCCGCATGGACGTCATGGGCCGTTGCTCCAGCCCCATGCGGGCGGGCGGGACCGGCACGCTCATCGGCCGGCCGTGCGGCATCGACTCCACCGGACCGGGGCGTGGTGGCTCGAGCGACGGGAGGAGGAGACTACCCACCGGGAGCAGCACCAGGCCGGCGAACGCGGCGGCCCAGACGGCGTAGCGTCCGGCGGCGGAGCGGCGTGAGAGCAGCCGCACAGCCGCCATGGCCGCCAGCAGCAGGAGCAGTCCCTTCGCGAGAGTCCCGCCGAGGAGCTGAAGCAGATCGAGCTGGGTCATGAGCGCTTCCCCCGCTTGGCGGCCTCCACCCAGGCGGCCAGCTCATTCAGCTCCTCGGCGGACAGCCGGGTCGAGGGCGAGTCGAGCAGCGTGAGCACGGCCTTGGTGGGGGATCCACGGAAGAATGTGCGGACGACGTGGCGAAGGGCGGAATCGCGGGCCCGCTCGGCGGGCACGGTCGGGCTGTAGACGTACCGGGTGCCCTCGCGGCGGTGCCGGACCATGCCCTTGCGCTCGAGGATGCCCAAAGTGACCCGGACCGAGTTGTAGGCGGGCCGGTCGGGCAGGTGCTCGACCACCTCGGCGGCGCCGGCCTCGCCGAGCCGGTAGATGACGTCCATGATCTGCCGCTCGCGGCGGCTGAGGTCGGCTGGCGACGACTGGGCCATGGCTCGCTCTGTAAAGTTTTTTGCACTACGGAGGAGCCCGCCGGTCGGTTTCAGCCGCGCAGAACCGGGAGGTTGGAGGTTACCGCAGGTCCGTCAGGGCGGCCCGCGCGGCATGGTAGCCGCCCATGCCGTGTACGCCGCCTCCCGGCGGCGTTGAGGCCGAGCAGAGGTACACGCCTCGAAGCGGGGTGCGATAGGGCGACGGCCGCAGCACCGGGCGCCGGACGACCTGGAGCAGGTCCATCATCCCGCCGTTGATGTCACCGCCGATGAGGTTGGCGTTGCCCTGCTCGAACTGGGCGGGACTGATCGTGTTGCGCGCCAGAATCCGCTCCCGGAACCCGGGGGCGAAACGCTCGACCTGCTGCTCGATCCGCCCGGTCAGATCCAGAGTGCATCCGTTGGGCACATGGCAGTAGGCCCAGGCGGTGTGTCGTCCCGGCGGCGCGCGGCTGGGGTCGAATAGAGTCGGCTGGACGAAAAGAACGAACGGCCGCGGGTGGACCTCGCCTCGCTCATGGGCGGCCTCGGAGGCGGCGACCTCCTCGAGCGTGCCGCCGAGGTGGACCGTGGCAGAGCGAGCGCACGCCGGGGACGTCCAGGGCACGGGCCCGTCGAGCGCCCAATCCACCTTGAATGCGGCCGCGCCGTAGCGGTAGCGCTCGAGCGCGCGGCGGTAGCCCGGTGGAAGTCGGTCGCCCGCGATCCGGGCAAACTGGCGCGGTCCCAGGTCGAGCATCACCACGCGCGCCGCGGCGAGCTCATCCATGGTCGTGACCGGTGCGTCGGCCTGCACCTCGCCGCCCAGGGACCGAAAGTGGGCCACCAGCGCATCCGCGAACCGTTGCGATCCGCCGCGCACGATGGGCCAGCCCACCGCGTGCGCCGCCGCTCCGAGGAGCAGGCCGAAGGCCGCCGTGCCTGGGGCCTCGAGCGCGAGGAACGAGTGGGCGGCGTTGCCGGCGAACAGGGCCCGTGCCGCGGTGCCCCGAAGCCGCCGTGCCAGCAGGGTGGCGGGCAGCAGGGCCTGGACGCCGAACCTGGCCATGAGGATCGGCTTCCGGGGCAGGTGCAGCGGCGTGGTCAGCACGTCCGCCGCGAGCTCGTCCCAGGCCCGGGCGAACGCGCCGTGAAGGTTGACCCACTCCCGGCCTCCGGTCTCGAGGCCGCGGGCGGTGGCCTCGAGCGACTGCTCGAGCACGGCGGCCGTCCCGCCGTCGAGCGGATGCGTCAGCGGCGCCTCGGGCTGGACCCACTCGAGCCCGAACTGCGCCAGCGGCAGCGAGCGGAAGAAGGGAGAAGAGAGCGCGAGCGGGTGCACCGCGGAGCAGACGTCGTGCACGAAGCCGGGAAGCGTGAGCTCGGCCGAGCGCAGTCCCCCGCCCAGCGTGGGCTGTCCCTCCCGCAGCAACGTGCGCATGCCGGACCGCGCCAGCATGATCGCGGCGGCGAGGCCGTTGGGGCCGGAGCCTACGACGATGGCGTCGGGTGAGGTGGGCATGGACCGGCTGGAAGATAGCCGGTCCTGGCCGGTCGCCGGCGCAAGCTCCGGCGTCACAGCGGGATCGTGATCGTTCAGGCAACCGCCGGCGTGACCGCCGGCTCGGACAAAGGGGTGGGTTCCAGCGCAGGTTGAGCGAGCGATCGGCTAGGGAGGTTGGATGGACCCGGTGGACCGAGCCCCGGATCGGCTCGTACTGCTCATCGACGAGGCCCCGATCACGCGCAACCTGTTACAACCGGTCGTGCGACCATTCGGCCTCGAAATCGCGTTTCGCATCTTCTTGCCAGGCTTGGCGACTGTTTGCCTGACGGCGGGCTCGAACGTGGGAGGAGGGGGTGGATGTCTGGCCAAGCCGCCGCGTTCGGGTGAGCTTCGAACCCGGATCGCCGAGGTACTGGCCGGGGAGCCGATGCCGGCGTCGATTGCGGCGGTGGCGCCCGACGTGGTGGCACGAGCCCGAAGCGCCTTCGCGCTCTCGGCCAGCCTGCTCGACGCCGCCCGCGAGCTCGCCCGCGGGATGCCGGGCGAGTCCGCCATCGGCTCGTGAAGCGGTCTAACTCCCCGGTCGCTCGCTCCGCGACTTCTCTTCGTCCCGCTTCTGCGTCCCACCCAACGCTGCGGACACCCTCGCGATCAGCTCGTCTCGGGTGAACGGCTTGGCGAGAAACATCACGTCCGGGTTGTCCAGGCCTTCCCGCACCAGCACCTCGGCGGGGAAGGCGGACATGAAGAGCACGCGGGTCGCGGGCCACTGCTCGCGGATCAGGCGAGCCAGGTCTACTCCGTTCACGTCGGGCATGACTACGTCGGTGATGACCAGCTGCACCGGCGGGCGGGCGGTGGACAGGACCTCGAGCGCTTCGCCCGCCGAGGCGGATTCGAAGACGCGGGCTCCGGCCTCGGACAGAAACCGGAACACGGCTTTGCGGACGACGCCGACGTCATCGACGACGAGAACGCTGCGGCCAGCGAGCGGGGAATGAGATGCGAAGTCGGTCACTACGTAGCCAGGTCAGGTGCGGGAAGGATGCCGGCACGGGGCGCGGACGAACACTGGGCCCAAGTAGCTATCTTGGGCAGTTGGCTGCGGTGCGCTGGATCACAGCATGGGGCCGGATGTGGAAAACCGGTGAAACCCGCGGCGGGCGGTGTCCGTCCCATAGTCACCGTGGCCCCAATGATCTCCCACGACTCTCGAGAAGCCGCATGCGTGCTCCGGTCGCCCGATCTCTGCTTGCGTTTGCCCTCATCTGGTCCAGTGCCCCGGCCGCCATGGCGGCCACCGGCCGGCCCGCGCCCACGCTCGCCTACAGCATCGACCTCAACCGGCGAGCGGGCGACCTGTTTCACGTCACCCTCCGGGTGACCGGGCTCGGCCCGAGCAACGCCATCTACCAGTTTGCATCCACGGCCCCGGGCACCTACCAGGTCATGAACATCGGCCGGTACGTGAAGGCATTCGTGGCCTACGATGCCCGCGGCCGCAGCGTGCCGGTGGAGCAGGTGTCCGTGAACCAGTGGAAGCTGTCCGCGCCGGCGAAGGTGCGCACCATCCGCTACGCGATCGCGGAGACCTGGGACAGCCCGCTCGACCACCCGATCTACAAGATGTGCGGCACCACGATCGGCGCGGACAACGTCCTCATCAACCCGCACGCTGTACTCGGCTACCCCGAGGGGCTGCAGGCCAGCCCGGTACGCCTCCGGCTGGCCTACCCGGCGGCCTGGAAGGTGGGCACGGCGCTCCATCGCGGGCCGGACGGCGTGTACGTGGCGGACAGCTACGACCAGCTGGTGGACTCGCCGATCCTGCTCGGGCACCTGACCCGGGCCCGCCTGGTGGTGACGGGCGTGCCAGTCGAGGTCTACGCGTATTCCTCGAGCGGCCAGGTCACGGCCGACAAGCTGTTGGCGGCCATGAGCGGTATGCTCAACGCCGCGGGCCGGTTTCTCGGCAAGCTGCCGGTGGACCGCTACACGTTCCTCTATCTCTTCGGGGGCCAGTCGGCCGGCGCGTGGGAGCACTCGTACAGCTCGGAGTACGTGCTCCAGGACGGCGAGTACACCGACTCGGTCGGCAAGCGCGTGACCGACATCGCCGCGCACGAGTTCTTCCACGTGGTGACGCCGCTCAACATCCACAGCGAGATCATCGAGCACTTCAACTTCGTGACGCCGGTGCCTTCGCGGCACCTCTGGCTCTACGAGGGCACCACGGAATGGGCGGCCCACGCCCTGCAGCTCCGGGGTGGTCTTAAGTCGCCCGAGGACTACCTGGCGACGCAGATCACGAAGATGCGGATCGACCGCCAGGCGTTCGACAGCAGCTACAGCCTGCGGGAGCTGGCGCTGACGTCCTACAGCGACTCGGGCCAGAAGCAGTACGGGAACATCTACATGCGCGGCGCGCTCACGGCCGGTCTGCTCGACATCCGCCTGCTCGAGCTGTCGCACGGCCAGCGCGGGCTGCAGGACCTCATCGTCGAGCTCACCCACCACTTCGGCAAACGCCGGGCGTTCCCCGACTCGACCTTCGTGGACACCTTAGTGGCCATGACGTATCCGGAGATCCGCGACTTCTTCGACCGCTACGTGTGGGACTCGCAGCACCTGCCGATCAAGGAGTACTACGCCAAGCTGGGGATCACGCTGGTGGAGGACGACAAGGGCCAGCCGGTCCGGTTCGAGATCGATCCCAATCCCACCGACGAGCAGCGGATGCTGCGCGCGGCGTGGCTGGGCCGGAAGCCACGAGCCTCGTTCTGAGGCCCGGGCTCAGGAGTAGTAGCGCTTGAGCTGCGCGGCGACTCCGTCGAGGTCCGGAAACAGGCGGCGCTCGTCGACGCTCACGAGATCGAGCTGATCGCGGATCCGCCCCCGCTCGCCCGCCGGGATCACGAGCTTGGTGAGCGTGTCACCCAGCCCCTGCTGCTCAAGGAATCCGTCGAACGACTGCCGCTTGTCCGAGCACAGCGTGAACGCGGCGGACTGCGCCACGATGCGTGCATCCAGGGAGGGCGGCTCGAGCATGCACGCGAACGGCCGCGACTCCGGCGGCATGGCGAACAGCGCCGACGGCGTGAACCGGCGATCGCTCCCCAGCATCCCCTCCAGATCCTGAATCAGCAGCGCCAGGTCGGGCAGCTGAAATCGTTTGTGGACCGCCTTCCAGTCCAGCCGCCAGACGGCGCGGTCGGTGGGCGTATACGGCTCGACCGTGGCGAAGTGCGCCGCCACGAAGGGCGAGTAGGTCCAGTCGAGCAGCCGCGTCGGAAGGCCGTGATGCTGCGCGGCCACCAGGACTTCCCAGTCGTTCACCGGCGGGCTGCCGAAGTACGGGCGGGAGTACCGGATGAAATTCCGGAGGATGTACTCCTCGAGGTCGGCCTTGGTATGCGGCGGCCGGGTCCCGCCCAGCAGGTCAAGGCTGGTGTACAGCGGCCAGCTGGCATCGGCGGCGCCGCGATAGACGCCGCTGCTGCGCCGGCGCCCCGTGGCCGGATCCGGCTCCGGCGGAGTGGTCTGGGCGATCAGATCGCCCAGCGAGTGCACCACGACTTCGCGAATCACGGGTGGATATGAAGGTCGCCGGAGGGGATCGCGCAAGGCCCGGCCGGACGGCGATCTTTCACCGGTGACCCCGCTCGATCTCGCCGCGCTGGCCGCTCGCCTTCCTCCGCGGCCGCTCACCCGGTACGCTCCCAGCCCGACCGGCTATCTCCATCTGGGCCACGTCGCGAACGCGGTCTGGGTCTGGGGACTGGCCCGGGCACTGGGCGGCCGAGTGCTGCTCCGGATCGAGGACCACGACCGGGGCCGATGCCGGCCGGCCTTTGAGGCCGCCTTGCTGGAAGACCTGGAGTGGCTCGGCCTGGAGCCGGACCTCGGCCAGCCGTCCCAGCTGCGTGCCGGCCCCTCGCGCTGCCGCCAGAGCGACGCGGGCGCCGTCTACCAGGCCGCGCTCGACCGGCTCGGCCGCGGGGCCGCGCTGTTCGGCTGCGATTGCACCCGCAAGGCCATCACGCGCGCGGAGGGCGACGTCTTCAACGAGGAGACCAGATACCCGGGGCGGTGCCGCGCTCGCGAGCTCACCCTCCAGCCCGGCCTCGGTGTGCGGCTCCGCGTGGACTCGGGGGTCGAGCACTTCGTGGACGCCCGCCTGGGTCCGCAAACCCAGGACCCGTCGGTTCAGTGCGGTGATCTGCTCCTGCGTGACCGGCAGGGCCAGTGGACCTACCAGTTCGCCGTGGTGGTGGACGATCTGCGGCAGGCGGTGGACCTGGTGGTGCGGGGGGAGGACCTCCTCGAATCGACCGGCCGGCAGATCCGCCTCGGGCGGCTGCTGGGCCGGGCCGCGCCGCCGGTCTTCGTGCACCATCCGCTAATCCGGAAGCCCGGCGGCCAGAAGCTGAGCAAGGCCGCCCGCGACACCGGGATCCGGGAGCTCCGGGGCGCCGGTGTGTCTCCGGCGGAAGCCCTCGGACGCGCGGCCTTTCTCACCGGGCTCCGGCCACGACCCGAGCCGCTCGAGCCTCACGATCTGGCCAACCTGTTCGCCGGGGGTTACGATCTCGATGGCCGCCAGTGACGCCGGGAGACACCCATGACGCCGAACATTCACCGACTGTCCGTCTTCCGCCGTGCGGTGCCCTGGATGCTGGTCGCCTCGGTGCTGGGGCTCTCCTCGCCGGTGCGAGGTCAGGACCTGCCGAGGGTCGTCATCCGGACGGCGATGGGAGACATGGAGGCGGAGATCGACACCATCCACGCTCCCGTCACCTCGGCCAACTTCCTGCGCTACGTGGACCTAGGGTTCTACAAGTTCGGCCGGTTCCACCGGACGGTTCGGGCGGACAACCAGCCGACCGACAAGGTGAAGATCGCGGTCATTCAGGCCGGGCTGGACTCGCTCCGCGTGAAGGACTTCCCCCCGATCAAGCTCGAGCGGACCCGCCTCACCGGTCTCCTGCACAAGGATGGCACCCTCTCGATGGCGCGAGACGGCCCCGACACCGCGACGTCGGATTTCTTCATCTGCATCGGCGACCAGCCGGCGCTCGACTTCGGTGGGAAGCGCAACCCGGACGGGCAGGGTTTCGCCGCGTTCGGGCGAGTGGTCCTGGGGATGGACGTGGCCCACCGGATCCAGGCCGCCACGGCGCACGGCCAGGCGCTGCAGCCGCCGGTGGAGATTGTGGGGATCGTGAGGAAGTAGGACGATAGGGCGCGTGGCGCGGGATGACACTTGGCCACCCCCGCCTTACCGCCTATCGCCCTATCGCCCCCTGGAAGATCCCCTCCCGCACCCGCACCGCCTTCGACGCCGCGGCCGTGTCGACCGCGAGCCCGCTCTCGACTCTCGGCACCAGCCGCACGGTCCCGGTGAGCGTCATGGTCTGCCCCGCACGTCGGACCTGAATCGGCAGGGGCTTGCCCTCTTCCTTCCCGTAGCGCGCCCGGAACTTCGGTCCGAACTCAGGATCGGTGATGGCGATGTCCCCGATGGCGACGAGCACGTCGCCGGCCTTGACGCCGGCCTCCTCAGCGGCGCCACCCGGCAGGATCTGGCGGACGACGACCGCTCCGGCCGAATCCTGCCCAGCCGAGATGCCGAGCCGCGCCTCATGAATCGTGTCGCTATGGATCCGGAGCCCCGCCAGCGGCAGCACCTCGGCCCACGGGAAAGGCTCGCGGCCGTCAACGTACCTGGCGGCGAAATCCGCGAAGCTGCGGCCTCCGGCGGCCCGGGAAACCGCGCCCCACCAGTCGGCGCCGGTGAAGCCGCGACCGGCCTTGTACGTCGTGCGGTAGAGCTCCCGCATCACATCGTCCAGCGAGTGCCGGTTGTCGCTGGCGTCGCGGATCATGATGTCGAGCGCGAAACCCGCCAGCGACCCCTTGGGATAGTAGATGTACTGGCTGCCGTCGGTGGGATGGATCCAGGTGGAGAGCGACGCATCCTCCAGCGCCGTCGGCGGCGCGTCGGCCACCTTGGCCATCTTGTCGCCCGTGACGCCGAGGAACTGCCGCTCGTTGATGATGCCGCCGCGCAGGATCGCGAGGTCGGCGTAATAGTCGGTGATGCCTTCGCTGACCCAGAGCCACGCCGTGGGCTCGCTCCGGTCGTAGCGGTACGGCACCATGTCGGCCGGCCGCAGGCGCTTCACGTTCCACGCGTGGAAGATCTCGTGCGCGGTGATCGAGGCCAGGATCGGGTTGCCGATGAAGCCCGGGCTGTAGATCCCGACGTGGGAGTTGGTGTGCTCCAAGGCGCTGCCGCCGCCGTAGGCGGAGTCGAAGATCATCATGACGCTGTAGTGCGGCCACGGAGTCTCGCCGAACACCGCCGCCTCGGCGGGGATCATCTTGCCGATCTCGGCGAGGGTCTCCGTGCGCGCCGTGCCGGCGAGCGCGCCGGCGGGATAGGTGGCCAGCCGAGTCCAGGCCCCGGCCACCTGGGTGCTGTCGAGGTCCATCCGGCCCACGAAGAACGGCTTGTCCACCAGGTCGTGGTAGTTGCCCTCGCGGTAGGTGTGCGGTTGCTGCGGCACGGTCTGCATTCCCGTGGCGACCAGCCACGAGGGCTCGGTCTTGATCACGACCGTCGCGGGGAAGCTGGTGCCGCGGCCCTCCGGGTACGGCAGCACGTTGGTGCCGTTGAACAGCGCGAAGTCGGGCTTAGCCCAGGCCATGGCGTTGTCGAGCGTATCGGCCAGGTAGTTGAACCGGACGGTCACCGACTTGGCCCCGCCGGGAACCACCCGATAGGTGTCGTAATCCAGCTTGTCCCACCTCAGCGGCTTGTCATCGGCGGTCGGCGCGAAGTTGGACACCCAGCGTGCGAAGAAGCTCAGCTCGTACGCGCCCGGCGTCCACGCGGGAAACGACAGCAATACCGGTCCCGGCCCGGTCACGGCGAAGCTCATCGCGACCTGGAGCGTGCGGGACTGCGCGGTGATGGAGTCGAAGGTGATCTCGTAGCGGATGTTGCCCAGAGGCGCGGAGACGGGAGCGGCCGGGGTCTGCTGGGCCGGCGCCGGGCTCGGCCACCCTGCCAGGGTGAGGAGAACGGCGATCGCTGTTCGAACGGCGCGATGAGTAGTCATGGTCCGGGTGGGAGAAGGGTTGCGGGCGGGTTGGCCGACGAGGGAGGGCGCGAGGTGTCTATGCGTCCGACGGGGCCGCCACGACCATGGCCGGCTTGACCGCCGGTGAGGTCGACGGCTCGATGACGAGCTCGCCCTCCCACCGCGCCATCACCGCCGTCGCCAGGCAGTTCCCGACCAGGTTCACCATCGTCCGGGCCATGTCCATCAGCTCGTCGACGCCCAGGATCACCGCCACACCTTCGAGCGGCAGTCCGAAGGCGGTCAGCGTGCCCGACAGCACCACCAGCGAGGCCCGCGGCACCGCCGCGATCCCTTTGCTCGTGATGAGGAGGGTGAGCATCATGACCAGCTGCTGGCCCACGCTCATGTGCACGCCGGCCGCCTGGGCGACGAAGAGCGAGGCCACGCCGAGGTACAGGGTCGAGCCGTCGAGGTTGAAGGAGTACCCGGTGGGCATCACGAAGGCGACGATACTTCGAGGGACGCCGAACTCGGTCATTCGCTGCATGGCCAGCGGCAGCGCGGCGTCGGACGACGTGGTCGTAAAGGCGATGATGGCGGGGTCCTTGACCGCCCGGACGAACCGGCGGATCGGGATCCGGGCGATCAACGCGGCCGGCACCAGGGCCACCAGGGCGAACACGACGAGCGCGCCGTACAGCGTCGCCACCAGCAGCCCCAGGTTCCGCAGCACCTGGATGCCGCTGTGACTCACGGTCACCGCCATGGCCGCCCCGATCCCGATCGGCGCGAACTTCATCACGATGCCGACGAACTTGAACATCACCTCCATCAGCCCTTCGCAGAACCCGATCATGGATTCCTTGGGCCGCCCGCGCACCTGCGTGAGCCCGATGGCGAAGAGCGTCGCCCAGAACACGACCTGCAGCACCTCGTTGTGCACCGCGGCCTCGAAGAAGCTCTGCGGCACGATGTGCTCCAGGAACCCGCCGAAGGTGGTGGGCGCGGCCTTGGGAATGGGAGCGTTGGGGTCGGGGGCCGGCAGGATCACGCCGACGCCGGGCTGGGTGATGTTCACCGCGATCAGGCCGATCGCCAGCGCGATCGTGGTCATGAGCCAGAAATAGCCGATGGACTTGACCGCCAGGCGGCCGATGCGCTTCAGGTCGTCGCCGTGGCCGGCGATGCCGACCACCAGCGTGCCGAAGATGATCGGCACGACCACCGACTTGATCATCCGGAGGAACGTGGTCGAGAGCGGCTTGAGCGTGACGCCGAACTCGGGCGCCAGCCACCCGATGGCGATGCCGACCGTCATCCCGATGAAGATCCACCAGGTGAGGGAGAGCGAGCGGAGCGCGCGCAGCATCAGCGGGCGACCAGCGCGCCGGCCTTGGTCTCGATCCCCGCGAGCAGTGACGCGTACGAGGCCGCGAACTTGGCGACCCCGTCGATCTCGAGCTCCCGGGTGATGGCGGCGAGATCGATGCCGAGCGTGGCCAGCGCCTGCAGCAAGGCCGGCGCCTCGATCATCCCCTCGCCGATCCGCACGGCCGGCCGGCCGTGGTCGCGGTAGGCCGCGAACGTCTCGGGCGGCAGCGTGTTCACCGTGCGCGGGGCGACCAGCGCCTCCACGTAGTGCACGTCCGAGTAGCGCGGGTCCTTGGTGCTGGTGGACGCCCACAGCGGCCGCTGCGGACGGGCTCCCGCCTTGGCCAGGCGGTCCCACCGCGGCGTTCCCAGGGACCATTCGAACAGCCGGTAGCCCGCGCACGCGTTGGCGATGGCCATCCGGCCGCGGAGGCGTCTGGGATCACCCAGCTGGTCGAGCAGCGGATCCACCTTGCCGTCCACCCGGCTCACGAAGAAGCTGGCCACCGACGCGATGGATCGGAGCGGGAGGCCGGCCTCGAGCCGGCGTTCGAGCCCCGCGAGAAACGCCTCGATGACCTCCCCGTACCGCTCCACCGAGAACAGCAGGGTGACGTTCACGCTGATACCGGCCGCGATGCAGTGGGTGATCGCCGGCAGCCCCTCGGGCGTGCCGGGAATCTTGATCATCGCGTTGGGTCGGCCCACCGCGCGCCAGAGCCGCTCGGCTTCGTGGATCGTGGCGGCGGTGTCGTTGGCGAGCGTCGGGGACACTTCCAGCGAGACCAGGCCGTCGGCGCCGCCACTGGCCTCGTGCACCGGGCCGAAGGCGTCGCACGCGGCCCGCACGTCGGCCACGGCGAGGTGCTCGAAGATCTCCCGCGGGCTCCGTCCTACGTCGGCCTGGGCCCGGATGTCGTCGTCGTACAGCCGACTCCCGGCGATCGCCTTCTCGAAGATCGTCGGATTGGAGGTCATCCCGCGCAGTCCATCCTCGCGGATGAGCCGGGCGAGCTCGCCGGTGGCGACGAGGTCACGGGTGATGTAGTCGTACCACGGGCTCTGTCCCAGCTCGCCGAGGCGGACCAGTGGATTGGTGTGGGGGCCGGCCGTGCCGGTCATGCGGACCTCCGGACGAGCAGCTGCCGGACCATCGCCGCGGCGTGCTCTGCGGTGAACTTGAACTCCTCGTACAGTCGGTCGCCGGGCGCGGAGGCGCCGAAGCCCTCCATGGCGAGCATGGCGCCGCCCTCCCCGATCCATCGCTCCCAGCCGAACGGGCTCGCCGCCTCGATGCCGAGGCGCACCCGTACGCCCGGCGGCAGCACTTCGTTTCGATAGGCCTCGGGCTGGGCGGCGAACAGCTCCCACGAGGGCATCGAGACCACGCGCACGCGCACCCGGTCGGCCTGAAGCACCTTGGCCGCGGCGAGCGCGACGTGAACCTCCGAGCCGCTGGCGATCAGGATCGCCTGTGGCGTCCCGCCCGGAGGGTCCAGCAGCACATAGGCGCCCTGCGCCGTGCCGGCGGCCGCGCCGAGCGAGCTCCGGTCGAGCACCGGCAGCTTCTGGCGGGTCAGCACCAGCAGGGTCGGACCCGAGCGCCGCGCCATCGCGGCGCGCCAGGCCTCGATCGTCTCGCCCGCATCGGCGGGGCGGAGCACCACGAGGTTTGGCGTGGCCCGCAGCATGGCAAGTTGCTCGATCGGCTGTTGGGTCGGTCCGTCCTCCCCCAGGCCGATCGAGTCGTGGGTGCCGATGTAGATGACCGGCAGCCGCATGATCGCGGCCAGCCGGATCGCCGGCTTCATGTAATCGGAGAACACCAGGAAGGTGCTGCCGAACCCGCGCAGCCCGCCGTGGGCCGCGATGCCGTTGAGGCAGGCGGCCATGCCGTGCTCGCGCACGCCCCAGTGGAACGTTCGCCCCGTGGTCGTCGGTCCGAGCGTGCCCCCCTGCTTGAGCGTGGTGCCGGTGCTCCCGCCCAGGTCCGCCGAGCCGCCGACGAGATTGGGCACCGCCGCGGCGATCGCCTGAAGCGCGAGGCCCGAAGCCTGCCGCGTGGCCAGCGGCCCCTGGTCGGGGGTGATGACGGGGAGCGCGGCGTCCCATCCTTGGGGCAGCGCGCCGGAGAGCCACTGGTCCAGCTCTCGGCCGGCCTCGGGGCCTTCCGCCGTGTACGCCGAGAGACGCGCGCGCCACTCGGCCTCGCGCGCGGCCCCGCGCGCGATCGCCTCGCGCCAGTGGTCCAGCGCGTCCTCGGGCACGTAGAACCAGGGCTCGTCCGGCCAGCCCATGATCTCCTTGGTCCGCCGGACCTCATCCGCCCCGAGCGGCTCGCCGTGGGCCTTGCTGCTGTCTCGCTTGTTTGGCGCCGGATCGGCGATGTGGGTGCGGAGGATGATGATCGTGGGCCGGGCCGGCTCCGCGATCGCGGCCTCACAGGCCTCCGTGATCGCGGCCAGGTCGTTGCCGTCGGCGACCCGCACCACGTGCCAGCCGTAGCCCTCGAACCTGAGCCGCACATCCTCGCTGAACGAGAGGGCCGTGTCGCCGTCGATGGTGATGTGGTTGTCGTCGTAGATCAGGGTGAGCTTGCCGAGTCGGAGGTGTCCCGCGAGGGAGCAGACCTCGTGCGACACGCCCTCCATCAGATCGCCGTCGCTCACGAACACCCAGGTCCGGTGGTCGATGATCCGGTGGCCCGGCCGATTGAAGTGCTCGCCCATCAGCCGCTCGGCGATCGCCATGCCGACGGCATTGCCGACACCCTGGCCCAGCGGGCCCGTGGTGGTCTCGACGCCCGGCGTGTGCCCGCGCTCCGGGTGCCCCGGCGTCGCGGAGCCCCATTGGCGGAACCCGCGGATGTCGTCGAGCGAGACGTCGTAGCCGGTGAGGTGCAGCAGCGAGTAGAGCAGCATCGAGGCGTGGCCGCACGAGAGCACGAACCGGTCGCGGTCGGGCCAGTCGGGGTGCCGCGGATCGTGCTTGAGGAAGCGGTGCCACAGCACGTAGGCGGCGGGAGCCAGGGCCATCGGCGTGCCCGGGTGGCCCGATTGCGCCGCCTCGACGGCGTCCATCGCGAGGGCGCGGATGCTGTTGATGCTGCGCCAGGCCAGGGCATCGTCCCGGGACTCGGTCGCCTCCGCGGTGCCGGCGTCCTCGGACCGCGTCGGTCGGAGTCGAGTGCTCTCTGCGGTCAGAACGGCGCTCCTTTCGGGGGCCCGGCGGGGGGGCGAGGCAGCGGAAGATAATTGGGGGGACGGGAGGGAGGAACGAGGGAAAGGACGGAAGGACGGAAGGACGTAAAGGCAGAAGGACCGAAGACCGCGGTGGGAAGCGGCGGACGGTCCGACTATCCGAGCCCGGGAACGACACGTGACTCCCGCAGCGCTTGCGCTGGTCATCTGGCGCATTTCAGCGGTTTGCCTATCGTCGTCCTTCCGTCCTTCCGTCCTTCCGTCCTTCCGTCCTTCCATCCTTCCATCCTCCTACGGACCGTACGGCTCCCTCCTCGCTACAACCTCCTGTCGCATCGTTTCGGCGTCCGATACCTTAGACCAGCGATGACAGTCGCTTCCCCGACCGTGATCCGACCCGAGCGGACCTATGAGATCCATGAGGTGGCCAAGCTCACCGGCCTCGCGGCCGCGCGACTCCGGGTCTGGGAGCGCCGGTACGAGGTGGTGCGCCCGCAGCGCCAGGCCAACGGCTATCGCGCGTATACGGCCGACCAGGTAGCCCTCCTCCGTGCGTTCGCCCGCCTGATCGACGCGGGCGAGCGCATCGGCGACTTGGCCGCGCGCCCGCGCGAAGCCGTGCTGGCCCAGGCCG
>JBOHSB010000067.1:0-2100 GCA_050733015.1 Gemmatimonadales bacterium
GTGGTACGCGGCGCAGCGCGAGGAGGTCACCGAGGTCCTCGACGCCGACCTGGACTACGAGCTCGACACCATCTACGTCGTGCCCATCACCAGCGATTCGCACCACTTTCCGCCCGAAGGCAAGCTCCGCGTGTTCCGCAGCCGGTCCGGCGGCGGCGAGTGGGAGCCGCTGACCAAGGGCCTGCCCCAGCAGGACTGCTACGTAAACGTCCTGCGCGACGCCATGGCGGTGGATTCGCTCGACCCATGCGGCGTGTACTTCGGGACCACCGGCGGTCAGGTGTACGCCTCACCCAATGGCGGGAACAGCTGGGCGCCCGTCGTGCGCGACCTCCCCGCGGTGCTGTCCGTGGAAGTCCAGTCCCTGCCATGATCCGGGTGGTCCTGCCGACCCACCTGCGCACGCTGGCGCGGGTGGACGGCGAGGTGGCCGTGTCGGTCGAGGGCCGGCCCACTCGTGGCGCCGTGCTCGATGCGCTCGAGGCCGCCTATCCGGTGCTGCGCGGGACGATCCGCGATCAGGTCACCCGCCAGCGCCGGCCCTTCCTGCGGTTCTTCGCCTGCGAGCAGGACCTCACCCACGCGCCGGCGGACGCCCCGCTCCCCGCCGCGGTGACCGACGGGGCCGAGCCGTTCCTGGTGATCGGGGCCATGGCCGGGGGCTGATCGCCCCGTGTCGAATTGCCGGCCCCCCGTTCGACGTTTGGGTAGAGCCCCCCGACACGAGGTTGGAGGCCGGCTCCGAAATCGAGACCCGGAGAGACCACCATGCGGTTCATGCTCATTGTGAAGGCCGACCAGGACAGCGAGGCGGGGGTCCCCCCCAGCCGCGAGATGCTCACCGAGATGGGCAAGTACAACGAGGAGCTGGTAAAGGCCGGCGTCATGCTGGCGGGCGAGGGGCTGCAGGCGAGCTCGAAGGGCTCCCGGGTGACGTTCTCGGCCGGCAAGCCGTACGTGGTGGACGGCCCCTTCGCCGAGACCAAGGAGCTGGTTGCCGGTTTCTGGCTGGTCCAGGTGAAGTCGAAGGACGAGGCGATCGAGTGGGTGAAGCGCGCCCCGTTCGAGCACGCCGTCGTGGAGATCCGCCAGGTGTTCGAGGCCGACGACTTCGGCCCCGCGCTCACCCCCGAGCTGAGGGAAGCCGAGGAGCGGCTTCGCGCCCGGGCATCGGCCAACAAGAAATAGGGACGGGGAGACGAGACCATGCGATTCATGATCCTGGTGAAGGCCACCAAGGACAGCGAAGCCGGCGTCATGCCGGAAGAGGGCGTGATGGCCACGATGGCCGACTACCATGAGCAGCTGGCGAAGGCGGGCGTGCTGCTGGACGCTTCGGGCCTGCAGCCGAGCGCCAAGGGCTGGCGGGTGACGTACTCGGGCGACAAGCGGACCGTGGTCGATGGGCCGTTCACCGAAGCCAAGGAGCTGGTGGCGGGCTACACGATCATCAAGGTGAACACGAGGGACGAGGCGCTGAACTGGGCCCAGCGCTTCCCCAACCCGGGGGGAACCGGCCGCGAAGCCGAGGTCGAGGTGCGCCAGCTGTTCGAGTTGGAGGACTTCGCGCCGAGTGAAGCGGTGGCACGGTTCAAGGAGATGGGCGTGGGGTCCCACTAGGTGGGCGGCTCGCCGCGGGCCTGGCTCGATCACCGCCACCGCCATCCTGTGACCGCGCCCGACATCCATCGCGCGATCGACGCCGTCTGGCGGATCGAATCGGCCAAGGTCATCGCCGGGCTCACGCGCATCGTGGGCGACGTCGGCCTCGCCGAGGAGATGGCGCAGGACGCGCTGGTGGCGGCGCTCGAGCGCTGGCCCGACACGGGCATTCCCCGGAACCCGGGGGCATGGCTCATGGCCACCGCGAAGCACCGTGCGATCGACCACGTCCGGCGCGACAAGATGCTCGCGCGGAAGCACGACCTCCTGGGCTACGAGCTCGAGGCGCAGCAGGAGCAGGCGGTGCCGGACCTCGACGCGGCGCTGGACGATCCGGTGGGCGACGACCTGCTGCGGCTGGTGTTCATCGCCTGCCACCCGGTGCTGTCGACCGAGGCGCGCGTCGCGCTCACCCTCCGCCTGCTGGGCGGGCTCACC
>JBOHSB010000068.1:0-32925 GCA_050733015.1 Gemmatimonadales bacterium
CGCTACTAAGCGTTTAGGTCGTGCCGTCGACTGACGCGGCCCTGCGGACCTCTCATCACCGGCGCTCGCCGGGGCGCGCGGGCTCTGGCGCGCCACCCCCGCGCGGCCTTAACGTCTGGCATCCCTCACCCAGCGACACCATGACCACAGTCCCCCCGATCATCCCGCCCGGGGTGATCACCCAGGAGTTCCACACGCCGCGTGCCGTCCGCCGGGGCGTCATCGCGGGCGTAGCCGGAAACATCCTCGAGTGGTACGACTTCGCACTCTTCGGCTACTTCGCCCAGCAGATCGGCACCCACTTCTTCCCGGCCCACAACCCCACCGCCTCGCTCCTCGCCGCCTTCGGCACCTTCGCCGCCGGCTTCGTCATGCGGCCGCTGGGCGGGGCGCTGTTCGGCTGGGTGGGCGACAAGTTCGGACGGAAGCAGGCCCTGCTGTGGTCGGTCATGGCGATGGCGTTCCCCTCCTTCTTCATCGGCGTGCTGCCGAGCACCGAGACCATCGGGATCGCGGCGCCCATCCTCCTCCTCACGTTCCGGCTGATGCAGGGGATCGCGGTCGGCGGGGAGTACGGCGCCTCGTCCGTGTTCCTGGTCGAAGGCTCCGAGCCGGGCCACCGTGGGTGGATGGGAAGCTGGGGGCTGGTCGGCGCCTTCACGGGCACGCTGCTCGGCTCGGCGGCCGGCGCGATCGTGAATTCGGTGATGTCGCCCGAAGCGGTCCTGGCCTACGGCTGGCGCATCCCGTTCATCCTCGGGATCGCCGTGGGACTGGGCGGGATCGCCATCCGGCGCTACTACATCGAGCGGGTGCCCCACCAGGCTCCGTCCCGGTCGCCGCTGGCCGAGGCGTTCCTGTCCTACTGGCGGACCACGTTGCACCTCGTGGCGCTGGTGGCCGGCCTGGCCGTCGGGTTCTACATGACGTTCGTGTACGCGGCCACCTGGCTCGCGCAGGTGGCCCACGTGCCGGCGCGCATTGCGCTCGGGATCAATACCCTCGCGATGGCGTTGTCGCTGGCCGCCGCGCTGGCGGGGGGAGCGCTGAGCGACCGGATCGGCCGGCGACCGGTGCTGGTGGCGTGGGGTGCCGCGATGGCGCTGCTGGCCTATCCTCTCATGTCTCTCATGGCTACAGGGAAGACCGGCAATATCATCGCGGGCGAGGTCGGCCTCGCCCTGCTGGTCGCGGCCGGCAGCGGCACCCTGCCCGCCACCATGGCCGAGCTCGCGCCGTGGCGGGTGCGGTGCACCGTGGTCTCGGTGTCGCACAACCTGGGCATGGCGCTCCTTGGCGGGACCACGCCGCTCGTCGGCGCGTGGCTGGTCTCGAGGACGGGCCTGCCGCTCGCGCCCGCGATGTACCTGGCCGCGGCGGGCGCGGTGAGCTTCGTAGCGGCGCTCCTGCTGCCCCGGACCGCGCGGCACCGGCTCACCCACGAGTTCCAGGCGGCGCGGCCGCGGCAGGCCCAGTAGCGGAGTTCGCCCGGCCGGCGCAGGGGAGCGGAACGGCTCCCTGCGGGGCGCTGCAGTCGCCGCCACGCAGGCGTTGGGTGGCCACCGGCAGTTGAGGTAGTGACGTCGACTGACGCGCCCCTTCGGGAGCCATTCCGCTCCCCCGCGCCTGGCGAGCATCCCAACAAGGCCGCCTACGCCCCACTCGCCCGAAGCGCGGCTGGAGGCCGGGATGCTGCTTCGACACCTCCAACGGGGCGCGACGCTGGCGCTCCCGCACTCTCGGCCCATGCCGAGCATCGGACCCCGATGCCACGAGCTGAGGATTCGGGACCGCGATATCGCCTCGACACCGACGCCGTCATCATTGTCGATGTCTTCGGCAAGAAGACCCGCACGACACCTCTGAGCGTCATTAACACCTGTCGGCGACGGCTCAGGCTCTACGACCAGCGTTGCCGCGAACGCGGCGAGGCCCCATGAAGAAGGCCAAGCAGACCAGGCTCGCGGCCCACGGATGGCGCGTCGGTTCAACCGCCGACTTTCTCGAGCTGACCCCCGAGGAAGCCGCCTTGATCGAGACCAAGCTGGCGTTGAGCCGCAGCCTTCGGGCGCTCCGGACCAAACGACAGATCACTCAGACGGCGCTCGCTCGCCGCCTCAAGTCCAGCCAATCTAGAGTCGCCAAGTTGGAGGCCGGCGATCCCTCGGTGTCGGTGGATCTGCTGCTGCGCGCGCTGTTCGCGCTCGGCGCCGGGCCGCGTGACATTGCGAAAACGCTCCAGGGGCACGGCGGCGCGGCGGCCTGAGGTACTGTCTACCGAACTACCGGTCCCGATCCCCGCCGAATGACCCGCAGGGGAGGCGCCAAGGACGGGGCAGGCGAGGACCACGTGACGCGGGCGTAAGTGCCGCGGCGGCCGGCCGAGCGGTTGTCACATCCCGACCCTAGTCTTACCTTGGTCCGACCACCCCGCGAACAACTCCGGACCCCGATCCCCGCACCCCCACGCGCCGCCACGGAGTGTGCCCGCGTCATGATCCGCGCCCCGGACGGCAGGCTCCGCTACTCCCCGCGCGACCTGGTCGCCTACCTCGAGGGCGACTTCGCCTCCTGGTGCGACCGAATGCAGGTTGAGCGCGGCCGGAACGGCGCCGGGTCCAGCGACCTGCTCGCCTGGGCTACCCCCGACGAGGACGAGGAGGCGGCGCTCGCCGCCCGCAAGGGCAGGGAGTACGAGCAGCGCTACCTCGAGGGCCTTCGCGGCAAGTACCCCGGCCTGGTCGAGATCACCTACGGCGACCCGGCCGCCGCCGACCTCACGCGGTCCGCCATGGGCGCCGCGGCGCCGCTCATCTACCAGGGCCAGCTCGTGTCCGACGGCTGGCAGGGCATCCCCGACTTCCTGTTCCGCTGCAAGGCCGGCTGCGCCTGCGGCGGCCACCATTACACCCCCTGGGACACCAAGCTCGCGCGCTCGGCCAAGCCGTACTTCCTGGTGCAGCTCTGCGCCTACGCCGAGATGCTCGAGGCCATGAGCGGCATCCGGCCGGTCGAGCTGGTCTTCGTGCTCGGCCAGGGCGACGTGCAGCGGTTCGATACCCGGCGCTTCTTCCACTATTACCGCCAGCTCAAGCGCTCCTTTCTGACCTTCCAGAGCGGCTGGTCGCTCGATGCGATGCCCGAACCCGCGCTCGACCGCGGCTGGGGGCGATGGACCGGTGCCGCCGAGCTGCGGCTCGCCCAGTCCGATCATCTGAGCCAGGTCGCCCATATCACGCGTGGCCAGGTGCGCCGGCTGGAGGAGGACGGAATCGGGGCGCTTACCGCGCTGGCCGGCTGCGAGCCCGGCCGCCACGTCCCCCGCGTCTCGGCGCCGGTGTTCGAGCGGCTCCGCGAGCAGGCGCGGCTCCAGATCGACTCGCGCGGGCTGGCGGTTCCGCTCTGGCGGCTTCGGCCCCGGCTCGCCGAGGAACCGAGGCACGGGCTCGCGATGCTGCCGCCGCCGTCCGACGGGGACGTGTTCTTCGACATGGAGGGCTTTCCTTATGCCGAGGGTGGGCTCGAGTACCTGTTCGGGGCGGTGACGCGTGACGGGCCGGCACCCGAGTTCTACGACTGGTGGGCGCACGATGGGGCGGGGGAGCGGGCGGCGTTCGAGGGGTTCATCGACTGGGTCGTCGCCCGCCGCCGGCGCGATCCGTCGCTCCACGTTTATCACTACGGGCATTACGAGACCAGCGCCGTCAAACGGCTCATGGGCAAGTACGCGACGCGCGAAGCGGAGGTGGACGACCTGCTGCGCGGCGGGGTGTTCGTGGATCTGCTCGCGGTGGTGCGTCAGGGGGTCCTCGTCGGCACGCCGAGCTACTCGCTCAAGGACATCGAGCACCTCTACCGGCCGCCGCGCACGGGCGGTGTCATCTCGGCGGGTGGATCGACGCTCGAGTACCAGCGGTGGATCGACCTCGGCGAGTCACCCCGCTGGCAGGAGTCGCCCATTCTCTCGGCGATCCGCGAGTACAACCTGGACGACTGCGAGTCCCTGTGGGGGCTTCGGAGCTGGCTGCTCGACCGGCAGCGGGAGGCCGGGATCGCGTATGTGCCGGCGGCGAACACGCAGGGCGGGAGTCAGGGTGACTCACCGGGCGTCGCCCCCGCGGCACCCTCCGAGACCGACCTCCTCGCCGCCCGCCTCACCGCCCGCGCCGTGCAGCGGGTCGAGCGCGAGCCCGAGGAGGCGCGCCTGGATCAGCTCGTCGCCTGGCTGGTCGACTTCCACCGCCGCGAGGAGAAACCGATGTGGTGGCGCATGTTCGAGCGCCACGACAAGACGATCGAGGAGCGGGTCGAGGACCCCGACTGCCTCGCCAAGCTCACCCGCACCGACACGCCCCCCCGCCCGATCAAGCGGTCGCGAGGGTTCGAGTACGCGTTCGAAGCAGCGCAGGAGACCAAGATCGAGGTAGGCGACCTCTGCTACGTCGCCGGTGACCTGGAACTCAAATGCACGGTCACCGAATTGGACAAGGAGGCCGGCCGGGTGGAGCTCAAGATCGGCTCGGGCAAGTCGCTGCCCGACCGGCTCTGCCTCATACCCAACGAGTCCGTGCCCGCGAAGATCATCAAGGAGGCCGTGGCCCGGTTCGCCGCGAGCTGGGAGGGCGGAGACCCGGGCGCCCAGGCCGTGTGCAACCTGCTGCGGCGGCGCGCCCCCAGAGTCAGGGGGCACACCGGAGGGCCGCTCGTGCGTCCGGGTGACGCTCCGATCGCGGACATGTGCGACGTCGCCGCCCGCCTGGAGGACACCACCCTCTGCATCCAGGGCCCACCCGGCACCGGCAAAACATTCAGGGCGGCCGCGATCATCGCGCACCTCCTCCGGGCCGGCCGGCGGATCGGCGTCACGGCCCAGAGCCACAAGGTGATCCTCAACCTGATGCGCGCCGTGCACGCAGCGCTGTCGCAGGCGAATGTTACCGTGCCGCTCTACAAGGTGGGCGATGACGAGGGCGACCCGCTCATGGCCCAGGGCGTCATCCAGGAGCTGGAATCGGACGAGGTCGCCGGTGTCGTCGGAGGCGGCCCGGTGCTGGTCGGCGGCACCGCCTGGGTCTTCAGCCGGGAGGAGCTGGCCGGCGCGTTCGACTACCTGTTCGTGGACGAGGCCGGCCAGGTCTCGCTCGCCAACGCTGTGGCCGTTGGTCAGTCCGCCCGGAACCTGGTTCTCATCGGCGACCAGATGCAGCTCGCCCAGCCCACCCAGGGCAGCCATCCCGGGGAGACCGGCCTCTCCGGTCTCGAGTACGCGCTCCACGGCCACGCCACCATTCCCGACGACCTCGGCATCTTCCTCGGCACCTCGCGCCGGATGCATCCCGACGTATGCCGCTTCATTTCCGAGGCATGCTATGAGGGTCGCCTAGGGAGCACTCCCGAGACGGCGCGCCAGCGGGTGATCCAGGCCTCGGCCGGCGGACCGGTGCCCAAGGAGACCGGCATACTCTGGGTGCCCGTGTCCCATGACAGCTGCGCCCAGTGGAGCGAGGAGGAGTGCGACGCCATCGAGGGCATCGTGCAGCACCTGCTCGGCCGCGAGGTCGTGGACCGTGAGGGGGTCACACGTCCCATGTCCCTGAACGACATTCTCCTGGTGGCGCCGTTCAATGCCCAGGTCAACTGCCTCCGCGGGCGGCTGGGCCCGGCCGCCAGGATTGGCTCGGTGGACAAGTTCCAGGGGCAGGAGGCACCGGTCGTCATCGTCAGCCTGTGCGCGTCCACGCTCGAAGAGGCTCCGCGCGGCGCGGGCTTCCTGCTGAGCCCGAACCGCCTGAACGTGGCGGTGTCGCGGGCGCAGGCCTTGGCGATCGTGGTGGGGAGCCCGGAGCTGCTGGAGACGCGGTGTACGTCGGTGGAGGAGATGCGGCTGGTGAATCTGCTGTGTCACCTGGAGCAGTATGCGGAGGGGTTGGTCTGACACGCGTCGCACGCGGTGTCTTCGATCAAGGAGGGACTGATGCGGGGGTCATCCACCTCGGCCGCGGTGCCGGTCAAGGTCGCGTTTCAGCCCTGACAACCTATCGCCGCCGGGAGGGCTCGCTGCGTGGCTTCCGTGCCGTCGTGCGGGAAAGGGGTGATCCGAGGCTCGGGCCAGTATCGCACTCTCCCGAATGGCTCCCCCTTGCCATCCCCTCGCCGCCGAGACGAACGTATGGGCATGGCCATCCCCGTGTACTACACCGCCGACATGGTCCGCGCGATGCCGGACGACGGCAACCGCTACGAAGTGGTCTACGGCGAACTGCTCGTGACGCCGGCGCCTCGGCTCTGGCATCAGGTCATCGTTCAGCGCTTGACTCTGGCTCTCGGCAACTACGTAGAACGGCGCCCCGTCGGCGGCGTCGTGCTGTCCTCGCCGGCCGACATCTCGTGGGGCCCGGACGTGCTCGTGCAGCCCGACGTGTTCGTGGTGGTGCCGGACGAGGCTCGAATGCTGACCTGGAGTCACGTGCAAACGCTGCTGCTCGTGGCCGAGGTGCTGAGCCTTTCCACCGCCCGCGGTGACCGGTTCCTCAAGCGGCTTCGTTACCGGGATGCCGGTGTCCCGCTGTACTGGGTGGTGGACGGCGACGAGCGGTCGGTCGAAGTCTGGACCCCCGCGGACGACTTCCCCGCGGTCCAGCGGGAGCGGCTCGTCTGGCACCCGGTGGGCACGCGGGAGCCGTTCACCCTCGACCTCGAGGAGCTGTTTCGGCCGGTCTGAGACCGGCCGGCGTTCCGTGGTGAATGCCGCCCTTATCGACGAGACGCCACTTAGCCGTGCACCCGGACCTCGGCGGCCCTCCGCTGCCTGGACGCTGTGGAGGTCGTGGCTGTCTTCACCACGGAGGCACGGAGAGCAACTGGGGGGTCCTGCCGTTCTCCGTGCTGCCTCCGTGTTTTCCGTGTTGCCGTGGTGAATGCCGTCCGCTCCGTTCGGGAGTCTCCAGCGGGACCCTCCCGCGCCTCAGCGGCGCACGATCGCCAGCGCTGTGTTCACCGTACCACCCGACACGTCGCGCTCCCGCGCGATGCCGATTCCGGGACAGTAGAACTTGTGCTCCAGTGCCGCCGGCTCGAGCGGGGTGAACTCCGCCTGCTTGAGGCAGTGGGGCAACGTGCCGTAGGGGACGGTGACGGTGGCATCCAGATCGAGCACCTTCCCCTTGTCCTCGGCGACGCCGGCCGCGAACTCCTGGGGCGTTGTCTGCCCCAGCACGGGGTGCGCCCGCATGATGATGCCGGCGTGGGCCCCGTTCTTCCCGGCCTCGAAGGATCCCGCGGTGCTGATGACCTTGCCGTTCTCGAACTCCTTCGTGTCCTCGCCGAAATACCAGACGTTGCCGTCCTGATCCTGCGCGTACCAGTCGAAGGTCTTCTCCTTGAGCACGCCGTTCAGGAAGACCCGGTCGAGGACCACCACGACGGGAACGCCGAGGATGGTCTTGTGGTCCGTCGTCACTTCGGTGACGACCCGCTCGGGCAGGCCGTCCTCGGTGCCGCGATAGATCAGCGTGGTGCCCAGCGGCAGCGGGAAGAGAGGATTGGTCACGTGCCGCACGAAATCGCCGGGGTCGAACTCGGGCAGTCGCGACTCCGCCGCGGCGGCCCCAGAGGCCGAGGTGGTCGCCGCGGCCGCCGCCAGGGCACTGGAGACGTCTGGCGCCGGATCGGTCGCGGTGAGGGCGGTGGGTTGGGTGGGATTGGGGGAGTTGCACGCGAGGGCCAGCATGAGGGCCGGCGCGAGCACGATCGAGGGGGTCGGGCGCGTAACCATGGTCGGGAATTCCTCTGGTAGAGGTGACCACCTCCAGCACACGAACGAGCAAGAGGCGTCGCGGACGCACGTCGTCCGTCCGAGGAACCCGCTACCGAGGATCTTGTGACGGCGGCCGTGCCAGGGGAATCTCGTAGTCCCCATCGCCCAGCCGGGCCGCACGGGTGTCGATGCTCACGCCCTCCTTGAGGAACACCCGCGCGCCGCCGGCCCGGATCTCGACCCGCCGCGCGCCGCGGGGAATCTCGATGGTGACCGTGTCCGGCGCGCCCGGGCCCCGGATGAGCAGGCGCCCGGCATCGCTGGTGAACGTCACCGCGCCGACGGGCGAGCGCACGAGCACCTCGGCGCCGTCGCCGAGGGTCACCCGTGCGAGCGCGCCGGGCGTGCTCGCGGAGAAGACGATCACCAGATCGCGCCCCGGGTCCACCGCGATTCCGGCGCTCTCCCGCGCCCGGGCCGCCGGCCCGGCCGCTTCCGGCGGCCGCGCCTCGGGCCGAGCCTCGAGTCGGGAGGCAAGCGCCGCGACCCATCGGGGCACCGGCGAGCCGGGCAGGGCGTAGGCGACGCCCGCGGCTCCGGCCGCCATCACGATCGCGGCGGCCCAGCGCGCGAGTGGAGGGACCCGCCTGCGGGTGGAGGCCGCGGCCCCCGCGCGGATCATCACCGACTTCGCGGTGACCGGCGGCACCGGGTGATCCAGCTTCTGGAGCAGCGCGATCACGTCTTGCATCGAGTCGTCGTCAGGACTCAGCATCCGTGCCTCCCGTATACTCTTCCCGAAACAGCCGGCGGGCCCGCGCCAGCAGGGTCCCGATGCTCGCCTCGTGCAGCGCCAGGCCGGCGGCGATCTCCCGGTAGCTGAACCCTTCGGCCTGGAGCAGCAGCAGACGACGCTCGCGGTCGGGCATGCCGTCGAGGGTGGCGCGGACCCGGCGCCGGGCTTCCTCCCCGACGACGGCCTCGTCGGGCGCCGGCGAGGCGTCCGCGTGGGCGTGCGCGGCGCGTGCCGGCGTCAGCAGGCGGCGCCGACGGCCCTGGCTCGCCCGCGCATTGCGGAACAGGTTCAGCGCCACGCTGACGAGCCACGCGGCCGGCGCGTCGGGCAGCGAGCCGCGGCGGTAGAGCCGGACGAACGCCTCCTGCGCGAGGTCGTCGGCCAGCTCCGGCTCGCCCGACAGCCGGTCGAGGACCCGGTAGAGCCGGGCGAAGTTCGCGTCGAAGATCGCCGTGAACTGTTCCTGGAACGACGCCGCGCTCTCCCGGAGTGAGTCATCCAAGGAACCCAGGACCGGCCGATTCATGACGTGGGGAACGGGCAAGACTCAGAACTGCCAGTCGGCCCCGAGCACCAGCGGGGCGAACGGGCGCATCTCCACCGCGCTTCGCCCGCCCGCCATCGGGCCGTCAGCATAGGTCAGCACGTTGGCGCGCGCGAGGAGGTTGGTCAGGGTCCCGTACAGCGCCAGCTCGGCGCGGCGGGCGCCGACATGGAGGGGCAACCGCTGGCGCAGCCCGAGGTCCAGCCGGGCGTACGGCGGCAACCGAAGGCCCCCGAGCGGCGCCCCGCCATAGTGCGGGCTGCCGGCCAGCTCGCAGCCTCCGTCTCGGAGGTTGCAGGCTTCCCACTCGAACGGGCCCGATGCGGCCGTGGCCCGCCGGCCGGCCGCGCCGCTCAGCCCGAGGCGAACCGACGTGGTGGCCGTAGGGAAAACCATCACGCCGGCATCGAGCAGGTGGGCGGAGGCGAAGCCGGGCGTGTAGCCGAGGGTGGCGTCCGCCAGCCGGACCCGCTGGAACCCGTAGCTGGCCACCACGGCGTACCGGGCGCTGACGATCGACGCGTCGAGCACCACCCCACGCGCGCGCCCCGACCCCACGACGAACCCGTCCGTGCTGAACGGCTCTACCGCCTCGGGCGCGGCCAGCAGCAGCCCGCCGAAGCCGCGCACCCACCCCTGCGCGCCGAAGCGGACCCGCGGCGACGGACGATACTCCACCGCGACCACGGCCTGATCCCCACGGGCCGCCGGCACGCCGGGCGCGCCGATGCCGGCGGACAGCTCCGCGGGGAAGATGTTGCCCACGACCGACTCGGGATTGCGGAGCGACTGCACGAACTGATGGCGGCGGCCGTAGCTGCCCGTCAGCGTGAGGCGGCTGGCCGGCCGCCAGCGGAGCTGCACGCCGGGATCGGCATACGCCGTGCCGGCGGCCAGGCTCGCGGTGGTGCCCAGCTCGAGATCGAGACGGGGACCGATGGCCCGCCCGTGGCGGACGAACGCGGTGGCGACGGGCGTCGTGCCGTCGAGGCTCCAGACCGCCCCGGTCGAGTCCGGCGTGACGTCGTAGGCGGCGCGGCTGCGCTCGATCCGAATTCCGAGCTCCGTCCAGGACCGGCCCGAGCGACGGTCCACGGCCGCGAGCGCGCCCAGATCGGCGCGGCGGCTGGCCATCGCCAGGCCGCCGGCCTCGGCGGACCAGGCGGCGCCTGACGCGGCCGTCGCGCTCCAGGCCTGCACGCGGACGGTGACGCCGGCGCGCTCCCGGCGCCACGCCGCGCCGAGCGACCGGCTCGACCAGGCAAAGCGGTTCCGGGGGCGCGCGAATCTCGCCGAATCGGTGGTGGTCGACGCCGCGCCGAGGAGGTTGTCGTTGTCGTACGCCAGCAGGCGGAGCCCGCCGCCCATCACCGGGGCATCGAGCGTGACCAACTGGTCGTTGCTCCGGCCGTGGAGGTAGCTGGCCTCGCCCGCGGGCGCGAAGCCGGCGGGAAACCCGGTCCGCAGGCTCACGAGCATGCCGGCGCCCCTCGCGCCGATCGGACCGTCCACGGTGAGCCGCGCCTGCGAGGTGCTGAGGGTGGCCCAGGTCTGGAGCCGCGAGCCGGGCGACCGCGTCACCGCGGCGACGGTACCCGACAGCGCTCCGGGAGCGTCGGGAGCCGGTGTGGAGGCGGACAGCCGGAGGCCGGCGAGCGCGTCCGGGTTCCAGGCGCTGAACAGGCCGGCCGCGTGGTACGGGCTGAGCACCGGGATGCCGTCGAGCAGGTAGCCGGTCTGGTCGGACTCGCCCCCGCGCACGTGCAGGCCATTGGGTGACTCGGGCTGCAGCACCACCTCTCCCCCGCTCAGCGCCAGCAAGCCGTCCGGCTCGGCCAGCAGCGGGTCGTTGTGCACGGCGGCCATCGACACCGAGCGGTCGGGGAACGCTACGCTGTCATCCTCCACGCCGCGGACCGCCATCGGCGGACGCACCACGATCGGTCGGAGGTGCAGGGCCACCGCCCGCAGCGAGAGATTGATCTCGAGCGCGCCTTCCCTGGGCACCAGGGCGTCCAGGGTGCGGGGCTCGTAGCCGAGATAGCGGACGGTGACGCGCTGGCTGCCCGGAGGAACCCCGGCGACGCGGTAGCGGCCGTCGAGGCCCGCGGTGGCGACCCGGCTCAGCCCCGGCAAGGCGACGATCGCGCCGGGGAGGGGCGCACCCGATTCGACGTCGCGAACGATGCCCTCGACCGAGGCGGGCGGGGTCTGGAGCAGGACGAGGCTGGCGAGTGCATGGAACAGCAGCGGGGCCACGTCATCTCCGGTGCGGCGAGTGCTTCCCAACATCTCTCACGCGTGGGAGATGTTGAAGGCTGGGGACCACGCGACGGCTGATCCCTGACCCCGTCATTGTGGATCGGCCGGGGCCGGTCGTTTGTGACCAGCCGGACCCTGGCCCGTCACAAACCGGGCGCCAGACGGGCTCCTCTGGAGCGCCGGTCGCAACCGCCCAGCCGGCGCGGTCTCCGGAACCAGCGATGCCCGGGCGGGAGGGCGGCACCAATGGAAATGCGGGGCTCGAGACTCGCTCGCGTCGCCGTCTCCGCCGTTGTCGCCCTGACCTGGCTTCCTCGGGCCGGCGCCGCTCAGGAGGTGTCGCTGCCCGGCTATCTACGGGAGCGCGACGGGGGCATTCCCACCTCGCTGTTCGGCACCTATGTGCGCCGGCACGAGTGGCTGGTCTATGCGTTCTTCGAATACGCCCGCGATCACAACCGGGAATACCAACCCAGCGAGTTCGGCCTCGGCCCCGACGTCAATTTCCGCGGCAGGTTCCGGGGGACGGCGGGACAAGTCTTTCTCGCCTACGGCCTCACCGACAGAATCGCGGTCGAGTTCGAGGCCGCGGTGGTGAGTCAGACGCTGGACAAGTCACCATTCGATACGTTCGCGACCCCGGGCAGGATCCACGAGTCGGGGATCGCGGATATCGAAGCCCAGCTCCGCGGCCGGCTCATGACCGAGAGCGAGCATCGCCCCGAGATCTTCGGCTTCGTCGAGGTCACGTTTCCGTCGCACAAGAGGAAGCTCCTGATCGCCGACCCCGATCTGGATTTCAAGCCTGGCCTCGGGGTGACGCGGGGCTTCTCATGGGGGACGGTCACGGCACGGGTGGCCGGCGAGTACAACCGGGCGGGCAAGAATCTCGATTTCGGAGAGGTCGCCGTCGAGTACCTCAAGCGGCTGGCGCCGCCGGTCCACCTCTATCTGGCCATCGAGGGGGGTGAGGGCGGCGCCCTCGACGAGTGGGACTTCATCACCGGCATCCGTTGGGGTCTCACGAGCCACGCCTCCGTCAAGTTCGACAACGCGATCGGGATTTCGTCGAAGTCGACGGACTGGGCGCCACAGCTCGGCCTGATGCTCTCGTTCCGACGGTAGCGAAGTGCCCGCTGAACGCTGTCCTCGGCGACGCGGCGGCCCAGTCCCGGTCACGACTGACCGCGGCTCACACCGGGGCACCGAATGTGACGGGTCGCCGCGCCGCGCTCGTGGGGCGTAGCGGTACACGCTCCAGGGGTGGAAAAGACGAGCCGGTCAACTTGGATCGTGAGGCAACGTCAGTGGCCGGCCCGCCTCTACGCTGAGTGTCCCGGCCCCGTGAGCACTATCTCCACCCGTCCCCGGTAGCTCACGATCTCGCCGTGCACGCTGACCCGCCTGCCCGTCAGGCTGTCCAGCCCCACGGTCCAGCTCTCGAGCGGGGCGAGCGCCACGGCCGTGAACGTCTGCCGCGGATAGTCGGCGCCGAAGTTGACGTACACGTTCCCGCCCTTCGACCGGAATACCGCGGCGACGGTCCCCACCACGCTCGCTGTCTCCCCCACGTGTGCGGCCGCCTCGCGATCCGTGTAGACCCCGCGCTCGAGCGGCACCTCCGCCCGCAGCGACGGTTGGTACGCGACCAGCGCCTCGTTGAGCACCTTCGCCAGCCGCACGCCCGCTGCGATCAGGGCGTGGTCGATCACCGGCCGGCTCGCGTCCAGGTACCGCTGCCCCAGCCTCCCACCGCGCGGGATCGGACCGTACACCTGCTCCACCGCGATCCGGTGGCCCTCCATGGCCCAGTCCACCACCGTCCCCCGCTCGAGCGCCGACACGTCCATGGCGTCCATCTGCCGGCGCAGCAGCTCGAAGTACGCCGAGTCGCTCAGCCGGTAGCGCTTGATCAGCTCGCCGTCCCACGCCTGATGGAGGTTCATCGAGTCGCCCAGCAGGTACACGGTACGCCGGTTCCCTCCGCGGTCGCTGTTGTCGGCCACGTGGAGGGGCTGATGCAGGTCTCCGAGGAAGTGCACCAGGAACCGCAGCGCCTCGGCGCGCTCGAGCGCCGTCGCGGCCGGGTTGCCCAGGATGCGCCGGTCGGTCTCGATCGCCGCGATGATGCAGCGGCTGTTCGGGCAGTCTTGTTCAGGCAGATAGACCGAGTCGCGGAGCGGGATGTTGACGTAGTGGAGCAGATCGGCGTCGTGGCGGTACTGCCGGATGTCGTCGGCCCAGACCGAGGCGTCGGCGAGGCTCTGGCCGCCGAGGATGTCGCGCACGGCGTCGCGGGTGTGGGGCGCCAGCCGGAGCTCGGCCAGGCGGGCGACCATCCGGTGGCCGAGGTCGAACCAGCGCGCGGAGGGCAGCGGGTCTCGCGCGAAGGTGATGGACAAGAGGAATGCTGGAAACAGGAACATCGTCCACGGGTTATTCATTTGGACACTATCAGTAGTGATAGCGAGCTGGCAGGAAGTCTATCCGATCGTCGAGCACCCGGTACACCAGCCGGTGCTCGTCGGTAATCCGCCGGGACCGGACGTTCGGGCCGAGGTACTTGAGCGGCTCAGGCCGCCCCATGCCGGCAAACCGGTCCCGGAGCACGGCCTCAACCAGATCGAGCAGGCGAAGGGCGAGCTTGCGGTCGTGCTCGGTGAAATACCGAAGATCGGTAAGGAACCTAGAGAGGAAGATGGGTCTCTCGATCAAGGCCGAACTCCCGGCGCAGGTCCTCGATGGTCGCGGGAGTTCCTTCGCCGGCCAGCGAGCTGCGCAGGGCCTCGAGCGGGTGCTGCGCGTTCTTGGGTGACTCCTGATCTGGGCGTCAAGCCGGTCCAGGAGCTCCTGTCGGGTCCATGATGGCTCGTGCGAATCACGGGAACGCAATCATTCCAATGCACCTTGTATCGCCGGCCGACGCCCTCGACTCAGGCTCAGGTAACTCACTTGGCGGCTACTTCGCCGGAGAACGTTGGGACTGGTTTGGGGCAACTAGGGCGCTCACCCAGCAGGCCACCGATCCCGCGTCGCGTGTCGCAGGACCTGCGGATCCGTCCTAAACGCGACGGCCATGATCGACCCACGCTCGCGCCAGATTCCTTCGCCGCACCCTCGCGCCGTATCTAGCGTTTGTGGCCGCGGCTCGCGAGCGGACCCACAGAAGATTCGTTCTGACGCCTGTCCGTCGACTGCCCCGCCGAGCGAGAATCGAGGGTATCCAGGCAGTCGTATTCGGCAGCCACCCGGCTCCAAACGCGACCGGTGACCGTCAGGTGCGCTCGTAGGATGGCCCCCGCCGTCTTGACGATTCCGAGCACCGTCCTCATTGTAGGCGCTCGCCCACTTCATAGCGACCACCGCGCCTGGACGGTACATCGGCATCCCGTGCCCGCGGTTGCCACCGCGGCACCCCGGATCGGCCTTCAGGGAACCTCACCATGCCCGAGCGGCACGCTGGGACAACGTCTCCGAAAGCGTCCGCCCCGCTGCTCCGCACCACGCTGGCCGAAGCGTCGCTCGCGTGACGGGCCGCCTGTGTTGCTGGCTCGGTTTGCCCGTCGTCGCCACGCTGGCCGTCAGGGCAGCGCCGCTCGCCGCCCAGGAAGGGCAGCGCCAGAACGTCTACCGCTACGTCCTCGACGTCGAACCGCCTGAGCCGGCGGGCTTCGTGCCACTCGACCTGGGCACGCGCCGGGTGTACCGCGCCACCGGGCCCAAGCCCGTCGCGGCCGCCGTGCTCGCCGGCGCGGCGACGGGTGACAGCGTGAGCCTGGCCGCGAACCTGGAGTTTTCGCCCTATTACCTGCTGGGCGGCGGCACGCGCACGCTCGCGAGCTACCGTGACAACTCGGTGGCCGGCCGGCTCCGGCGGATCGTGACCAAGACGGTGATCGGCGTCGCAGTGGCGCACGATCCGTCGCTGCCGGGCGCCACCCGGCTCGGGCTCGCGCTCCGCGCGACTTTCCATGACCCGCACGATGTGACCTCGGGCTACTACGGCCTCGCCGAGCGGGTGGACTCGGCGCTGGCCGCCCACGACGTGCATCCCGCCGCCGAGGCCGACGACGTGACCGGCTTGGGCGTGGACCTCTCAGCCCTCTTCGCCGACGCCCGCCGCGCGGCGCGCGCCCGGTGCTGCGTGCAGGTCTCGGGCGGCTACGGCTTCGCCGCCCTGGCGCGGGGCGGCCGGCTCGCCGGCGACAGCATCGGCCCGCTCCGGCATACGCTCTGGGTGTCGGCGCAGTGGACGCTGAGCCCCAGGCTCGACCTGCTCGTGCTGCTCCAGGGCACCAATGCGTTCCGGAGCGACTGGCACCAGCGGCTCGGCGTCGCCTTCGAGCGCAAGGCGAGCCGGGTGGACCTCCTGGGCGAGGTGTACTTCGACTCGGAGTTCCAGCGGCTCTATCCCGGCCTCACCGTCGAAACGGCAGTGGCGCAGGGGCTCGCACTCGACGCGGGAATCCTCGCGGAGTCGGGCGGCGCCGACGCGTCGCCGCGACTGCGCTCCGCTCTCATGCTGCGCTGGATGCTCGCGCATGCGCGCTGACCGGCGCGCTCGACCACGCTTTCTGCGAGGTGTTCCGATGACCAGGGCAACGTTCCGACGCGCGACCTGCAGCGTGGGATTCGCCGCGGCGACCGCGGCGGCGGGCTGCTACCACCAGTACGTGGCCGTGGCGCGGCCCGACCCCGAGGTGCGGAGCGGGAGCAAAACCGTGTACTCGTACGCGTGGGGGCTGCTGCACAGCAAGGACACCGTGGCCGTCTGTCCCGAGACCAACGCGATCGACCAGCTCGAGGTGAAGGCCAACTTCGGCCAGACGATGCTCGGGCTCCTGACGCTGGGCATCGTCGTGCCGCGGCGGGTGACCTGGCGCTGCTCGCGCCCGCGGGAGGGCACGGGCGAGATCGGGCTCTCCCGATGACCGCGCCCACGCCGTTCGCCGAGCTGCGCGACCTCGGCGTCACGCAGTGGCAGCCCAAGCACGAGACGTTCACGCAGCCGCTCATCGGGCTCTACCAGCTCGTGAATCCCGCGCTCGGCACCATGGACGAGCGCTACCGCCACACCACGGCCAACGTGCAGCGCCTGCTCGGCGAGGCGGTCGCGGCCGGCGTGCACCTGCGCGCGTACGGTGGCACCTGGTCGATGTCGCGCTGCGCCGCGACCGACGGGTGGCTGCTCGACACGAGCGACCTCAATCTCCTCTTCCGCCTGCGCCCAGCCTCGATCCGGGCCGACTACGCCGGCGACCGGAGCGCGCTCTGGCTCGCGCAGGGGGGCTGCTCGATCGCCGGGCTCCACCGGCGGCTCATCCCGCAGGGCCAGTCGCTGCAGGCCTGCGGCGCGAGCAACGGGCAGAGCATCGCCGGCGCGATCGCGACCGGCACGCACGGCTCGGCCATCCGCTTCGGGAGCATGCAGGAGCAGGTGCGGGCGCTGCATCTCGTCGTCTCACCGACCGAGAGCATCTGGCTCGAGCCCGCCGATACGCCGGTCACGGAGGTCGGCTTCGCCGAGCACCTCGGAGCGCGGCTGGTGCGCGACGACGAGCTCTTCAGCGCAGCACTGGTGGGGTTCGGAAGTCTGGGTTTCGTGCAGGGGGTGCTGCTGCAGACCCGGCCGGCGTTCACGCTCCGCGCCTACCGTCGCCGGCTGCCGTACGACGACGCGTTCAAGGCCGCGGTGACCGGGTTCGACCTCGGCGCGCTCCCGGTGCCCGTGCCCGACGCCTCGCGCCCGGCCGACCGGCTCTGGCACTACAGCGTCGTCATCGACCCGTTTCATCCCGAGCGGGGGGTGTTCGTGACGGCGATGTACGACCAGCCGTGTGGGCCGGGATCCGTCTCCACGCGGAGTGCCGGCATCGCGCCCGGTGACGAGCTCTACGGCACCCTTGGCCGGCTGCTCGACCTGCTGCCCGGCGTGATCCCCGGGGCGGTTTCCGCGCTCGTCGGCGGCGACCAGCGGGACCTGACCGATGCCTGCGGCACGCTCGAGGACCAGTTCCCGGCGACCGAGACGCGCGGCAAGGCGGCGGGTGTCGGGGTGAGCGTCGCGGCAGAGGATGCGATCCGGACCCTCGAGCTCATCATCGGGATCAACACCGCGCACGGGCCGTTTCCCTGCATCCTGGCGTTCCGCTTCGTCCCCGGCACCCGGGCGACGATGGGGTTCACGCGCTTCCCGATGACTTGCGTCGTGGACATCGACGGACCCTACAGCACCCGGACGCGCAGCTTCTTCGCCCGCATCTGGCAGGCGATGCACGACAGCGGGATCCCGTACGGGCTGCACTGGGGGAAGATCGTGGGCCTGAGCGCGGCCGAGACGCGGCGGCTGTACGGCGCCCGGGTGGACCGGTGGGTGGCGGCGCGCGAGCGGCTGCTGCCCGACAGAGCGGTGCGGGAGGTGTTTCGGAACGAGTTTCTGGACGAGTTGGGCTTGAGTACCTAGACGGGCAGGCCGCGTGCGGGGTTCCCCCCACCCCCCCAACCGCACTATCCTGCGACGCCGTGCCAGCCCCGTCCCCGCCCCCGACCCTCGACGATCCCGCCCAGCGCCGCGGCCTCCGCGCCTACCAGGCCGACGGCGTCTGCTCCCAGATCCGCGACGCCCTGCTGAGCGGCCCGCTGCTCGTCGGCTACGCCCTCCTGCTCGGCGCCTCCAATACCGAAGTCGGCCTCCTCGCCGCCCTCGGCCCCGCGACGCAGGTGCTCCAGATCCCTACCGTCGCCCTCATCGAGCGCTGGCGCCGGCGGAAGGCCATCTGCTGGTGGGTGGCGCTCGTCGGGCGCACGGCCGCGATAGGGCTGCTCGGGCTCCCCTGGCTCGTGCCGAGCGGCGCCCGGGTGCCGAGCCTCTTCGGGCTTCTGCTCATCGTGGCCGCGTTCGCCGCCGTCTCGGGGGCGGCCTGGAATTCGTGGATGCGCGACTTCCTCCCCGAGGGGGCCCGGAACCGGGTGGTGGCCCGCCGGATGGCGATCGCGACGGCGATCGGCGCCCCGCTCGCGCTCGGCGCCGGCATCGCGATCGACCGGCTCCGCGAGGCCCTCGGGACGCCGGCCGAGGCCTACGTCCTGGTGCTGGGCGTCGGGGTCACGGCGGGACTCGCCGGCCTCATTCCCCTCGGCCGGATCCCGGAGCCGCCCATGGGCCCGGCCAGCCACCGCCCCTGGCGCGACATCGTGCGGGCCCCGTTCCGGCACCCGCAGTTCCGGCCGCTCGTCGCCTTCCTCGCCGCGTGGACCTTCGCGACCAACCTCTCCGCACCGTTCTTCACAGTGTACCTGCTCCGGCGCCTGGGTCTCCCCATGGCTGTGGTGCTCGGGGCCACGGTCCTGAGCCAGCTGACCACCGTCCTCGTGCTCCGCGCGTGGGGCAGGGTGGCCGACCGGTTCCAGACCCTCACCGTGCTCCGCGTCTCCTGCGTCGGTTTCCTCCTGAGCGTGGCGGCCTGGCCGATCGCCGGCATGCTGCACACGCCCTGGCTCGTCCTCGCGGTCGTCGGGGCCATCCACGTGCTCGCAGGCCTCACCACCGCCGGCGTTACCCTCACGACCAGCACGGTCGCGATGGAGCTCGCGCCGAGGGGTGAGGCGGCCGGCTATCTCGCCACTAACGCGCTCATCTCGGGGGCCGCGGCCGCGTTGGCCCCGGTGCTCGCCGGATTCGGGGCCGACTGGCTCGAGACCCAGCGGCTCTCCGTGACCGTGGCGTGGACCTCGACCATGGGGCCGGGCCAGGGTCTGGCGCTCCGGCCGCTCGACCTCCACGGCCTGGATTTCCTGTTCGTCGCGACGGTGCTCACCGGTCTCTACGCCGTTCACCGGATCCTGGCGGTGGTCGAGTGGAAGGCGGCCGACCGGCGCGCGATCGTCTCGGCGCTGGTGGCGGAGATCCGGGAAGGGATGGAGCAGCCACTCCGGGCCCTCACCACGGTGCCGGCGATGCGCCACATGGTCTACCAGCCGCTCTCGCTGCTGGTCTCGCTGTTGCCGGAGCGCCGCCGCGACCGCCGCCGGTGGCGTGGGCAGGCCAGGGCCGCATCGGAGGCGGATGCCTTGACCACCGACACTCCGTGACCTCGGCTTCGGCGATGCGAGCACCCCGGCCTCTCCCCTGGCTGATCACGTACGCGATCGCGATGGCCTACGTCGAGGCGGCGGTCGTCGTGTACCTGCGGGCCCTCTACTACCCGCGTGGCTTCGCCTTCCCGCTGGCTCCG
The DNA here is from genome assembly GCA_050733015.1 of Gemmatimonadales bacterium. GTDB lineage: Bacteria > Gemmatimonadota > Gemmatimonadetes > Gemmatimonadales > GWC2-71-9 > CAVVWJ01. Next base: position 19,593 of record JBOHSB010000068.1, read on the forward strand.
CTGCCGCCGGAGATGGTCGCGATCGAGATCGGCCGGGAGGCCGCGACGCTGGTGATGCTGCTCGGCGTCGCCATGCTGGCCGGGAGGGAGCGGTGGGAGCGATTCCCGGCCTTCTGCGTGAGCTTCGGGGTCTGGGACATCTTCTACTATGTCTGGCTGTGGCTCCTGCTCGGATGGCCGCCATCCCTGTTCACCTGGGATGTGCTGTTTCTGATCCCGGTGCCGTGGACCGGGCCGGTCGTGGCCCCTGTGATCGTGAGCGTCCTGCTCGTGGTCGGAGGGCTGCTGCTATGGCGCAAGGGAGCGCGCGGTGAGCCGGTCCGGGTTCCGATCTCGCTCGGCTTCCTGGCGCTCACCGGCGCGCTGCTGGTGCTCGGCTCCTTCGTGCTCGACTTCCCCCTCGTCCTGCGCCAGGCGGAGCCGCCGCCCTTTCGGTGGGGACTGTTCGGCGCCGGCGTGAGCCTGGGTCTGGTGGCGTTGGTGCTGGCGGTTCGGAGGCAGCTGGGATCCCCCAACATCCAGGCTGGACCATCCTGGTAGAGGTCAAGTGAGACCCCGACCCCTTCCCAACTGCTACTGGCTGCCGGATGCCCCGATCCTGGCCGGCGAGTACCCCGGCTCCCCGCGAGCTGCGGAGGCCGCCACCAAGCTCCGGCTGCTGCACGCCGCCGGCGTCGACACCTTCATTGATCTGACCGAGGACGGCGAGCTGGAGCAGTACGAGTCGGCCCTGCAGGCGCTGGCCGATGAAGCACGAGGCGCTCCCGCCTATTACCGACTTTCGGTCCGCGACATGGGCATCCCATCGCCCGCTCACATGCACCGCATTCTGGATCTGATCGAAGCAGAGCAGGCCAGGGGGCGGACGCTGTACGTCCACTGCTGGGGAGGCGTGGGCAGAACCGGCACCGTCATCGGGTGCTACCTGGTTCGACAGGGCCTCACCGGGACGGAGGCCTTGGAACGGATCGCCGAGCTGTGGGAGTGCATGGAGAAGCGACATTGGACGCCGCGATCACCCGAGACCGATGAACAGTGCGCCTTCGTCCTCGGCTGGGCCAAGCATGAAACCGCCCGGAAGAGGCAAGCTTAGGGATCGAGAGCGCCATTGCTCCCGCCGTAACCGGTCTTCACATTGAATGACACCCCGCAACAGGAAGCGACAACCATGAGCAAGAAGATTCTCATGCTGGTCGGCGATTTCGCCGAAGACTACGAGGTGATGGTCCCGTTTCAGACGCTCCTCACCGTGGGACACACGGTGCACGCCGTCTGCCCCGGCAAGAAGGCGGGCGAGAAGGTGCGGACCGCGATCCACGATTTCGAGGGGGATCAGACCTACACCGAGAAGCGCGGCCACGACTTCACCCTCAATGCCACCTTCGACGAGGTGCGGCCCGAGAGCTACGACGCGCTCGTCATCGCCGGCGGCCGGGCGCCCGAGTACCTCCGGCTCAACCCGAGGCTGCTGGACGTCGTCCGCCACTTCTTCACGGAAGACAAGCCGGTGGCCGCCATCTGCCACGGTCCCCAGATTCTCACCGCGGCCGGCGTAATCAAAGGACGGACGGTCTCGGCCTACCCCGCGGTCGGGCCCGAGGTGACGCTTGCCGGCGGCACCTACGCCGGGATCGCGATCGACCAGGCGGTGACCGATGGCAATCTCGTGACCGCTCCCGCCTGGCCGGCGCATCCCGCCTGGCTGGCGAAGTTCTTCGAGGTCCTGGGCACCAGGGTCGTCCACGAGGAGGCAACCGCCGGGGTCCATTGATCGAATACGACGGACGAGTGGAAGCGGCGCGCCGCGGCGCCGTCCCGGCCGCAGTAGAGAGGACGGGCCGCTCGACCCTCCGGCGCTCGAGGCCTCAGGTCGGCCGTCTGCGCCAATGGCGGGATTGGCACGCCGGCTACGCGTCATCTGGTGCAAGCCCATGAAAGGAGTCTCCAGATGATCCGCGCCACCGCCGTCGTGGGCGCTGCGTGGTTGGCGGCCGGCTGCGGCGGTTCCGGCAGAGACCTGTTCCGGCCGGACCAGCCGCCCGTCGCAGGGTTCACCACCGTGTGCCAGGGACAAGCCTGCAGCTTTACCGATGCGAGCTCCGACGCCGATGGAACGATCGTCGGCTACCACTGGGATTTCGGCGACCAGTCGGCCGGGGATTCCGGGAAGAACGTGCGGCACGCCTTCGCCGGTGCGGGGAGCTTCGTGGTGGCGCTCACCGTCACCGATGACCAGGGCGCCAGCGGCCGGGCCGGCAGCGTGGTCCATTTGGCCGCCCGAGTCAACACGCCGCCGGCGGCGAGCTTCACGGCTACCTGTAGCCACCTGACGTGCAGCTTCGCCGACTCGAGCACCGACACGGACGGCCGGATCGCATCGTACCGCTGGTCGTTCGGCGACGCCGCTCCCGACGGCACGGAGAAGGACGCGACCCACAGCTACGGCGCGCCGGGGGATTACACGGTGGAGCTGGCCGTGACCGACGACAGTGGAGCGACCACCCAGGCTACCCAGGCCGTGCACGTGCTCGGGCTCTCGAACCTATACCCGCAGGCCGCGTTCGGCATGATGTGCGTCGGATTCGCCTGTGCGTTCAGCGACTCGAGCGCCGATCCCGACGGCCGGATCGTGCATTGGCACTGGGACTTCGACGACAAGACCTCGTCCGATGTCCGGAACCCGTCCCACACCTTCCGCACTGCCGACACGTATGTGGTACTGCTGACCGTGACGGACAACAGCGGCGCGAAGAGCTCGGCCGGCCAACATGTACAGGTGCCGGTCGGCCCCACGGTGCTCGCGGTCAGCCCCGCCCATCTGAGCTTCCAGTTGCACGTCTTCCGGACAGGCGACCACCCGAGCCAGACCATGACGGTCACCAACCTCCGGCCGGGACGCATCGGATGGAAAGTCGGCAGCCATCCGACGTGGCTGACCATCGCGCCGCTCCAGGGAACCACGCCGGGCACTGCGTCGGTGGTGGTCAACCGCGTGCCACCTCCGATCGGGATCAACGGCTATCGGCCCCCCTCCGTGAGCGGCGCGTTCACCGTCTACGGACTGGGGATGCCGAACGGCGCGGTGACGGTCCCGGTGACCGTCTTTCTCAGGTACACGCAATGAGGGGGGTGCTCACCGATGTGGATGACGAGGTGACGAGCCAGGCAGGACCCCATGATTTCTATACCACAGCCTGTTCGCGGTGACCAAAGAGGAGGCCGCCAAAGGTATCCTCGACGCGGCCGACGAGGAGCTCTGGCGGGGGCTTCACCTGCCCGAGCGGCTCAAAGCGGCCGCGGCGGGAAAGATCGCCGACAAGGTGAGCAGCCTGCGCGACGTATCGATCGCGGAGGTGCTGGGCCGGGCCTGGAACACGCTTCACGAGGTGCGCGAGCATGCCGATCCGGCGACGCACCCGCCGGGGGTCGACAGCACGGTCACCCTCGCCCACTACACGGTCGAGTCCGAGCACACCCCACGCATCGAGCTCAGGACGCACGACCAGTTGATCGGGGCGCTCGAGTTCCCGGTGACGCTCACGCTCGACCTGGAGGGGGGGACGGTCGTGATCCGCGACGGCGGCATCCGCGCCGTGCGGCCCGGACTCGGCAAGGTGACCGGGAAGGTCAGCTGCGCCAAGGTCACCCTCAAGCAGCTCGGCCCCGAGACGATCACCCTGCCAGGCGAGCTGCCGCTGGCAAAGCCGATCAGGATCCCCCGTCTGGAGCGCGCGCCGGGCTGAGTCCGCGGTGGAAGCGGTCGCGGTGGACAGTGGAGACCTGCGCTATTGGCAAGCGAACGCGCTGATGTATCCCGGCGTCGGCGTCGTCGTGAGACGCATCGTCACGCTTTCGGGACCGCCGCCCCGAATCGCGGCTCCCATCGCCTCCCGCACCTTTGCCGCCTCATTCTGTTCTCCCGGCTCGTACCGCACCTGGTACCCCGCCACATGGTACCCAGGCCGAGTGTTCACCGTCGCCGGCAGCGCCCGCACCCGCACCCCACTTTCCGCGAACCCGGCGCTCCGAAGCGCCGCTTGGACCGCCTGCATGAAGTCCTTCGCCGTCCGTCCGGAGCTCTCGCACCAGAAGAGGTCCACCCGGCTGCTGCCGCCGCCACTCGCCGGCAGCAGGCTCGCCGCCGCACGCGCCTGCCGGGTCGCATCGTCGAACGAAATGTCGTTGGCCACGACCTGCTGAATGCTGGGAACGCCCTGCGCCTGGAGCGCCTCGAGAAACCCGCGTTGGAGCGAACTGTCGGTGACCATCGCAAACACCAGCGACCGCGCGATCTCCTGGCGACGTCGCGAGCTGTCCTGGAGCGCACTCACCACCAGCTCGTAGACTTTGAGGTTGACGTCGCGCTCGCCGGTGGTGCGCTGCCGCTCCTCGGTGATGCGGTCGAGGGCGGCCTGTGAGTTCCTGGCCGCCTGGTCCTGGGCGTCCTTCTGCCTGGTGGCGGTGTAGCCGATCCAGGCGAGCAGGAGCGCCGAGATCGAGGACACGATGCCCAAGAACTTTCCTCCCTGATCATCAGCCATGAGACCCTCATAGGGCCGTTCGTCTGGGGCTCGGCCACCGGAGCACTTCGTGGCGTCGGCGTGAGGCGTCGCGGAGGAGGCGAGGCGATGGCGGAGCGGTTGTTTGGATCGAGATGGCGCCCACGGTAGGGCGGTGTACCGCGGCGGTCAAGAGAGCGGAGGACGGCGACAGGCGGGGCCGAACACCGGTGACGGACGACTCTTCTGGCACTTCGGTCCGAGGTGCGACACGCTGAGGATCGCTCTGGGCGGCCGGTGTCGCATCTTGGCGCATTACCTCCGCGAGTGCGACCGTTCAGTCTCTACGACCTCTCCATCCGCGCTCTCTCTTTTTCCTCACCAGCTATGGCGACCCGCGTTCCCGCATTGTAGTGTAGCGCGCAAGGACGCTGCCACGGTCCGTCTCACATTCACCGACACGATGGACGACCAGCACCTCGCCGTGAAACTGAGGAGCGCGGTCTCGATCGTGACCGGGCGCCTCTCAAACAACAGGTAGCGATTCCATGGACCGTCCGACGCCACCGCCCACCACCGCCGAGCAGTCCACCTACGATCCGCCCGCCTTCTTCGAGCTGGTCTACGCCGAGGAGTGCGCCGCCGTCCGCGAGCGGCGCGCGGGCGCGGGCCTCCCAGTCGGGGCCGGCCCGCTCACCGACCTCCGCGGCGTCGCCTTGTCCGGCGGCGGCATCCGAAGCGCCACGTTCTGCCTCGGCGTGCTCCAGCATCTGGCCTCGGACGGTCGGCTTAAGTGCATCGACTATCTCTCGACCGTCTCGGGCGGCGGATTCATTGGCGGCTGGTGGTCGGCATGGCTCGCGCGGCGCCAGGGGCAAGCGACGCCGGGCGCTGCCCCTGCCATCTTTCCCGTGCCCGAGGACATCGAGCTGGCCCGGCAGGGCGCCGCGGCCGACTACACCCCCGACGGCTCTCGCTCCGCTGGCGTCGATCCGATCCATCACGTGCGCCTGTTCTCCAACTACCTCACCCCGCGGAAAGGGGCGCTGAGCGCCGACACCTGGCGCGCGATCACCGTGATTTCGCGCAACCTCGTCATTACGCTGCTCACCCTGCTCCCCATCCTCGGCGCGGGCGTGTTCCTGGCCCAGCTCTACTTCACGGCGGATTCGAACCTCGCCGCGCCGTTCGTCTGCGGGCCGGTCGAGAACCTTCCGGACTCGGCCCGCGCGGCCGCGGCGGGATTGCCGCTCGAAGGGCCGGATGGCTCGACGGCCGGGTCGGCGTCCCCCGTCCCGGGCCGGACGGTGGAACGCTTCTGCGGCCTGTTCGATCCCGTCGGCGCCACGGAGTCCGGCCGGCGACTCCAGGTCCGCTTCGCGCGCGCCCTGGTGCCGGTCGTGATCCTGGTGGCCTGGCTCGCGCTTGCCACGCTGTACTGGGCCCTCGCCGGGACGGGCGACCTCCGGCTGGCGGGTGCCGCCCTGGTCGCGGTGATCGTCATGCTGTGGCTCGCCGTTCGGGCGCTGACGTTCGGTGGCGGCAGCGCGATCGTTCAGGAGATCCAGAAGGATCGATGGCTGGGCTGGACCCTCCTCATCGGCGCGGGGGCGCTCACGGCCTATGCCTCGTACCTGGCGATCCGCCGATCGTGGCAGGGCCGGAACGGCCTCCGCGGTAGCCTCTCAGCGGCCCAGGGAGAGGTCCTCACCAACCGCCTGACGCGGCTCCAGACCGTCCTGCTCGCGACGCTCGTGCTGGTCACCGTGGTGCTGATGTTCGGTGGGTTCGGGCACGAGCTGGCCCGGGCGGCCTTCGTCGAGGGGCGCACTGGACTCGCTTCCTGGGTCCGGAAGACCGGCGGCTGGGGCGCGGTACTCCTGGCGATTGCCGGCTCGGTGTTCACCGCCTTCAAAGCCGGCCCCACGGGGGGCGGCGACGCCCGCGGCGCCGCCCAGCCGGGAGGGCTCGCGTCGATCGCGTTCGTGGTCACGCCGCCGCTCGTGATCCTGGTGCTGCTCGTGGCGCTCGCCACCGGGTCGCACACGCTGCTCGGCACGCTGCTCACGCCGCCCCCGGGCACGCTGTCCAGCCTGCACTGGGCGCTGCTCATGGCCATGCTGATCTGCGCGGTGTTCGCCTGCTACGAGTTCTACGCGGGCGAGCGCAGCGGCCGGCTGCGGCGGTTCCTGATCGTGGCGGCGGCCATCGGGCTGGGCTTCGGCGCCTATCACCTTCCCCTGCCGGCGCGGAAGGGCGCCACCGCGCTCGCGGCCGGAGGGCTGGGCGTCATCATCGCGGCCTGGCTCGCGCTCGAGCTGCTCCCGCGGCTCCAGCGGCGGGTCGAGGTCCGGACCGGGCGGGAGTCCCCGAAAGGCGGCGCTGGTCTCCGGACCGCTCTGCTCGCGGCGCCGCTCGCCCTCGCCGGGGTCGGGTTCGCGCTGGGCGGGATCACGGAGAGCCTGGGACAGGTGAACCAGGGCGCGGCCCGGGCGACCTTCGCGGGCATGACGTTCGCAGCGACGTTCCTGGCGCTGCTGGCGCTGGTCGGCCGCCGGTCCAACCTCCGGGCGATGTGGCTCTTGACCCTCGTGTACCTCCTGCTGACCGTGACCTACATCGAGCAGTTCCTGCAGCCGGCGCTGGCCCAGGTATTCTACCCGCAGGCGATCGTCGCCTTCATTGGTGTGGCCCTCGCCGCGGTGGTCGGACTCGGCTGGCTCACCGACCCGAATTACCTGTCGCTCCACACCTTCTATCGCGCGCGGCTGGTGCGCGCCTACCTCGGCGCCTCGAACATGGCCCGGCGCGACGCCGAGATCACCGAGTCGGTGGACGGGGACGACCTGCCGCTCTCAGAGGTCCTGAACGCGGGCCAGTCTGGGCCGTTCCACCTGGTCAACACGACCCTCAACCTGGTCGCCGCGCGCGACCTGGCCACCGCGCAGCGCTCGGCCGACGGGTTCACGCTCTCGGCGAAGCACTGCGGGTCGCTCCGCACCGGCTACCGGTCGACGCGCACCTACATGGGCGGGCGGCTCACGCTAGGCACCGCGCTCGCCGTGTCCGGCGCCGCGGCGAGTCCCAACATGGGCGCCAAGACGCTCAGCACCCCGCTCGCCATGCTCATGGCACTCCTCAACGTGCGGCTCGGCTTCTGGGCGCCGAACCCGGCGAGGTCGCGCTGGCGGGTGCCGCGACCGCGGCTCTGGCCGTTCTACGTGCTGCGCGAGTTCCTCTCGCAGACCAACGACCTCTCGAGCTTCTGCTACCTGACCGACGGCGGCCACTTCGACAACACGGGCCTGTACTCGCTGGTGCAGCGCGGTTGCCGGAACATCATCCTGGTGGACTGCGGGGCCGACCCGCAGCCGTGCTTCAGCGACCTGGGCGACGCCATCCGGCGTTGCCGGATCGACTTCCGCGCCGAGATCACCCTGAATGCGAACGACTTCATCCGGCCGGGCGACCAGCGGCTGTCCGGCGCGCACTTCGTGGTGGGCGAGATCCGGTACGATGCGGACCACCTGCGGCGGCTCGGCTGGGGGGACGCGCCTGATGCGACGGCGCGGACGGGCTTCATCGTGTGGATCAAGCCGTCGCTCCTCGCCAGCGATCCGGCGGAGGTGCGGCAGTACGCGCTCGAGAACCCGGTCTTCCCTCAGCAGACGACGGCCGACCAGTGGTTCGACGAGGCGCAGTTCGAGAGCTACCGAAGACTTGGCGTGGAGTGCGCGAGGGCGGCGCTGGCGAACCAGGCCGTCGGCATGGCGTTCCCCGTGCAGTGAGCCTCTCCACGCTCGCCGAGAGCGCCACATGACCCGCCTCACATCCGCGGTTCCCCGTGGTGTCATCCGCATCCCCGTCCCGAACACCTTCCAGCAGACCGACTACACCTGCGGCCCCGCCTCCCTGCGCGCCGTCTGCGAATACTTCGGCGTCGGTCCCCGCACCGAGCGCGAGATAAAGGCCGACATGGGCATGCCGCGGACTGGGGCCGACCCTGGCCACCTGATGCAGGCCCTCGTGAAGTATGGACTGGAGTTCAAGCCGTACTACCCGATGTCCATCCGCCAGCTCAAACGCTCGGTGGACCGCCGGCGCCCGGTCATCCTGATGCTTCAGGCGTGGGGCGAGACGACAGACGATGAATGGCGGCCGAGCTACCAGTACATCTGGCGGGATGGCCACTGGGTGGTGGCGATCGGCTATGACGCGAGGGGCATGTATTTCGAAGACCCCTCGATTCGCAACGCGCGGGGGTTCATCCCCTTCGCCGAGCTGATGGAACGCTGGCACGACTGGGGCGCGAACTACGAGCACATGTACTACTACGGCATCGCGGCCTGGACCTCGAAGCAGACCCAGGTCCACCGTCAGCCCCGGAGGGAGGGCGTTGCCCTGGTGATGCGGATTCGGTGACCCACAGTGAGACCCCGGCCCCTCCCCAACCGCTACTGGCTCCCGGATGCCCGCATCCTCGCGGGCGAATACCCTCGGGGCGAGCGCCGGTGGCGCGGGGTCCGCAGGGGCGCGTCAGTCGACGGCACGACCTCCACCGCCGGTGGCCGCCCGACGCCTGCGCTCGCCGGCACCCCGATTTCAACCGTCGGCGCCATCGACCTGGAACTGGTGACGTACCTCGCCCGCGGGGACACCGTTGGCCCCAAAGCTCCGCTCGACGAACACCACGCCCCCATCCCGCCCGACGAGCACGACCGTCGACGACCGAGTCCCGTACTCGCCCGACACGATGAACGCGGCCGACAGCAGCCGCTCCCATGCGAGGCCGATCCCGGTGCTCGGCAGCGACTCGTCGGCAGCCTGCCTGGGATCCGCCAGCAGGGCGAGGAGGTTCGGGACCAGCTTGGACTCGGCGCCGAGCAGCAGGTCGTTCAACGCGCCTTTCCCCGTGGTCACCTTGGGCCACGCGGTATCGAGCAGGTGATTGCTGAGCCCGTAGACGCCGGGGTCGAGCACCCGGGCCCGGCCCTCGCGGTTGGAGAAGTAGAGGAGCTCCCGCCCATCGCCGGCCATCAGATTGAACCCGTTGTACAGCCCGGCGTCGCACTCGACCCGCTGGATGTGCGTGCGCGCGTCGATCTCGGCCGCGAGATAGTCGCTCACCAGGAGCCCGCGCGACCGGGGAGCGGCGGGCTCGCGCTCCCCCTGACGATAGTTGGTGACGGCCGCGAACCGGCCCCGCCGGTCGATGCCGAGCCAGGTGCCGCCGGCTTTGAGGTCCCGTCCGCCCAGGATCCAGGGACGGTCGGCCCAGAACGCCGCGGCGGCGGTCGGGCGGTCGTGGAACTCGTCACGGTTGGCGGCGACGACCAGGGAGTAATCACGATGTGAGTCGGCCGCGATCAGAATCAGGCACATGGTGCCGAAATGTACGACCGGCGGCAGCGATGAGCGACTTCTAGGCTCAAGAGATTGAGCGACTTACCCGCCGGTGACTTCCCGGTGATTTCCGACCGATTCCCAGGTGAGCGCGCCGTCTAAGTTGGCTCCCGTCGCCGGTGCCACGGAGGCCCCGGCCAACGCCACCCCCGACCGGGACGCCGTCCCAGGAGCTCGCCATGCCGGCCACTTCGCGGTACATCCTCCTCGCCCTGCTGGCGGGCGCCGCCGCGTGCGGCAACGACCAGGACCCGCTGGCGCCGGACGCCAGCGACCCGACCGACGCCGGGGCCGTCGCCGCCGTCTCCGCCGCGCCGGAGCTGCTGACCGCCGGCAGCGGGCCTCGCATCCTGTTCGCCTCCGCCCGCACCGGCGGCATCGACATCTATCGCATGGCGCCGGACGGGAGCGGCGTGGTCCGCATGACCAGCCTCTCGGGTCCAGAGATCTCGCCGGCCTGGTCGTGGGACAACAGTCGCATCGCCATGGTGCGTGAGCGGCTGGACGCCTCGAGCGAGGTCCGCCGTGACATCTACCTGATGAACGCCGACGGCAGCGGAAAGAAATGGGCGCGCTCCGCGGCTTCCTACGACATCACCGATCCGTCCTGGTCCAAGGATGGCACCCGGCTGGTGGTGTCGGTCTGGCTGGGGGCGTCGAGGGGCACCATCGGGATTCCCTATCTGGCGATCATGACGGTGGCCAACGGCAATATGAGCTTCGTCAACGCCTCGCTGGGCGGACCGATCGGGTACACGCCGTCATTCGACCCCACCGGCAAGAAGATCGTCTATGCGGGTGAGAAAGCGGTGACACTGGAGCTGATCAATGCGGACGGCACCGGGCACAAGACGATCTTCGACCCGTCCAACAGGGGTTTCCCGGCGGGCAACGTCGCGTCCCCGGTCTTCTCGCCCGACGGCAAGCGGATCGCGTACGCCCAGAGCTTCGCGGGCAACTGGGATATCAACGTGCTGACCCTGGCCGACGGCACGATCAAGCGCCTGACCACCAACGCCGCTTCGGACATGCACCCGACGTGGTCGCCGGACGGAACCAGGATCGCGTTCACCAGCAACCGATCGGGCTCGGTCCAGGTGTGGACGGTGCCGAGCAACGGCGGCACCCAAGTGCGGATCACGCACACGTCTGTGACGGAGGAGTCGCCGGCCTGGTCGCACTAGGCGTACGGACGCACGCATGCCCGCCGGCGGACGTCCGGCGGGTGTGCCTTCCTACCGGCGCACAACGTGTCTCCCCGCGCGGGCTCGTCGTCATACCTGGGTGAGCGCCGTGGCGTTCCACCCAGGGGGCGGGCATGCGCCTTCAGCTCATCGAATCCGACCACAGGACCTTCCAGGTCGCGGAGTGCGCCTTCGCGAGCCTCGTGCTCCACACGGGCCTGATCTGGCTCGCCGTGGGCGTCATCGCGAGCGCCGCCGGGCTCCCTCGGGACGACCGCTCCACCTTTCCGCTGCTGCTCCTGCCGCCGGATCGCCACGTAACTCCATCCGCCGGCCAGGCCGAGTCCTTCCGGTTGGGCCGCGCCGGTGGGCTCTTCGCTGATGGGGCGGAGCTGGCCGGAACGGGCAGCGGCACCCGCACCGGTGGGCGCCCCTACGGCCGGCAGCGCGCGGGCGAGCGGAGCAGCGCGCTGGGCCTGGCGCCGTTCGGCGCGCCGGTCAGCTTGGCCGACAGCGTCTTCACCATCCTCGAGGTGGACCGGATGGTGGAGCGCTATGAGGCGAGCGCCGCGCCGATCTACCCGCCCAAGCTGAGCGCACTGGGGAAGGAGGGCCGCGTGCAGGCGACCTTCGTGGTGGACACGACCGGCCAGGTGGATATGGCGTCCGTCGAGGTGCTGGCGAGCGACGATCCCGCGTTCAGCGAGTCGGTCCGCACCGCGCTCGGCGAGATGCGGTTCCACCCGGCCACGCGCCACGGACGGGCGGTGCGCCAGCTCGTGGGGCAGCGGTTCAACTTCCGGATCGCGCCAACGGCACAGGTCGGCAGGCAGATAAGCTGACGCCGGCTCCGCGGCAGGATCCCGTGCCCGCCGCGGTGAACCCACCCGCAGCGACAACCGTCACGTAAGTCGCCAATTGGTCAAATCGGCCCCATCATCGATTGCCTGAGGTCCGGCTGGATGGTGTCACCGGCGTACACGGCATTTGGATCTGTGGTCGCCGGTAATGGCCCTCCGAAGTAAAATCCCTGCCCTCCCCGCGTAAGGGTGATGCGAGGCGCCGCCGGGGGCACCGTCCGGATCGTCAACGGCTGCACCCTCGAGGGCGACCGGATCGCGACCGTCGGCCTGCCCAGGAGCTTCCTCGGTGCGAGTCAGGTGCTCGAGTACCTCCGCGCGTTTCTGTTCGGGCGGATGGCCTGGAGCGAGCTCGGTGCGCTGATGATCGTGTCCGGGGCCTTCGGCGTGTTCCGGAAGGACGTGCTGGTCGACGTCGGCGGCTTCCGGCATGACACCATAGGGGAGGACATGGATCTGGTGGTGCGCATCCACCGCCGGCTGAGGAGCCTCCGGCGGCCGTACCGGGTGGTGTTCGTGCCGGATCCGGTGTGCTGGACGGAGTGTCCGGAGACGGTGAGCGGGCTCCGCAACCAGCGCCAGCGCTGGCAGCGCGGGCTCGGCGAGACCCTGCAGCACAGCCAGGTGATGCTGGCCAACCCGCGTTTCGGGCGGATCGGGCTGCTCGCGCTGCCGTACTACATGCTCTGCGAGTACCTGGCCCCGATCGTCGAGGTGGCGGGCTACGTCATCCTCCCGTTCAGCTGGGCCCTGGGGCTGCTCGAGCCGGGGCTGTTCCTGCGGTTCGTCGGCGCGGCGTTCGCCTACGGCCTGTGCCTCTCGCTCGCGACCTTGCTGCTCGAGGCGGTCGTTCCGCCGCTATCAGCGGGCCAGGCACCTGTTGCGCCTGGCATGGGTCGCGGTGCTCGAGAACTTCGGGCTCCGGCAGCTGCACAGCTGGTGGCGGCTGGTGGCGCTGATTACCTGGCGCGGACGGCCCCAGACCTGGGTCAGCGCGCCGCGGCAGGGGTTCCAGAGCGCCCCGTCGTCTTCGACCTCGCCTGCCTGACCTTGGGCGGGAGTCACCCTGAGCCAACCGAAGGGGACATGACCCGACGCATGCCACCTTGGCTTGGCTCAGGGTGACTCGTCCCTCGGACTCCTCCCTCGGACTCCTCCCCCAACCCGCTGCACCCACCGCACTTGCCCGCCGTGATTCCGCAGTGATTCGCCGGTGACCCGCCCTCGTATCCTTGCCTCCGTTCAACGCGCCGACATCCACCCCCGTGCAGGCGGGACCCGCGTCCCGGAGGAGAAACGATGCGCTCCACCATTGCCCGTTACCCCGGCGTCCGCCGGCCCCGTCTCGCGCTGGCCGCGTGCCTGGCCACCGCCGCCGCCCTGGCCC
>JBOHSB010000069.1:0-16227 GCA_050733015.1 Gemmatimonadales bacterium
GAATCCGGCCACGCTGATCGGTGAGGGAAAGGTAGAAGAGGTGGCTGCGGCCGTGGCGGATGTCGGGGCCACGCTGGTCATCTTCGATGATGAGCTGAGCCCCGTGCAGGGCGCCAACCTCGAGCGCGAGCTCAAGGTCCGGGTGATGGACCGGCCCGAGGTGATCCTCGACATCTTCTCCACCCGGGCCCGGAGCCACGAGGCCAAGCTGCAGGTCGAGCTGGCCCAGCTCGAGTACCTGCTCCCTCGGCTCACCCGGATGTGGACCCACCTCTCGCGCATTCGCGGCGGCATCGGTCTCCGGGGCCCGGGCGAAACCCAGCTGGAAACCGACCGCCGCATCATCCGGCAGCGCATCCAGGGGCTCAAGGCCAAGCTCAAGGGAGTGGAGCGCCACCGCGAGAACCTGCGCGCCGGGCGCGATCCCATGCTGAGCGTGTCCCTGGTGGGCTACACCAACGCCGGCAAGTCGAGCCTGCTGCGGGCGCTGTCCGGCCAGCACGAGATCGTCGTCGAGGATCGACTTTTCGCCACGCTGGACACGCTGACCCGCGAAGTGGACCTGGGGGAAGGCCAACGCGCCCGCGTCACCGACACGGTCGGGTTCATCCGGAAGCTTCCCCACCATCTGGTCGCCAGCTTCCGCGCCACGTTGGAGGAGGCCCGCGCCGCCGACGTCCTGCTGCACGTGGTGGACGCCAGTCACCCCGACTGGGAAGGCCAGATGCACGTGGTCGAGCGGGTGCTGGCGGAGCTGGATCTCGCCGACCGCCCGATTCTCGTCGTGTTCAACAAGATGGACGCGCTGCCCGACCCACTGGCCTTCGCCACCCGGGTGCGGGAGCTATATCCCGATGCAGTTACCACCTCGACCATGCGCACCGACGGCATCGTCGGGCTTAAGGCCCGCCTGCGCGAGCTTGAGCGGTCCGGCCGGCCCACGGTGCGCGTGCGGTTGCCCATTTCCGACGGAGCTCGCGTCGCGGCGCTCTATCGCGAGGGAGAGGTGCTGGGGCGGGCGGACGGCCCGGACGAGGTGGAGCTCACCGTCCGGCTCGATCGGTGGCAAGTGGAGCGGCTCAAGGGGGAAGGGGTGGCGGTGGAGGAGGCGGCCGCCGGGAATGGTCTCAAACGGGCGTCGGGGGCATAGGAGCGGACAAGCCCCCTCACGCGGAGCCGAGAGCCGGGATGCTCGGGCGGACATGGGCCCCTTCACCCTTTGCTTCGCCTGGGCTCAGGGTGACAGAAAAAAGGGACAGCCGCTTGGCTGTCCCTTTTTTCGTGTCATTTCGTGTCGGGTCACTCCTTGCCGTTCGATCCGCTCAGCACCTGCTCCAGGATCAACCAGCGGTTCATGCCGGCGAACTTCTGGTGCATCTTCGTGATCGGCGACGCCTCCTGGGAGTCCTCTTCGATCTGGAGATCCGCCAGCGCCTCGATCCCACTCTTCAGGAACTTGCGCAGACCCTTCTCCAGCGCCATCCCGGCCGTCCGGAAATTGAAGAGGGTCGAGAACTGCAGGATGAAGCCCAGGTCGCCCAGCTGCTGGTTGGTGATCAGCGTGCCGGCCTTCTTCGCCTTCCCGAAGTAGAGCGACGGCGACAGGTTGAAGCCGAGCATCTGGTTGGGATAGTACTTGCGCACGCCCTCGCTGAACTCGTGGGGCTGGTCCAGCTCGGTGTTGTTGAACTCCGGCCAGATCACGTCCACCCCGAGCTCGGCGGCTTCCCAGGCATCCTCGATCGCCATCTTGACGCCGCCCGGCTCCTGGTCGGGCAGGGCGCCGTCGATCGAATCGGTGCGCGCGATGACCACGACGTTCACCCCCGTGGCCTCGCCCGCCGCCTTGATGGCCTTGAGCTTGGCCAGCCACTGCTCACGGGTCACCAGCACCTTGTTTCGCTTCTGCTTGCCTACATTCACGATGTGGCCGCAGGTGCGGTTCGACGGGTCCTGATTCTCGAGGTGGACGCCCGCCGCCCCGACCCGGATGAGCTCGGTGGCGAGGGTGAAGGTCTGGGTCGGCCCGCCGAAGCCGGCCTCCATGTCCACGAACGCGGGCGGCGCGTCGATCAGCTCCTTGCCCTCGGTGTCGTACCAGCGGGTATTGCGGGCGCCCTCGATGCCCTTCTTGAGCTCAAGCACCAGCTCAACCATCTGATGCGACTGATAGATGCCGATATCGGGGTACATGCTCTTGGTAGCCGCGAGCTGCCAGCCGCTGCCGTACAGCGTCTTGAAGCCGAGCGTGGTCATGATCGCGGCCGTGAACGCGTCGTAGGCACCCGCGGTGTGGAGGAAGCTCTTCTTGTCCCGGGCTTCTTGAAGGAGACGGCGGAACTTGTCGGCTGGAACCTCGCGCTCCGGCGGGGCGAATAGCCGGTTCACCGCCTCGGCGGGGTAGGAGACCTTGGAGGACACCGGGTTGGTCGCAGTCGCCATGGATCGCTCTCCTTCGAATGGATCGCGGCGCCGCCGCCGGGAGCGAGGCGCTGCAGGTCTCGGCCACATCGAGAGATGGTGGGCGAAGGGTTTGTGAAACTATTCACAATATGGGGAGTCACCCCGGATTGCGCCAGACCCGCAGTTTGGCGAGTCGGCCGAATTGGCGCAACTTCATGCATCGACCGGACCTGCTTATACTTGGGCACCCATGTTCATCACCAAACCGTTCGTGCGGGACCGAAAGATCCGGTTCGCCCTGGTCGGCTGCGGCCGGATCTCTGCCAACCATTTCGAGGCGCTCGAGCGGCACCAGGACCGGGCCGAGCTGGTCGCGGTTTGCGACATCGACCCCGAGGCCCTGGCCAAGGCCGAGGCGGGCACCGGGGCGCCCGGGTTCCGGACGCTGGACGCCCTGCTGTCCGCGTCGGACCCCGACATCGTCATCCTCGGCACGCCGAGCGGCCTCCACGCCGATGAGGCCATCCAGGTGGCCGCCACCGGCCGGCACGTCATGACCGAGAAGCCGATGGCGACGCGCTGGCGGGACGGCAAGCGGATGGTCCAGGCCTGCGACCAGGCCGGCGTGCACCTGTTCGTGGTGAAGCAGAACCGGCGCAACGCGACCCTGCAGCTGGTCAAGCGGGCCATGGAGAAGAAGCGGTTCGGGCGGATCTATATGGTGAACATCAACGTGTTCTGGGCCCGGCCCCAGTCGTACTACGACAGCGCGGCCTGGCGCGGGACGTGGGAGTTCGACGGCGGCGCCTTCATGAACCAGGCGAGCCACTACGTGGACCTGCTCGACTGGCTCATCGGCCCGGTCGAGAGTGTGCAGGCCTACACGGCGACCCTGGCCCGGAACATTCAGGTCGAGGACACCGGCGTCGTCAGCATCCGCTGGCGCACCGGCACGCTGGGCAGCATGAACGTCACCATGCTGACCTATCCGAAAAACCTCGAGGGCTCGATCACCATCATCGGGGAGAAGGGTACGGTGCGGGTGGGCGGCATGGCCGTCAACAAGATCGAGCATTGGGAGTTCGCCGACGCGGACCCGGACGACCAGGCCGTCGAGCAGGCGAGCTACGACACCACCTCGGTCTACGGGTTCGGCCACCCGCTGTACTACGACAACGTCATCAAGGCGCTCCGGGGTGAGGCCGCGCCGGACACCGACGGCCGCGAGGGGCTGCACTCGCTCGAGATCCTCATCGCCACCTACATCTCCGCGCGGGACGGCCGGCGGGTCGCGCTTCCGCTCGAGGTCTGAGCGTGGCGAACGGACGCGCCGTCGGGCGGAAGGGCATCATCTTGGCCGGTGGCGCCGGCACCCGCCTCCATCCCGTGACCCGCGCCGTCTGCAAGCAGCTGCTTCCGATCTACGACAAGCCCATGATCTACTACCCGCTTTCCACCCTGATGCTGGGTGGAATGCGGGAGATCCTGGTGATCTCGACTCCGCAGGACCTGCCGGCGTTCGAGCGGCTGCTGGGCGACGGGAGCCAGTGGGGGCTGTCGCTGTGCTACGTCGCGCAGCCTTCTCCCGACGGCCTGGCCCAGGCCTTCCTCCTGGGCCGCGAGTTCCTGGCCGGGGCCCCGAGCTGCCTGGTCCTGGGCGACAACATCTTCTACGGGCAGGACCTCAGTCAGACCCTTCAGCGCGCGGCGGCCCGGCCCGAGGGCGCCACCATCTTCGGCTACCACGTGCACAATCCATCGGCCTACGGCGTGGTCGAGTTCGACGCCGGCGGCAAGGTCATCGGCATCGAGGAGAAGCCTGCCCGGCCGAGGTCCAACTTCGCGGTGACCGGCCTCTACTTCTACGATCACCGGGTGGTGGACATCGCGGGCGACATCCGGCCCTCGGCCCGAGGCGAGCTCGAGATCACCGACGTCAACGCCCGCTATCTCGCGCTGGGCGCGCTCGAGGTGGAGATCCTCCGCAGGGGCACTGCGTGGCTGGACACCGGCACCCACGAGTCGCTGCTGCAGGCGGGCACCTTCATTCAGACGATCGAGGACCGGCAAGGCCTCAAGATCGCCTGTCCCGAGGAGATCGCCTACCGGATGGGCTACATCGACGCCGAGCAGATGGGGCGACTGGCGCAGCCGCTGGCCAAGACCTCGTACGGACAGTACCTGCAGCAGCTGCTGCGGGACCAGCGCCGCCCGTGAAGGTGACGCCGACGGCTCTGACGGACGTGCTGCTGGTGCGGCCCGACGTCCATGCCGACCAGCGCGGCTTCTTTCTCGAGGTCTGGCACGCCGATCGGTACGCCGCCGCCGGGATTCCGGGGCCGTTCGTACAGGACAACCACAGCCGGTCGTCCCGTCATGCGCTGCGCGGCCTCCACTATCAGGTCGGCCGGCCGCAGGGCAAGCTGGTGCGCGTGGCCGGTGGCTCGGTGTTCGATGTCGCGGTGGATCTGCGCCGATCGTCGCCCACCTTCGGCCGCTGGGTCGGCACCATGCTGAGCGAGGAGAACCAGCACCAGCTCTGGATCCCGCCCGGGTTCGCCCACGGATTCTACGTCCTGAGCGAGCATGCCGACGTGATCTACAAGTGCACCGAGGCGTACGACGCGGCCGGCGACCGAGCCGTGCGGTGGAACGATCGAGACCTCGCCATCGCCTGGCCGCTGGCCGGGGCGGGCCCTCCGATCCTCTCGGCGAAGGACGCGGCGGCGCCGCGGTTGGCCGAGGCGGAGGGGTATCCATGAGCGCCGCACCGGCGGGCCGGGTGTTGATCACCGGCGCCGGCGGTCAGGTGGGGCTGGCGCTGCGGGAGCGCGTGCCGGAGACCTGGGTGGTGATCGCGTGCGGACACGGTGAGCTGGACGTCACGGTGGCCGCGGATGTCCGACGGGTGATCGAGGGCGCGCGACCGACGGTCGTGATCCACACCGCCGCATACACGGCGGTGGACGGCGCGGAATCGGACGTGGACCGTGCCGAGGCGGTGAACGCCGGCGGGACCGCGCACGTGGCCGACGCGGTCGGCCGGGCCGGAGCGCGGCTGGTCCACCTCTCCACCGATTTCGTGTTCGACGGCTCCAGCGGCCATCCTTACGCGCCGGACGACCAACCCGGCCCGCTCGGCGTGTACGGCCGCAGCAAGCTGGCGGCGGAGCGGGCCGCGCTTGGCCTGGGCGTGCGCGCCGTCGTGGTGCGGACCGCCTGGGTCTACTCGCGCCATGGCCAGAACTTCGTACGGACCATGCTGCGGCTCATGCGCCAGCAGGACAGCGTGGGCGTGGTGAGCGACCAGGTGGGCACACCCACCTGGGCTGCTTCGCTGGCCGATGCCATCTGGGCGGTGGTTCAACGTCCCGAGCTGCACGGTGTGCTGCACTGGACTGATGCCGGCGTGGCCAGCTGGTACGATTTCGCCGTCGCCATCCAGGAGGAAGCGCTCGCGGCGGGATTGCTCGAGCGCGCCGTTCCGATCCGCCCGCTCAGCTCGCGCGAGTATCCCACGCCGGCGCGGAGGCCGTCCTACAGCGTGCTGGCCAAGGGCGAGAGTTGGAGGGCCATTGGCCGCACCCCGCCGCATTGGCGGGTGAATCTCAGGCTCATGCTTCAGGAGCTCGCGCGTGGCTAACCTCCTCGTGACCGGCGGCGCGGGGTTCATTGGCGCGAACTTCGTGCACTACTGGCTGGCGGCTCATCCGGGCGACCGGGTGGTGGTGCTCGACGCCCTGACCTACGCCGGGAACCTGGCCAGCCTCGAGCCGGTGCTCGCGCGGCCCGAGCTGGTGTTCGTGCAGGGGGACATCGGCGCACCCGGATTGGCGGAGGGGCTGCTGCGGGACCACGAGGTGGGCACGATCGTGCACTTCGCGGCTGAGTCGCACGTGGACCGCTCGATCGAGGGCCCCGATGCCTTCATCGCGACCAATGTGCTGGGCACACACGAGCTGCTCAAGGCCGCGCGCCGGGTCTGGCTCGAGGAAGGGCGGGGTGGCGGCGCCCTGCGGTTCCATCACGTCTCGACCGACGAGGTGTTCGGCTCGCTCGGGCCCGACGATCCCGCGTTCACCGAGCGCACCCCGTACGCCCCCAACTCTCCCTACGCGGCGAGCAAGGCCGGCTCGGACCACCTGGTGCGCGCCTACCATCACACGTACGGCCTCCCGGTCACCACCAGCAATTGCTCCAACAACTACGGGCCGTATCAGTTTCCCGAGAAGCTGCTGCCGCTCATGCTGGTGAACGCGCTCGAGGGCCGGGCCCTGCCGGTCTACGGCGATGGGCAGAACCGGCGCGACTGGCTGTACGTCAGCGACCACTGCCGTGCGGTCGAGCGCGTGCTGGCCGCGGGGCGGATCGGCGAGACCTATGCCGTCGGCGGGCGAAACGAGTGGAAGAACATCGACATCGTGCGGCTCTTGTGCCGCCTGGTGGACGAGGCGTTCGTGCGGGACGCCGGGCTGGCGCGACGGTTCCCGCGCGCCCCGGCCGCGCAGGGGAAGCCGAGCGAGGGGCTGGTGACCTTCGTCAAGGACCGTCCGGGGCACGACCGGCGCTACGCGATCGACGCCTCGACGATCGAGCGTGAGCTGGGCTGGACGCCGGTCGAGACGTTCGAGACCGGCGTGCGGAACATGCTCGCCTGGTACCTCGCACACGAGGCCTGGTGGCGCGGCGTGATGGATGGCAGCTATCGCGACTGGATCCGGCGGCAGTACGCCCATCCCGCTTCGTGACCGCGGGCCCCGCATGAGGCTGGGCGTCTCGCTTGCGGGCCTCGCCACCGGCAACATCGCGCTGTCCTTCCTTGCCAACTGGTACCTGGTCTCGGCGCTCGGGCCGGGGCGGCATACGGACGCGCTGTTCGCCGCGATGATCCTGCCCCAGCTCATCATGACCGTCGTGGCGACGGCGCTGACCAACGTGCTGGTGCCGCTGCTTGCGGTGCAGGACCAGCAGCGATTCGCCAGCGTCTCCTGGACCCTGGTGCAGGCGGTGCTGGTCGCGACCGGGTTGATCGGTGGTGCGCTCGCGCTGTCCGCGCCGCTGTGGACGCCGCTCACCGTGCCGGGGTTCGATGCGGAGGCCGTACGGCTCACCCAGCGTCTCGCGGTGATCCAGCTGCTCGGTGCCGTGCTCACGACGGTGGCCTCGGTCCAGCGCTCCGCCTACAACGCGCGCCATCATTTCCTCTGGCCCGAGGCCAGCGCCCTGATCGCCAACGTCGCCAGCCTCGGCCTCCTGGTCTGGGGGCTCGGGCCCTATGGCGTCGCGGTGGCGGCCTGGGCGACGGTGCTCCGGGCGGGCGTGCAGGTCGTGCTGCTGGTGCGCGGGATGGGCCGGTACGAAGCGCCGGTCTGGGGGATGCCCGATCTCGCCGAGGCGTGGCGGCGGGCCCGACCGCTCCTGCTCGGCTCCCTGTATTTCAAGAGCGACTTCGTCGTCGATCGCCTGATCGCCTCGCTCGCGCCGCCCGGGGCGCTGTCGCTCTATTCGCTGGCCCAGCAGGCGTATTCGTCGGCCCAGCTCATCCTGGGCAAGTCCATTGCCAGCCCCGTGGTACCGGGGCTGGCGCGGGCTGCGGCCGCGGGGGCGTGGGACCGGTTCCGGTGGCTCAACCGGCGGACCCTGGGCCGCCTGCTGCTGCTGTCCCTGGTCGTGCTCGCCGGGATCCTGGCGCTTGGCCTGCCGGTGCTCGAGCTGACCTTCGGCCGCGGCAAGTTCAATCCCCAGCAGATCCACCAGCTGTGGCTGCTGCTGCTGGCGCTGGGCGGCGTGTGGATCGGCGGGGTTGCCGGGCAGATCGTCGCCGTGTCGTTCTACGCCCAGGGCGACACCCGGACGCCGATCACCATCGGCGCCATCGCGTTCACGCTCGCCATTCCTCTCAAGCTGGGCGGGTTCTATGTTTTCGGCTTGCTCGGGCTGGCCGTGGCGGCCAGCCTGTACTATCTCGGCAGCGCAGGAACGCAATGGCTAGTGCTCGACAGACGACTCCGGCAATTGGCACCCCACGGGACGACCGTGCAGGCGTGAGCGCGACCGCGCCGGTTGCGCTCGAGGCCGTGCCGTGCCCCCTCGGCTGCGCTCCCGACGACGAGATCGTGGTGCGCGGCCACGACCGGCTCCACGAGCTTCCCGGCGAGTTCACCGTCGTGCGCTGCCGGGGGTGCGGCCTGCTGCGGACGACGCCGCGGCCCACGCCCGAGGCCATGGGGTTCTACTACCCGGCCGAATACGGACCCTACCTCTCGACCCGCGTTCTCGAGGACGCGCCGGCGCCTCCGGCGGCTCCTCGGCCCGCGGGCGCCATCCGGCGCTGGATCCGCGAGACCAAGACCCACATCGTCCCGCCGCTGACGCCGGGGCGCATGCTCGAGGTAGGGTGCGGCTCGGGCGCCTACCTGCATGAGATGGCGGCGCGTGGCTGGGCGGTCGAGGGGCTCGAGTTCTCTCCGGATGCGGCCGCGGCTGCCCGCGCGCTGGGCTACCAGGTCCGGGTGGGCGCGCTCGAGACGGCGGCCGATCCCGCTGCGCCGTACGATCTGATCGCGGGCTGGATGGTGGTGGAGCACCTGCACGATCCGCTGGGCGGCCTTCGGAAGCTCGCGCGTTGGACCCGGCCGGGCGGCTGGCTCGCGCTTTCGACTCCCGACGCCGCCGCGCCCGAGTTCAAGCTGTTCGGCGATGCCTGGTACGCCCTGCACCTGCCCAACCACCTGTATCTGTACGACCACCGTACGCTTCGCCGCGTACTGGCCGAGTCGGGTTGGGAGCTCCGCCGCGTCTTCTGGCACGACAACCCGAACAATCTCCTCATGAGCCTCCGCTTCTGGGCGCTCGACCGCGGCCGGACCGGGCTGGCGGAGTGGCTGCTCGACGTTGCGGAATGCCGCCGCTGGCCGCGTGCCCGGCTGGTGCTCGGCAAGCTGCTCGGCGCACTGCGCGCCAGCGGACGCATGACGGTGTGGGCGCGGCGCGTCTGAAGTACCTGGTCTACACCGAGACCTTTCCTTCACGGGATCCGGCTTCTCCCCGCCAGACCGGCATAGGGCGCTACTGCCATGACCTGGCCGAGGGCCTGGTCCAGCTCGGCCAGCGCGTGGTGGTGCTGACCAACTCCGACGTCGGCGCCGGCGGCCGCTACGATGTGGCGGGGATGACGGTGATCGCGGACGGCGCGCCACTGGCCGGTCGTCTGGGGCTGATGGCGCGGGCCGGGCGGCTCCGGTCAGTGGTTCGGGCCGAGGCGCCGGATCTGCTTCTCGTCGGCGACCAAGTGGCGCACCAGGTGTGCTCGCTGGTTCCCTCCCTCGGGTTTCCGTGGGTGCCGATGTTCTACGGCTCCGAGCTTCTGGCCATGCGCGGCGCGCTCCACGCCGGCGGCGTGGTGCAGCGGGTCTCGAGGGCCCTGCGCCGGCGCTACGTCGGCGCCGCGCGGTTCACGGTCTGCATCAGCCGCTACACCGAGCGGCTGCTCCGCGACCTCCAACCGGACGCTCCGCCGACCCACATCATCTATCCCTGCGTCAGCCGGCAGGTGCTCGAACAACCGGTGCGGGCCGGCGCGTCCGAGCGCCTGCGGGACCGGCTCGGCTGGCCGCGGGACTCGGCCCCGGTGGCCCTCACGGTGGCGCGCATCAGCGAGCGGAAGAATCAGCTTGGGGTGCTGCGCGCGCTGGCGTTGCTCCGCGACCAGGGCGCACCGCCGATCCGGTACGTCATCATGGGCAACGTGGATGCGGCCCGGCACGAGGGCTACCGGGAGGAGATGCGCGCCTTCAGTCAGGCGCATGGACTCGAGGGTCTGGTGGGCTGGATCGCCAAGGCGAGCGACGAAGAGAAGATCGATGCCCTCGACGGCTGCGACCTCTCGGTCATGCTGAGCCAGACGGCAGGGGAGAGCGTAGAGGGCTTCGGGATCTCGGCCGCGGAGGCGTCCGCCCGGGGGAAGCCGGTGGTGGTAAGCAACGAGGGCGGCATGCCCGAGACCATCATCGAAGGACGCACGGGCTACGCGGTGCCGCCCGCGGACCCGGCCGCGGCCGCTGGCGCGATCGCGGCCCTGGCCGCCGATGCTGGCGCCCGCCAGCGCATGGGTGAGCAAGGCCGGGCCTTCGTCCACGCGGAGTTCACTCCCCGCCTCATAGCCGAGCGTCTCCACCGCGCGGTGGAGGCGGCCGGGATCAGTCCGTCAGGTCGCTGAACGCCGGCGGGTGGCCGTGCGTGCGGGCGAGATAGTAGCGGGCCGGCTCGTACAGCGCTTCGGCCGTCGCCGGCTCCTCGAAGTGGTTGCCTGCCAGCTCATCCCTCACGAAAAACGCATTGACGCCGGTCAGGTCGCAGCCGACGAGACGCAGCCCGTGCTGCCGGCCGAGCCGTTCGTAGGCCTTGAGGCTGGCGCCGAAATAGGATGTGCGGTTCCACCAGCGGGCGCCGTCGTATTCGACGACCCAGTCGAGGTCGGGCGGGTAGGTGGCGTTGTATTCGACCACCAGCACCCGGGGCCTGAGCACCTCGAGCGCCGCCGAGAGCACCCACCAGGTGTTTCGGTCGATGTCGAGCGAGAGCAGGTCGGGCTCGGCCGGCGCGCCGGCCCGGCGCAGGAGGTCGCCGACGTTCTCGGCGGTTACCTGGGCGTGAACCAACGTCAGCCGACCGTCACCGAGCGGGGCCCGAAAGCTTCGGCGAATGGCGGCCACCGACCGCTCGCTGCCTTCGATCCACTGCCCGCGCCAGCCCTGGGTCAGCAGGAACGTGGTGTTGTTGGTCTGGCCGTCGCCCACGCCGATCTCCACGAAGGTGCGATCGCGCGCCTCGATGCGGCGGTAGATCTCGCGCAGCACGCCGTCCTCGCCGTTCTGGGAGAACACCTGGTGCTCGTGGCGGTTGAGGCGTTTCGAGGCAGCGTAGCGGGGATCCTGGAGCAGGCGGTGGACCTGCTCCTCCTGCAACAGCCGTTGCACGCCCGCGAGCTGCATCGGGAGCGCGTGCTGCAGCGCGGAGAGCTCGCGGAGCAGGGACAGCCGGCGGTACATCCGTCGTCCGAGGTCGCGGAGCGACATGCGGTGTGGGGCTGGAGTGGGTGCGGGGCCGAGCGCGCGTGACCACACCCGGCCGGACGGAGGCGCCAAGCTACCACGGCTGTTGGCTCGGCGCAACAGCGTTGGACGCGATTTTGCACTGTCGAGCGCTCGATGACTCCGCGGTATCCTAGAACCGGTAGGTAACCGCCGGGCCAGTCCTCCAAGATCATTCGACAGCCTCACGAGATTCGGGGTTCGCATGCTGGCTCGCGGGTTCCGCCGCTCGGTTCTCCTTGCGCTCCTGATCGCACACACGGGGTGCGATTCCGGGCTCGGGCCCGGTGATGTTGCGAGCGTTACCGTGTCGCCGTCCTCGAACATCGTCCAGCTCACGATGACGGGTGGCCTGGCGCCGAGCTGGTCGCCCGACGGGACCCGCATTGCCGTGGGTACCAAGGCCTCGGGCGACGTGGGGGCGCCGGCGGCGTTCGTCATGAATGCGGCGGATGGCGGCAACGTCGTTCCCCTCGTGCCCGGTGCAGATCCCGCATGGTCGCCGGACGGCAGCCGCATCGCCCTTTCCTTCTGCCCACTGTTCGCGGTCTGCGATCCTGATGACAATGCATTGGCATTCATCGATCCGGACGGTAGCGGCCTGACCACACCGCCGGGCGCCCACGGCGTCTATCAGCCGGCCTGGTCGCGCGACGGAGCGAGACTAGCGGTGCGGCTGCTCCCCACGCGCGATGCAGGAACCGGCGGGGGGAGCTGGATCTACTCGGTCAGCCCGGACGGCACCGGTTACGTGCTCCTGTCGGGCCCGGCGGACCACCTCCCAGCGTGGGGACCATAGCGCGGCGCGTCGGGCCATCGCCAGTTGATCGCCGCCCATGGCAGCCTTATGCTACGCACGGCATGTGACGACCCATGAGTGCGCTCCGCAGGAGGCGGTCTGCAGCCCTTCTTCGACTGGTCGCGAGAACAGATTGACGGGGGGCGTCCCTGGCTGATCCTGGGGAAGGGCCCCACCTTCGAGCTCCGTAACCAATTCGACCTCAGCCAGTTCGACCTGCTGAGCCTCAACCACGCGGTCCGGGAGCATCCGGTCCGCCTGGCCCACATCATCGACCTCGACGTCGTCGATGCCTGCCGCGACGTGCTGGCCCGCAACGCCGAGCACGTGGTGCTTCCCTGGTACCCCCACCACAAGAACCGACCCGGCCGACGCACCCTCGAGGAGGTCTTGCCCGACTCCCCTGTCCTGCAGGAGCTGGACGCCCAGGACCGACTCCTGTGGTACGATCTCAGCACCGGTCCCGAGCGCCACGGTCCGGGTCCGGTGGTACGCGCCACCTATTTCAGCGCCGAGGCCGCGCTCGACCTGCTGGCCCGGGCCGGGGTGCGCCGGGTGCGCTCGCTGGGCGTGGACGGCGGGGCGAGCTACAGCTCGGCGTTCGACGACCTCAAGGACGTGACCCTGCTCGCCAACGGCCGGCAGGACTTCGATCTCCAGTTCAAAGGGTTTGCGAGGACCATCATGAGCACCGGAGTGGATTTCGCCCCGCTCGACCTGCAGGCGCCGGTCCGGGTGTACGTCGGGAGCCAGGAGGCGCAGATGCTGGCGGTGAAGGTGCTGGAGTTCTCCATCCGCAAGCATGCCAGCCTGAGCGTGGAGGTGTTTCCCCTGCATCACGCGCAGGTGGAGTTTCCCACGCCGCGCGAGGTGCGGAACCGGCCGCGCACGCCGTTCTCCTTCCAGCGATTCTACATCCCGCAGCTGGCCGGCTTTCGGGGCCGCGCGATCTACGTCGATTCCGACATGCAGGTATTCCAGGACATCCGCTCGCTGTGGACGCTGCCGTTCGACGGAGCGGACCTGCTGGCGGCCCGGGAGGCCGATGGAGGCCGCAAGCCGCAGTTCAGCGTGATGCTGCTCAACTGCGAGGAGCTCCGCTGGAACCTCCCCGACATCGTGGCGGCGCTCGACCGGAACGAGCTCACCTACGAGACGCTGATGTATCAGATGGCCGTCGCGCGCCAGGTGCACGCGGCCATCGACCCGCGGTGGAACTCGCTGGAGCGGTTCATGGAGGGCGAGACGGCGCTGCTGCACTACACCGACATGCACACCCAGCCGTGGATCTCACGCGACAACCGGCTCGGCTATCTCTGGATGCGGGACCTGATCGAGGCGGTGGACAAGGGCTTCATCACGCGGGCCGAGGTCGAGTCGCACGTCGCCCAGGGATTCGTGCGGCCGACGGTGCTGTATCAGCTGGACCATCAGGTGGAAGAAGCCGCGATGCTCCCGCCCAAGACGCGACAGCTCGATCAGGGATACGTCGCCCCTTACCGGAAGATGGGCGCGCACAGCGGGGCCGCGCGCGGGAATCCGCTGGCGGCGCTGCGCGCCATCCTCCGGCACGTCTACCAGAAGAGCCTGCTGCACCGGATCGAGCGGCGGATCCGCAAGGGCGACGCCTACCCGATCCGCTCGCGCGCAGGCGAGTGACGCCGCCCCCATGAGCGCCGCGCGTCGGGTCGGGACGGGCGCGTGGATCGCGTACCTGCTCTTCTTCCTGATGCTGTTCGTCCCAACCTCGTACCAGGTGCTGAAGGCCCCGATCCTCGTGCTGACGGTGGCCCTGGTGGTGGCTGGCGCGCTCACCACCGGCCGGCTCCGGCTCCACCCAGCCGTGCTCCTGTGGACCATATTCCTGATGTGCGTCGGCCTGGTGTTCATGATCCGCGGCTTGCTGGGCGACGCGCCCGGGGCCATCCGGGTCGGCACGGTGTACGTGGTGTGGCCGCTGGTCTACACCATCCTCGTCGCCGGCGCCGCGCGATGGCTCGTGCTGGTGGGCCTCGCCCGAACCATGGTCGTGGCCACGCTGGCCATCGCCGCCTACTGCGTGAGCTACATCCTCCACGTGGTGGGCCTGCTGCCCTCGTTCCTCTATCTTCCGCTCGACCTGGGCCAGCTGATCGGACTCTACCACGGGTACATCGAGCTCAATCTCTACAACTTGTCCTCGCTGCTGTTCCTGGTGCCGTTCCTCATCGCCGTCCTCATGACCTGGTCCGATCAGGCCTCGGCGCCGGCGTCGCGATTCTGGCTGTGGACCGCGCTGATCGCCGGCGGAGCCGTAGTGCTGATGAGCGGCCGTCGAGCGCTCCTGCTGGTGGTCTCGGTGTCGCCGCTTCTGACGCTGGCCTTCCGCCAGCTGCTTCCGTCCGCAGAGCGACGGTCGAGCCGACGGGTCATGCTGGGGACCCTGGCGGGCGCCGCGGTCGCGTCGCTGGCCCTCATCCTCTATCTCCAGGCGGTCTACGGCTTCAGCCTCCTGACGGTGTGGCGGATGTTCCTCCAGGGGTTCGACTTCGGACGCGACGTGAGCGCCACCGCCCGGAGCAATCAGCTGGTTGCACTGATGACCGAATGGGGCAACGCGCCGTTGCTCGGCGCCGGGCACGGGGCGAGCGCGGCGGGATCGGTTCGATCGGTCGAAATGCCCTGGGCCTATGAGCTGTCCTATGCGGCCCTGCTGTTCCACACCGGCCTGGTCGGCTTCGTGGCCTACTCGAGCGCCGTGGTCTGGATCTACGCCGAGGGTGTCGGCGTGATTCAGGACGGCGGTCCCCGGGCCAGCTACATGCTGGCGGTTCTGGTGGGCCTCACCTGTTTCCTGGTCGGCAACGCGACCAATCCCTACCTCGAGAAGTACGACCTGATGTGGGTCATCTTCCTGCCCATCGCCTTGATCAATCACCGGCGGCTCGAGCGGGAGCTGCCGTCCCCACGCGCGCTCGCCCCGCCGGCCGTCGCGGTCGCATGATCGGTCTCGACGTCGTATGCGTGAACTGGAACTCCGGGAAGCAGCTGGCGGCGTGCCTGGCATCGCTGGCGGCCACGGACCGCTCCCGGGTGGCGCTGGGCCGCGTGGTCGTGGTGGACAACGCCTCGTCCGACGGCTCGGCGGTCGGACTCGACCCGGGCGATCTCCCGCTCCACGTGGTCATCAACCCGACGAATCGCGGATTCGCCGCGGCCTGCAATCAGGGCGC
Organism: Gemmatimonadales bacterium; assembly: GCA_050733015.1. Lineage (GTDB taxonomy): Bacteria > Gemmatimonadota > Gemmatimonadetes > Gemmatimonadales > GWC2-71-9 > CAVVWJ01. The sequence continues at coordinate 15,507 of JBOHSB010000069.1, forward strand.
GCGTGGCGGACCGAGTCCGTACATCCTGTTTCTGAATCCCGACACTCGGCTCGAACCCGATTCGCTCGCGGCGCCGCTGACCTTCCTCGAGAGTGAGGCCGGCGCCGACGTCGGCGTATGCGGTATCCAGCTGGTGGACGAGCAGGGCGGGGTCGCGCGCAGCTGCGCGCGCTTCCCCACGCCCGGGCAGCTGGTCGCCGCGTCAGCCGGGGTGGACCGGCTGCTGCCCGGTAGCTTCCCCAGCTTCGTCATGCGCGAGTGGGATCACCGGGACAGTCGTCGCGTCGATCACGTCATCGGCGCGTTCTACCTGGTCCGGCGCGAGCTGTTCGAGTCGCTCGGCGGGTTCGACGAACGCTACTTCGTCTACCTGGAGGACCTCGACTTCTCGCTGCGCGCCCGGCAGGCGGGCTGGCACGGCTACTATCTCGCGACTGCGCGGGCGTACCACCGGGGCGGCGGCACGTCCGAGCAGATCCGAGCCGAGCGGCTGGTGTACCTGCTGCGGAGCCGGCTGCAGTACGCCCACCGGCACTTCTCGCGGGCCGCCGCGCTGGCCGTCGAGCTCGCGACCCTCGGCGTCGAGCCGGTCGTCCGGGTCGCCGCCGCGTTGGGGAGCGGCGCTCCCCGGCAGGCCGGGGACACCATCCGGGCCTACTGGATGCTCGTCACCTCGGCGAATCAGTCGAAGCGCCCGGTGGGGGAAGCAGTCGAAGGGGGC
>JBOHSB010000070.1:0-2558 GCA_050733015.1 Gemmatimonadales bacterium
GCCCAGCGACGCGACGCCCTCCTGGATCCGGGCGCCGCCGGAATCGTTGAGCCCGATCACGGGGGCCCCGTTCCGGAGCGCCAGGTCCATCACCTTGCAGATCTTCTCCGCGTGCGCCTCCGACAAGGACCCGCCGAAGACCGTGAAGTCCTGGGAGAAGACGTACACCAGGCGCCCGTCGATCCGGCCCCACCCGGTCACCACCCCATCGCCCGGGTAGACCTGCTGGTCCAGCCCGAAGTCGGTGGAGCGGTGGGTGACGAACCGGTCGAGCTCGACGAAGCTGCCCTCGTCCAGCAGCAGGTCGAGCCGCTCGCGCGCCGTGAGCTTCCCCTTCTTGTGCTGCTGGGCGACGCGCGCGGGTCCCCCGCCCTGTTCGGCGAGCGATTGGCGGTGGTGCAGCTGATCGAGGAGCTGTCGCGGGTCGGGCATGGCGGGAGAAGATAGCCTGCAGCGAGGCAGACGGGAGGGCCGGCGGAGCGGCGTCACGGCCAGGTTCATCCGTCCGCCAGCCGCTGGCACCGACCCCCTCCCGTCACGGTCCACTGCTCCGCGGGAGGGAGTCGAGCATGGCCGCTTTCCACTGCATCGCCATGCGGATGCGCGTCCGGCCGCTGGGATGGTCGAACAACATGAGCTCCTCCAGGGGTCCCGGATCGAGCTTGCGGTATTCGGCGAGCTTGAGCGCGATCTGCGCGAACCCGTCCGGCTGCCGCGCCGCGTTGAGGCCGAAGGCGTCGGCCGCCGACTCGGCGGCGCGCACGTAACCGTTGAGCACGGGCGTGAGGGCCGCGAGGTAGACCGACAGAATCAGCGTGAGCAGCGGGAGCCCCGCCGGGTCATCGATGGCGCGAATGCCCCATCGGGCGCCCCACCGCTCGGAGGCCCGGGCGAAGGCGATGCGCAGGATGGCGAAGCCCGCCAGGATGACCAGGGTGAAGAAGACGAGGAACTGGTAGAGGTGGCCGAGCACATAGTGGCCCATCTCGTGGCCCATCACGGCTTCGATCTCCGGCAGGGTGGCGCGCCGAAGCAGATTGTCGTTCAGGACGATCCGCTGCGTGCCCAGCAGGCCCGACACATGGGCACTGATACGGGTCGTCTGCCGCGAGGCGTCCTGGACGTACACCCGGTCCACCGCGATGCCGTTGGCGTGCGCCAGGCGCAGGATCGGATCGCGGATCCGGGCGTCGGTGAGCGGGGTGAACCGGTTGAACAGCGGCTCGAGGAATACGGGGGCGATGACCGAGGCGAATACCAGGAACGCCACGGCGACGATCGAGCCGATCGCCGGCCAGGCTCGGGGGTAGCGCCTCAGGACGCCGTACAACGCCGTCACGGCACCTCCGCCAAGCACGATCGAAACGCCCAGACCGACCGCCTGGTCCCGGAGCCATCCGCCGAGCCCCTGAGTGGCCATGCCGTACGCGTGCTCGCGAATGAAGCCCGCATACACCGTGAGCGGAAAGCCGAGCACGGTGACCGCCAGCGTGAACACCACGTAGTAGAGGAACGTGCGCACCGCGCCGCGGCGGCTCCGCCGCTCGGCCCAATCCCGGATGCGCCGCGACCACCCGGTGTGCAGCAGCAGCAGCAGGATGGCGCTGCCCAGCAGGAATCCCCACAGCTGCAGCCAGTAGCCGCCGTTGGTGTAGGCGTGCGACCGCTCCTGCACGTCCGCGGGGACGGTGGCGAGGTAGGCGGCGGTAGCGGCGTCGGGGTCGAACGGTACGCCCGGGCGCGGCTGGGCGGCCGCGGGAATCGTCAATGAGGGCAGCGAGTCCGTGACGGGTGTCCGCATCAGGTCCTCCAGGACCGCGACGGCTGGGCCGAACACACGAACGGGCCCCGTCGGGACCCGTTCGTCGCATCGCCGAGCGGCGACCTACTCCGCTTTGGTTTCCTCGTACACCGGCTTGACCGGCGGAATGATCGGCTCGTCGGGATACCCGACGACCGCCAGCACGATCCGGTGATGGATCGGATCTACCTCGAGCACCTTGAGGTCAAGCGCCTGCCCTTCCTTCACCGCGTCGCCCGGGTTCTCGATGTTGGCCACGCCAAGCTGCGACATCGGGACGAAGCCCTCGATGTCGTTGCCCAGGTCCACGACCACGCCCTTGTCCATCAGGCGCACCGCGCGGCCGCGGAGCTCGAGGCCGATCGGATAGGTCTCACCGATCCGGAGCCAGGGATCCTCTTCGGCCTGCTTGAGCCCGAGGCTGATCCGCTTGTTCTCGGCGTCGATGTTGAGGATCACGACGTCCACCCCGTCGCCCTTCTTGACCACCTCGGACGGGTGTTGGACCCGCTTGGTCCACGACATGTCGGAGATATGGATCAGGCCGTCGATCCCCGGCTCGATCTCGACGAACGCGCCGAAGCTGGTGAGGTTCCGGACCTTCCCCTGGATGCGGGTGCCCACCGGGTACTTGAGCGGCAGCACCATCCAGGGATCCTGCTCGGTCTGCTTCATGCCGAGCGAGATCTTCTCCTCCGCCTCGTCCACCTTGAGCACCACCGCCTCGATGGTCTCGCCGATGCTCACGATCTTGGAC
>JBOHSB010000071.1:0-26165 GCA_050733015.1 Gemmatimonadales bacterium
GCTCGGGATGAGGGTCATCACCAACCCCCGCTGAAAGACCCCGCATGGACTGGAACTCCCTCGCCGACCGGACCCTCGCCGGACACGAGGTCACCGCCGACGAGGCGCTGACCGTGCTCCGCGCTTCCGACAACGATCTGTTGCCGCTGCTCCACGCGTCGTTCCGCCTCCGCGAGCGCCACCACGGACGGGACGTCCGGATTCACGTGCTGCGGAACGCGAAGAGCGGGTTGTGCCCCGAGAACTGCGCCTTCTGCAGCCAGTCGGTGGCGTTCCACACCGAGGCCCCCCGTTACCAGATGCAGAGCGTCGCGGAGCTGGTCGAGGGCGCGCGCGAAGCGGCCCGGATGGGCGCGGTCAAGTACTGCATGGTGACGAGCACCCGCGGGCCGTCCCAGCGCGAGCTGGACCTGGTGTGCGAGGCGGTCCGGCGCATCAAGGCCGAGGTGAACATCCGGATCTGCACCTCGCTGGGGCTGCTGCGCGAGGGGCAGGCGGAGCAGCTCGCGGCGGCGGGCGTGGACCGTTTCAACCACAATCTCGAGGCGTCGCGCCGGTTCTTTCCCGAGGTCTGCACGACGCACGGATACGACGACCGGGTGCGGACGGTCGAGCGGGCCCGCGCCGCCGGGATGGAGGCCTGCTGCGGCGGCATCATGGGCCTGGGCGAGACCGAGGAAGACCGGGTCGCGCTCGCCCTCGAGCTCCGGGCGCTCGAGGTCGAATCCATCCCGGTCAACTTCCTCGACCCGCGCCCCGGCACCCCGCTGGGCCAGCAGCCTCGGCTCACACCCCATGAGTGCCTGCGCGCGCTGGCGATGATGCGGTTCGTCAACCCCACGCGTGACATCCGGGTGGCGGGGGGACGCGAGGTCAACCTCCGGCAGCTCCAGGCGCTGGCGTTGTACCCGGCCAATTCGCTCTTCTGCAACGGCTATCTCACGACCCCCGGCCAGGGATATGAGGCGGATCTCCGGATGATCGCCGACGCGGGGTTCCAGGTTGCGGAGCTGGTCGAAGCCTAGGGTGAGATCGGAGCCGAGGGTGGGCACGACGCGCATCGCGCCCACCCTCGTCGGGCTCCTTGCGGGAGCCGTGGTAGCGCTCGGAGCGCCGCCGGCGACCGGCGCCCAGCAGGCGCCCGCTGCACCAGCCACCGACACGCTACCGGCCGACTCCGCGTTCGCGCACGCGGGCCCCGTGCTCCGCTGGAACGTCGCGGCGCGGGCGCTGGTGGAGCGGACGATAACCGCACGCGGGAGCCGGCCCGCGCGGCCCACCTTCTACGACGGCAACAACAACACGCGGATCTACGCCCTGGTGGCCGGGGCGCAGTACGATGCGTTGCGGGCCACCGGGGAGCCCCGCGAGGCGGAAGTCGCGGCGATCACGGCCGCGGCCGCCGTGCTGCGGACCGTGTTTCCCAGGGACAGCGCGTGGATCGTGCGCCGGCGCGGCTCGGAGGCTGCGCGGCTCAAGGAGAGCGGCCTCTCGGCGGCCGGGCTTCGGGCGGGCCAGCGCGCGGGCGAACGGGCCGCGACCCGGTGGGTGAAGGACGCGGCCGCGGAGCTCCGGGTGCCACCCTGGCGCGGCAAAGTTCCCACCGGTCCGTTCCGCTGGCGGGGCGAGGCGGCCAGCCCCGCGCTGGCCATCTCGCTCGGGCTCAAGCCGTGGTTCCTCGCGCGGCGGGATCAGTTCCGTCCGCCGCCGCCGCCCGAGCGCGACTCGCCCGGGTTTCGCGCCAGCCTCGCCGTGGTGCGCTCAGCCACCGGACTCCGAACCCGCGAGCAGACCCGCGCCACCTGGAAGTGGGCCCGCAACGCCGCTACGCTCTGGAGCGAGATCGCGGGCGGGATCGTCCTCCGCCGCCGGTTGCCGGAAGTCGAGGCGGCGCGGGCGGTCATGTATCTCAACATGGCCCTGTCCGACGCCACGATCGCGTGCTGGGACGCCAAGCTCACCTACTGGTATCCTCGGCCCTCGCAGGTGGACCCGCGGATCGACATGTCGGTCCCGCTGCCCGATTTCCCCTCCTACCCCTCCGCGCACGCCACGCTGTTCGCCACCGGCGCGGCCGTGCTCGGACACCTGATCCCCGACGAGCGCGACGCGCTCGACAGCCTGGCCGCCGAAGCCACCGACTCGCGGGTCTGGGCCGGCGTGCACTTTCCCTTCGACAACTCGGCCGGCACCCAGCTCGGCCGCCGGGTCGCCGAGGCGGCGAACGCGGTGGTGGACGCGGAGGGCCCGCGCAGCCGGGCCGCGTCCCGTTGAGCGGCCTGGGCCGCGAGCCGACACGCGCGGAGCTGGTCGCCTGGGACGAGGCGCACGTGTGGCACCCGTTCACGCCGCACAGCGTCTACCGGACCGACGATCCTCTCATGATCGTCGCCGGCGAGGGCCACTACCTGGTGGATGCGGACGGGTCGCGGTACCTGGACGGGGTCGCCTCCCTGTGGTGCAGCCTGTTCGGCCACCGGCGCCCGGAGATCGATGCAGCCATCCGGGCGCAGCTCGAGCGCATTGCCCATTCGACGTTTCTCGGCAACGCGAGCGCCCCGGCGGTCACGCTCGCCCGGCGGCTGGTCGGGCTCGCGCCGGCGGGACTCACCCGGGTCTTCTTCTCCGACGACGGCTCGACCGCCGTCGAAGTCGCGGCGAAGATGGCGTACCAGTACTGGCAGCAGGCCCACGCCGGGCGCGGCCGTGCCCGGACCGCGTTCCTCACGCTCGGCAACGCCTACCACGGCGACACGATCGGCTCGGTCTCGCTCGGCGGGATCGACCTGTTCCACCAGCGCTACCGCCCCCTGCTCTTCCCCACCATCCAGGCGCCCTCGCCGTATGCCTACCGGCCACCGCCGGGGCACGATGCCACGAGCTACGGCGAGTGGTGCATCGCCGAGCTGGAGCGCCTGGTGCGCGCCAATGCGGAGCGGCTGGCGGCAGTGGTGCTGGAGCCGGGGGTCCAGGCCGCCGCCGGTATGATCGTCCAGCCCGAGGGGTTCGTGCGGCGGGTGCGGGAGGTGACCCGCGAGACCGGCACGCTGCTCATCCTCGACGAGGTGGCCACGGGGTTCGGCCGCTCGGGACGGATGTTCGCCGCGGACCGCGAGGGCGTGGCGCCTGATCTCCTGTGTCTCGCCAAGGGGCTGACGGGCGGCTACCTCCCGATGGCCGCGACGCTCGCCACCGAGCGCATCTTCGACGCGTTCCTCGGGCCCCCCGCCGAGGGCCGCACGTTCTTTCATGGGCATACCTACACCGGAAATCAGCTCGCCGCCGCCGCCGCGCACGCCACGCTCGACGTCTTCGAGCGCGAGGCCATCCTCGAGCGGCTGCCCGCGACGGTCGGGCGGTTGCGCGAGGCGCTGGGCTCGCTCGCGGGGCTGGCCGCGGTGGGGGAGATTCGACAGTATGGGTTGGCGGCCGGGATCGAGCTGGTGGCGGACCGCGCGACGCGCGCGCCGTTCCCCGCCGCCGAGCGGCGGGGGATGCGCGTGTGCCGCGCGGCGGGACGCCAGGGCGTGTTTCTCCGGCCGCTGGGCGATGTGGTGGTGGTGATGCCGCCGCTCACCATCACCGGCGCGGAGCTCGACCGGATCGCGGCCGCGCTCCGCGTGGCAATCCCGGAGGCGTGCGCATGATCTCGCTGCTCATCACCGGCACGGATACGGGCGTCGGGAAGACCTGGGTCGGGCGCGCGTTGTCCCACGCCTTGGTCGCGGCCGGCCGACGGGTCGTCGCGGTGAAGCCGGTGGAGACCGGCTGCGAGGGCGACGGCTCGCACCTGGAAGACGGCGCGCTGCTCGCCGCCGCCACGGGCCAGGCCGAGCCGCGGGCGGCGCTGTTCCGGTTCGCGGCGCCCGTGGCGCCGGCCATCGCCGCGGAGCGCGAGGGGGAGCCGATCGACCTCGACGGGCTGGTGCTCGAGATCGACAGGTTGAGCGACGGTGCGGAGCTACTGCTGGTGGAAGGGGCAGGCGGTCTGCTCTCGCCGATCACCTGGGAGTGGACCATGGTGGACCTGGCCCGCGCGCTCGGGGCCAGCGCGTTGGTCGTGGCCATGGACCGGCTGGGCACGATCAATCACACGCAGCTCACCCTCAGCGCGCTCGAGCTCGCGGGCCTGAACCTCGCCGGTGTCGTGCTCACGACGCCGGAGACCCCGGACGCGAGCACGGGAACCAACGCCGCCGCCATCGCCAGGCTGAGCGGGCTGGACGAAGTGCTCTCCCTCCCGCGCGTCGCCGATCCCTCCGCCGCGGTGGCCGACATCGCTCCCGTGATCGGCTGGCTCGCCCGCGAGCCTCGCTGATTGTTGCACCGCGTTCTGCACGCCTTGCGCGATCCGGGAGCGCCAACGATGCAAGGGTTGGCGCGATCTTCCCTAGGTGCAAGCCGGGTGTCCAGAATCGAGCGCCTCGAAAGACTCGAACACTGGGCCTAAGTCGCGGCATTGCAACGCAGTCCCGCAGCATCTCCCAGTCTGAAAATCGCACTCCCACACGCCCGATCCGGGTATGCCGCTTGCCGATGTGGCGGCCCGCAGGCTCGGAGTTCCGCGTCCACCGCCCGTTGTTCGGCCGGAGGTTCGGTCAGAGCGTCGGGGGTCGGCGGCCAGAAGGCTGGCCGCGGTACCGGCGCACGACCGCCACCTCGTTCCGGAGCGCAGCCATGAAACGCCTTTCGTTCCTCTCCGCCATCGTTCTCGTCGCCGCGCTCGGACTCGCGAGCTGCAGCGGGGAGGATGGTCCGACCGGCCCCGCCGAGGGCGGCAACGCCGCGCAGCTCGCCGGAAGCGGTCTGCTCGGCACTTCGATCGGTAGCGGCCTGCTCGCCTGCACTCCACTCCCGTACGCCTCAGGCCAGCAGACGATCGGACCCGCGGGCGGCACGCTCGTCATCGGGCCCCACACGCTCACCGTCCCGGCAGGTGCGCTCTCGGCTCCGGTGGTGATCTCGGGCGAGGCACCGGTGGGTTCGGTGAACTCGGTGCAGCTGTACCCCGAAGGCCTCCAGTTCGCCCAGGGCCATCCGGCGCAGCTCACGCTGAGCTACGCGAACTGCCCTCTGCTGGGCAGCCTGCTGCCCAAGCGGATCGCTTACACGACGGACCTGCTCCAGATCCTCTCCTACGTGCTGTCGGTGGATGACCTGGTCCACCGGCGCATCACCGGCAGCCTCGAGCACTTCTCCCGGTACGCGGTGGCGTGGTAAGCCCGGTCGGGACCATCGAGACCGGCGGGGATCCCGCGCCGGTCTCACGCACTTCTTCGCCGGAGCGGTTGCTCCAGGTTGCACGCGAGTACGATCGGAAAGGCCTTCTCGACGAGACCGCGGCCGCGTATGAGGCGGCCATCCGCGCCGGAGAGGTCGCCGGCGATGCGGCGGTCATGGCGGAAGGACTGCGGCGGCTGTCGGTTGTTCGCCACCGCAGCCGGCAACCCGACGTGGCCCGCGCCCTCTGCCGCCAAAGCGAGGCCATCGCGCGCGGGGCGGCCCTGTCCGGTCTGGTCGCGGAGGCAACCAACACCTTCGGCGGGTTCGAGCTGATCGAGGAAGACTTCGACGCAGCTCATGACTTCTTCCTGCAGGCCGAAGCGCTCGCCAGCGATCCAGATCTGTGCGGTCGCGTGGAGCAGAACCTCGGCACGGTGGCCAGCCTCCGTGGCGACCACGCCGGCGCCCTCGAGCGGTATTCCCGCTCGCTCACCAGCTTCCTAGCGGCCGGCAACGAGCACGGGTGCGCAGTCGCCTATCACAATCTCAGCGCCATCAGCCTCGACCTGCGCCGCTTCGAGGACGCAGACGGCTACCTCCGCTGCTGCCTCCTGGCGCTCCAAAAGGTGGACGACATCCACCTGCGCGGCCTCACCACGCTCAACCGCGCCGAGGCGCTGCTAGCGCTGGGACGCACCCGCGAGGCCCGCGTCGCCGCCGAGACCGCGGCGAACCTGTTCGAGGAGACCCACGCACCGCGCGAGCTGGCGGACGCCTACCGGGTGCTCGGAACCGTGCTCCGTCACGAGGGGCAGCTCCGCCGCGCGGAGGGCAGGTTGCAGCTCGCCATCGAGGTGGCCGCCGCGGAGCACTGTGCACTCACCGAGGTCGAGGCCTCGCGAGAGCTCGCCGTCGTGCTGGCGCTGCTGGGGCGGGGGGACGAGGCGCGGCCGATCATGGCCACTGCGGCCCGGGCGCTCGACCGACTCAAGCCCCCGGGCACGTCGCCCGACCCGATTCTGGCCGGCGAGTACCCCGCCGGCGTGCGCGCCCGCGCCGAGCTCCTCGGCGTGCTGGACCCGGCGGCGCTGTCACACGCGGAGCGCGTGGCGGAGGGCGCGGCCGCCCTGGCGCGGGAGCTGGGGTTCGACGGAGACGGCCGCGCGAGGGCGCGGCTGGGCGGCTACCTGCACGAGCTTCCCGAGGAGGAGCTTGCGGACGGGATCGGGTGGGACGTGCGGCCCGCCGTGCGCTGCCACCGGGAGCGGCGGGATGGGAGCGGTCCGGGAGGGCTCCGCGGCGATGCCATCCCGATCGACGCGGAGATCGTCGGCATCGTTGACGCGCACGACCGCGGTGAGGTCGAGCCGACGGCCGCCGCGGCCTGGTGGCGGCCAGAAATTCTCAGCGCCTTTCGCCGGGCCCGCTCAGCCTGAGACCGAGGCGGCCCAGCCCGCCGCGCTCCTGAGCCTCGCCTGCTGGCCCCGAGTGGAGCAGGTCCGAGCCCCGGAGCTCATACGGGATTGCCCGCCCGTTCAGCGCCCGCCGCCGCACGCTCCCGTGCGATCCACCGAGCGAATCGCTTCAGCAGATCGCCCAGCACCCGGCGCGTCCTCTCGTCGACGAGGCGCAGCTCGGCGTCGAACCGCTGGTGGGCGGATGCCACCAGCAGCTCGGGGGGCGGCAGGACCCGGGCGTGGGTATGCGCCAGCACCTGCCGCAGGTGGAGCTGCGCCCGGGCGGTTCCGAGCTGACTCGGCGAGGCGCCCATGATGGCCACCGGCTTGCCCACCAGCGGCGACCGCCCCGGGAGGCGCGACGCCCAGTCGATGGCGTTGGTCAACACGCCCGGGAGCCCGGCGTTGTGCTCCGGCGTGGCGATGAGGAGGCCGTCGGCTCGGAACAGCGCCGCCTTGAACTCGGCCACGGCCGGTGGATCGCCCTCCGACTCCACGTCGGCGTCGTAAAACGGGAGCCCGCCGATCTCGATCGGCTCGATGGTCATCCCCGCGGGCGCCAGCTCGGCGGCCGCACGAATCAGCGCCCGGTTCTACGATCCGCGCCTCAGGCTTCCCGCGAAGGCGGCGATGTGCTCAGCCACGGCCCCGCCCCTTCACCGCCACTGATTGGAGCATCAGGTGTTGGGCGCATTCGGGGCACGCCTCCAGGTGCTCGGCCACGGCCAGCAACTCGACGCGGGCCAGCGTGTCGCTCAGGTAGAGCTCAAGCTTCACGACGATCAGCTCGCAGGTCCAGCCGGATGGATACTCCACCATGACCTCCCTTCTCGCGGGGAATCAGCTCTGGGGGCGCTCCAGTCGGCCGATCGCCTGCGCGACCGCGCTGCGCGCCTCGGCTCGCGTGAGCGACGGCTGTGCCTCGCGCAGCAGCTCGAGTGCCGGGCCCGGATCGAGCTGCTGCTCGACGGCCCCCAGGGCCCACTCGCGTACCCAGGGGCGCTCGTCGTCGAGCGCGCTACGAATCAGGCCGCGCGCGACCGTGTCCCCGCGCGAGGCGAGGGCCGCCAGCGCCGTGGCGGGAAGCGACTGGCCCCCGATGACCCGTCCCAGCGCCGCGACCAGCTCCGGATCGGGGTGCTGGACCGCCAGCGTGATCGCCGCGTTCTGGATCGCGTCGCGGTAGGAGGGCGTGCCCAGCCCTTCCAAGACGGCCGCCCGCGCGTCCGGGGCGCCCAGCCGCGCGAGCGCCACTAGCGCGGCCGCCCGCACCTGGTCGCTCGAGTCGGCCCGCCACGCTTGCCGCACGATGGCGAGCGCGCCGTCGCCGCCTACCCGGCCGAGCGACGCGACCGCCGACTCGCGCACCTGCGCGGAGGTGTCGCGCGCCGCCGCCCCGAGCGCCGGCAGCGCCACGGCCGCGGAGAAGCCCGCCAGCGCGTCGGCGGCCTGCGCCCGGGTGAGAAAGTAGTCGGCGTCCCGTGCCGCCGCGGCGAGCGCCGACGCGGCGGCCGGATCCGTGATTCGCCGGGCGAGCTGCTGCACGGCCCAGGCGCGCTGCCAGAGATGCGGGTGCCGCGCCAGCAGCGCGGCCAGCCACGGCGTGGGCTGCTCGAACTCCAGGGTCTTCACCACCGCATTCTCGTCGTCGAAGGCCACCATGGTCGGCGCCCCCGGGAGGCTGTCGATCCGCAAGGCCTGCTCGCGGCGGTCGATCGTCACACGGCGCACGATGTCCCCCGCCGCCGTGCCGACGCGGATCGCGATCGGCGCCTGGAACGCGAGCGGCACCCCGAAGCGAAGGCCGGTGCTGTCGGCCGTGGCCGTGTCCACCTGGGTCTGGCGGACCGTGAGCGTCAGCGCCCGCGCCCCGGAGTCATAGGCGGACGTCACCGCGAACTGGGGATACCCCGCCGAGTAGATCCACTGCGACCAGAACCAGCCGAGATTCTGGCCGGTGGCTTCGAGCACGGCTTGGCGCAGGTCGTCGCTGGTGGCGGCGCCGTAGGCGTGGCGGGTGAGGTAGCGGTGGATCGAGGCCCAGAACGGCTCGGACCCGAGCTGGGTCTTGAGCATCTCGAGCACGAGCGCGCCCTTGGGATAGACGTTGTTGGAGCTGTAGGTGGCGAGCGACATCCGCCGCCGCGCGTCAATCTCCAGGAACTGGTGATACTCGGCCTGGTAATAGTCCTGCTCCGCGTGAGCGCCGTGCTTCGCACCCCAGTACTGGCCCGGCATGAATTCCGCCATGCCCTCGTTGAGCCAGTAGTTGCCCCAGTCCTCCGCCGTCACCAGGTCGCCGAACCACTGGTGGGCCAGCTCGTGCGGGATGAGCGACTGCCGGTACCAGGGACGGTCGCGGTAGGCGCGCGCGTCCGGCAGCCAGTCCACCAGGGTCGTCGCGCTCACGTTCTCCATCCCGCCGATGAAGTCGGCGGCGGTGACCTGGGCGTACTTGGACCAGGGGTAGGGCACGCCGGTGAGCCGGCTGTAGACCTCCATCATATCGGGAGTGGTGCCGAAGAGGGGGCGGGCGAGCGCGCTGTCCTCGCGGTAGACGTAGTACTCCACCGGAATGCCGCGCCAGCGATCCGAGACCTTCGCGAACGGCGCCGCCGCAAGCGAGATGAGGTAGGTCGAGGCCGGCTTCTCCTGCCGCCAGGTGACCGTGTGCATGCCGCCCGGCGCCGGCCGGTCGCTCACGCGGCGGCCGTTGGAGACGACGGTGAGCCCGGCGGGTACCGTCGCCGCGAGCTCCCAGGTCTCCTTGTCCGCCGGGCCGCCCCAGGTCGGCAGCCAGCGCGGATTGCCGTCGGTGCCTCCACCGCTGTAGACCTGCCGCGGCCGGTGCGGGCGGCCGTCGTCCTTGAAGAAGTAGAGGCCCTCGCCCTGCCGGATGGCGCCGTGGTAGTCCACCGTGAACCGCACGGTATCGCCGAACCCGGCGGGCCGCACCAGGCGCACGACCAGCGAATCGCCCGGACGGGCGAAGCTCCGCGCCGGGGTGACGCTCCGGACCCGGAGCGAGCGGCCCATGTCGAGCACGACCGAGTCGAGAGCCGGCCGGAGCGACACGAGAGTCGTCGCCACGCGGGCGTCGAACGAGATCGAGTCCCAGTCGAAGTTCCGGACCTCGATGCGCTGATGGATCAGGTCGTAGTCGTGCGAGGGGGTATAGCCGCCGTTGACCACGCGCTCGAGGTTGGTCTGCCCCGCGAGCGGGGAGGCCACGACGACAAGCGCGCCGAGAGCGATGCGGAGAGCGGCGGGGAGCATGCGCGAAACTTACCCGGGTCGAGCCTCAGCCCGCGTGGCGTTCGTCCACCGTCAGCGTGAAGAGCAGCACGCCCGCCAACCCGAACGCGCCGGCCAGGAGAAAGGGCATCGTCGGCGACACCTTCCACAAGAGCCCACCCACGGTGGCCGCCGGGGCGATGGCGAGGCTCCGGAGGAAGTAATACAGCCCCACGCCGCGCGCCCGGAGGTCGGGCCGGACCAGATCGAGGATCAGCGCCTTCCGGGCCGGCTCGCCGATCTCGCGCAGCCCGCCGACCGCGAATGCGGCGACGAGCCCGGCGAGCGACCGCGCCGACACGACGGCCAGTGGAAACGCGGCGAAGGCGACGAAGGTCGCGATGACGAACGGCTTCCGCCCCACCCGGTCGGCCAGGCGGGCCGCGGGCAGCGAGCACAGGATCACCGTCGCCGTCTGCACGCCGATGAGCCCGCCGAACGCCGGCGCGCTGATGCGCACGACGTTCACCGCATACAGCACCAGGAAGACGTCCACCATCGCGTCACAGGTGCGGATGCAGATGTCGGAGACCAGCAGCCGGCGAAGCGGCCCGGGCAGCGAGCGCCACACGCCCCGCATGTCGGCCGGGGCGTGCGCGGCAGGCCGGTCGAGCCGCATTCGCCGCACGACCAGAAGGGTCATGAGGGCCAGCACTACCGAGACCATGAGCCCGGCGCGCACGCCGGCCCGGACCCCGATCGCGGCGACGAGCAGCCCGCCCAGCGTGGGGGCCACCAGAATCGGCAAGCGGGGGAGAATGGACTGGACCGAGAACCCCACCGAGCGCTGCCCGGGCGGCAGCGCGTCGCCCACCACGGCGAACAGGGTCGGGCTCGCCATGCTGGTCCAACACATGATGAAGAGGAGGCCCACGAACACGACCGGCCACGCTGGCGCCGCGGCGATGATGACGTAGCCCGCGGCCGCGAGCGACACGAACAGCAGCAGCGCGTGGCGCCGGCCGTAGCGGTCGCTGGCCCAGCCGCCGGGATACTGGTACAGCCCGTCGAGCGCATCCTCGGTGCTGCCGTAGGCCCCGATGGCGACGATCGGCGCCCCGAGGGACTCGAGGTACTTGGGCAGGAACCGGCGCCACAGGTTCTCGCCCAGCGCCATGAGGAACATGGCGGCGACGACCGCGAGCGTGTTGCGATCGAGGGCCAGCAGCGTGCGGAGGCGGGCGGCCCTTGATGGGATGGGATCGGTCGGGGCCAGGCGCCCTCCAACGGTGGAGCGGATCGCGGCGGCGAAATGGAACGGAAGGGATCATGATGGATGCCGCGTGCTCGTCTGCGCAACCCGCGCCTCGGCCGCGAAAAACGAGAGGCACCGGCTCGCGATGAGCGCGAGCCGGTGTCCCTTCGGTCAGATCCAGCCGGCAGTCGTGGGCCTGGGACTCAGTGCGTCGTCAACGGCCCCAGATCGGTCCGGACGTTGGCGAGCGGGCTGAACACGAACTGCGTGCCGCCCGAGTTGCCGCCCCAGAGGATGCCCGCGAGCTTCACGTTGGTGCCGCCCGTCACCTGGAAGACGTCGGAGCCGCTGTCGCCGCCGCCGACACCCGCCGACACAAAGGTCTGGCACAGCTGGACGATGTTGGTGCCCGAGACCCCGGTGTTCACGCAGGTATTGGTGATCGCCCCCGACGTCCATCCGGTGGTACGGCCGACCTTGCCGACCGTGGCGCCGACCGTGAGGCAGCCTCCCAGCGTCCCGGTGCAGTCGTCGGAGGTGATGCTGAACGAGCCGACGATGTCCAAGCTGCCGTTGTTCGCCCCGCTGGTGCGGGCGATCAAGCCCAGCGCCTGATTGGCGCCGTTGATGTACGCGGCCCGCGAGGAGTCGCTGACGCGGCACTTCTTGCCCTTGGGGCAGCCGGCGCCCTTCCTGACATAGACCGGATCGGCCACCTCCGTGGCGATCTGGGTGCCATTCACCGACTGCAGCGGCTGCCAGTAGGGCGTGCTCTCCACGCCGCCCTGTTTCGTGGTGCAGTGCGACGCGGTAATGAAGGACTTCTGGGTGCCCGAGGTGGCGTTGAAGCCCACCGAGCAGAGGAAACCGGGGAAGTTGATCTGCACGCCGGCACGGACCGGCCGGTCCACCACGTTCTGCAGGGTGGCCACCTGGTGAATCGGCTCCGCCCGCTGAACGATCAGGGCCGCGTCGGGAATGCCGAGTCGCGCCGCCGCGACCTTGACCTGTGCCATCGCGCTCAGATGCTCGACCCCGATCACGACCCGATTCGAGGTCTCGTCGTTGTCCACGAACACCGCACCGGGAACGGCGAGCGCCTCGGAGCTCGCGACGTCCTGCCAGCGCTGGAGCTGGGCCCACCCATAGCGGCCTTCGAGCACGCGCACTGCGGCGGCCGAGAGTCCGCGGGCGCCTAGATACCCCGCCAGCAGCCGTTCGGCCGGCGCGCGGCTCGATCCGCGGGTGAGATATACGCTGGGCGCGCCGTCCTTGCCGAGGAAGAAGCCGCCGAAGCCTGGCACCTGGCGAGCGAACTCCGCGGCCGAGGGAAGCGCGGGACCCTGCTTGGGCTGCACTCGAGCCGAGGTCAGTCCGGCATCGGGAGAGGTCGGGGTGGAATCGTCCTGGCAGGCGGAGACGGCCAGCGCTGCGACTGCCAGCATTCCGGCTCCGAGCCGACGGAAGCGAGGCATGCGAAAACCTCCTGGTGGAACCTGCGGAAGGGCAAGGCAAACGATTGTGGAGCGCGCCGGGCGGCCAGCCGAGCGCGCACGCCATATTACGACCCCCGGGCCCGACGCGCCACCATGCAACGTGCTGCAGGGCGAGGAGCCGAATGATGTTGCGCCCGCGCCACGATAGAAGCCCTTGACCTCGACCGGCGTCGGCACGGGAGAATGACGTCAGATTTCGGCCGGGTGCTGTCGCGGAAGCCGGCTTCGGGTGTCAGGATGCGACACCGCTTCCGGAAGCATCAGAAGAGCGTGAGTTGGGCCAGCGGTGCGAAGGTGAAGCGGTGGTGGCACGAGGGCCCGTGCTGCTTGAGCCCCTCGTGATGTTCTTCAGTGCCGTAGCCCATGTTGGTCTCCCACCCGTAGCCGGGGTGGCGCGTGGCCAGTCGCCCCATTAGCCGGTCGCGCACCGTCTTGGCGATGACCGCGGCGGCGGCGATGGACTGGCAGCGCGCATCGCCATCCACCAAGGCGTCGTGCGGGTAGCCCACCTCGGGCAGCGGCAGGCCGTCGATCAGGATGCGGTACGAGCGCTCGGCGAGCGGCGGGCGACGCACCAGGGCCGCGATGGCGCGGTGCATCGCGAGCGCCGTGGCGACCCGGATGTTGAGCCGGTCGATCTCATGGGAGGAGGCGGCGCCCACCCCGTAGCCCAGGGCGCGGGCCCGGATCCGCTCGGCGAGCACCAGGCGCACCCGCGCCGGCAGGATCTTGCTGTCGCGGAGGCCGCGGACGGCGCGGCACTCGGCGGGAAACACGACGGCCGCGGCAACCACCGGTCCTGCCAGTGGGCCGCGGCCCGCTTCATCGACGCCGACGAGGAGTGCCTCGACGGCCCAGGCCGCCCGTTCCCGTTGGAGCGAGGGACGGGGAGGCATCGGCTCAGCCCTCGCGCTTCTCCCGGATGCGCGCGGCCTTGCCGCTCAGCGCGCGCAGGTAGTACAGCTTGGCGCGGCGCACGCGGCCCCGCCGGATCAGCTCGACCGACGCGATGGTCGGGCTGTGCATCGGAAAGAGACGCTCGACCCCGACGCCGGCCGAGACCTTCCGGACGGTGAAGTTCTCGCTGATGCCGCCGCCCCGCTTGGCGATCACCAGCCCCTCGAACGCCTGCAGCCGTTCCTTGTCGCCCTCGCGGACCCGGACCATGACCCGGACGGTGTCTCCCGGATCGAATGCAGGAATGTCCGTGCGCAAGCCCTCACGGGCCACTTCTGCCAGTCGCTCCATTGTCGGAACCTCCGTCGTAAGTCGTCAGCCGTCAGTCGTGCGTCATGGGTCGGGAATGCCGAGCGTCGGGGCCACGCCCACCCGCTCACGACTCACGACCTCCAAGATACCGCTCCCACAGGTCCTGCCGCCGCTCCCGCGTCAGCCGCTCCGCCTCCTCCTGCCGCCACGCCTCGATCCGCGCGTGGTCGCCCGAGCGGAGCACCTCGGGCACTTCCAGCCCGCGATACTCCGGGGGCCGGGTATAGCTCGGCGGGCTCAGGAGCCCGTCGTAGTGCGAGTCGCCGCTGGCGCTTTCGTGATCGCCTAGCGCGCCGGGGAGGAGCCGCACCACCGCGTCGAGAACGCAGATCGCCGCCGGCTCCCCGCCCGACAGGACGAAATCGCCGACCGAGAGCTCCTCGGTGGCCAGCTTGTCCGCCACCCGCTGGTCCACGTCCTTGTAGTGGCCGCACAGCAGCGTGAGGCGCCGGCCGATCGCGAACCGCACCGCGTCGTCGTGCTGGAAGCGGCGGCCGCGCGCCGAGAGCAGCACCACCGCCTCGACGGCTCCGAGGCTCTCCACCGCCTCGAAGAA
The DNA here is from genome assembly GCA_050733015.1 of Gemmatimonadales bacterium. GTDB lineage: Bacteria > Gemmatimonadota > Gemmatimonadetes > Gemmatimonadales > GWC2-71-9 > CAVVWJ01. Next base: position 14,491 of record JBOHSB010000071.1, read on the forward strand.
GGGCTCCGGCTTGAGCACCATCCCCGCGCCGCCGCCGTACGCGTAATCGTCGACCGTGGCGTGCCGGTCGTGGGTGAAGTCGCGGAGCTGGACCAGGTTGAACGTCACCAGTCCGGCGGCCGCTGCCCGGCCCGGAATGCTGGTCGCCGTGAACGGGGCGACGACCTCGGGGAACAGGGTGACGACGTCGATCGTCAGGAGACGGTCGGACGGTCGGACGGTCGGACGGTCAGACACCCCACCTCCGACTCTTTCGGGATGACAGCATCATTCCCGCCGCTCCCTGACCGTTCATCTCCTGACCGTCTGACCGTCCGACCGTCTGCCCGCCCGACCACCCTACTCCACTAGTCCATCAGGCGGCGTCACCACCAACCGCCGCCCCGCCCGATCCACCGCCTGCACGAACTCCTTCTTGTACGGCAGCAGGAACTCGCGCTTGGGTCCCTGCACTTCGATCATGAGCCCCGACGGCAGCTCGTACACCGAGCTCACGAGCCCCAGCGGGGTCTCGTCCGGCAGCCGCACCGCGAAGCCGTCCAGCTCGTGGAGGTAGACCTCGTCGTCCTTGGGCGGCGCCAGCTCGTCGGCCGGCGCGGCGAGGAAGAGCCCCCGCCACGGATCGATCGCCTCGCGGCCGTCGGCGCCGGCGAACTTGATCAGCCACTCCCGGTGGTACGCCCGGCTCCGCTCGATGGTGAGCGGTCCCGCCACCGTCCCGCCGTCCAGCCCCACCAGCCACACCGACCGCCCCGGGGCGAATACCGTGTCGGGATCGTCGGTGAGCGGGAACAGCGTGAGGTCGCCCTTCAATCCGTGCGGCTTCCTCAGCCGGCCCACCACCAGCTGGTGGGCGTCGGCGGCCATCAGACCGCGGCGGCCTTGAACACCCCGGCCTGCTTGAGCAGCGACTGCACCGTGTCCGACGGCGTCGCGCCCTGTGCGATCCACTGCCGCGCCTTGTCGGCGTCGACGGTGACCTTGTCGGCGATCGTCGCGCCCTTGGGGTTGTACGTGCCGATGATCTCGATGAACCGCCCGTCGCGCGGCGACTCCTGGTCGGCGATGACGATGCGGTACAGCGGAACCTTTTTGCGGCCGACGCGACGCAGCCGGATTCGAGTTGCCATGTCCGTTCCTGGGGTGCGGGTTAACCGGGGAAAGGTCCACGCCCAAAGGGGAGCTTCATGCCCATCCCCCCGGTCTTTCCCACGCTCTTCATGACCTTCTGCATCTGCTTGAACTGCGACAGCAGCGTGTTCACTTCCTGCACCGTGCGCCCGCTGCCCTTGGCGATCCGGAGCCGCCGCCGCCCGTTGATGACGTCGGGGTTGGACCGCTCCTTGGGCGTCATCGAGAGCACGATGGCTTCCACGTGCTTGAGCTTCTTGTCGTCGAGCTTGGCCGCCTGCAGCATGGCCGGGTTGATCCCCGGCAGCATGCCCAGCACGCCCTTGAGCGGCCCCATCTTCTGCATCTGGCGCATGGCGTTGAGGAAGTCCTCGAGGTCCATCCCCTTCTTCGAGGTGACCTTCTTCGCCAGCCGCTCGGCTTCCTTCTCGTCGACCGCGCCCTGGGCCTTCTCGACCAGCGAGAGGATGTCGCCCTGCTGGAGGATCCGCCCCGCGAGCCGGTCGGGGTGGAACGGCTCGAGCGCGTCCAGCTTCTCGCCCACACCGATGAACTTGATCGGCGCCTTGGTCACGCCATAGATGGAAAGCGCGGCGCCACCCCGCGCGTCGCCGTCCATCTTGGTGAGGATGACGCCGGTGACGCCCAGCGCATCGTGGAACCCCTGCGCGATGCGGACCGCGTCCTGACCGGTCATCCCGTCGGCCACCAGCAGGATCTCGTGCGGCGAGACGGCGGCCTTGAGCTTCCGGAGCTCGTCCATCATCTCGGCGTCGATCTGCAGCCGGCCCGCGGTGTCCACCAGCACCGTCCGCGCCCGCGCCTTGCCCGCCTCGACGATGCCCCGCTTGACGATGCCGACGACGTCCCTGGACGACGGATCGCCGTAGGCGCCGACCTCGACCTGCTTCGACAGCGTGAGCAGCTGATCGATGGCCGCCGGACGGTACACGTCGGCCGCGACCAGGAATGGCGCCTTCTGCTCCAGCTTGAGCCGCCGCGCCAGCTTGCCGGCCGTGGTGGTCTTGCCCGAGCCCTGCAGCCCGACGAGCAAGATGACCGTCGGCGGCACGGTGGCGTGGACCAGCGGCGCCTGTTTCTCACCCAGCAGCGCCACCAGCTCGTCGTAGACGATCTTGACCAGCTGGTGTCCCGCCCGGACGTCCTTGAGCGCGGTGACCCCGACCGCCTTGGCCTGCACCCGCTCGAGGAACTCGCGGGTGAGATCGAAGCTGACGTCGGCCTCGAGCAGGATCCGGCGAATCTCCCGGAGCCCCTCCTTGACCGCATCTTCCGTCAGGACACCGCGCCCAGTGAGCTTCTGGAGCGTGGCGTTGAGTTTTTGGGACAGCTCGTCGAACATAAGCCCGTAAGCATAACCGCGGGGCGGGTTTTGGACAAGCCGCCGGGTTCGGCCTGGGACCGATTCCGGCGCCGGATCCGGTCCTCGGTGTCGGCAACGAAGGGGGTCGCGCCGGAGCCCAGCCGGGCCGGCGGAAAGCTACAGGCGGTTCAGCAGGGCTTGATAGCGGACGGTACCGCGCAGCGAATCGAGATCAGGGTCGTGCTCGATCCATTCCTTGTGGCCGAAGCCGTTCTGCACCGCGTGCTCCAACAGATCCAGCGCACGCTCGGGCCTCTCCCCGACGGCGTTGAGGCACGCCACATTGTAGAGGACGCCGGCATCGTCCGGGTCGAGGGCGAGCGCCCGGTCCCCCCACTCCAGGCCCCTGGCCACCTCTCCGAGACGACACCAGGCGATGGCGCCCAGATAGTGCGCGCGAGGATCGTCGGGGTTGAGCTCGAGGTGCCGTTCGGCGGTGCGCGCGGCCCGCTCGAAGGCCGCCCGTGCCTCGTCGGCGCGGCCCAGCCCGGCATAACACAGTCCCGCCAGAGCGGGGGACTGATAATCCTCAGTCCGAACGGCCGAGGCCAGCTCGAAGAGCCTGGCCGCCTCCGCCAGCTTGCCTTCGGCGAACCGGCCGTTGGCATAGTACAGGTAGCCCTCGTACAGCTTCGGGTCGAGCCGGATGGCGGTTTCGAACTCCCGGTTGGCCTCGTCGTGATTCCCCCCGAGCGTCATCGCGAATCCGCGCGCGGCGTGCGCTTCCGCCAGGTCCGGGGCGAGCTCGAGCGCCTTGCGGCTGGCGGAGTCGGCCTGCTCCAAGTTGGCGGTGCTCGCGTCCCAGTACTTGTAAAGCTGCGAGCTGCAGTCGGCGATGCCGGCATACGCGCGGGCGTAGCTGGGATCGATCTCGATGGCCCGGCTGAACATGCGCCGGGCGAACTGGAGGCCCTTCTCGCGGAACTGGTAGAAGAACTGCCGCCCGCGGAGGTAGAACTCGTAGGCCTCGACGTTGCCGGTGTGCGGCCGCTCGATGGCCCGCCGCTGCTCCTCGGTCAGCACCACCCGCAGCGCACGCACGATGTTGGCCGCGATCTCGTCCTGGACGGCGAAGACGTCCTCGAGATCCCGGTCGTACCGCTCGGACCAGAGATGGTAGCCGTCGGCCACCTTGATGAGCTGGGCGGTGATCCGAATCCGGTTGCCGGCCTTCCGGACGCTGCCTTCCATCACCGTGGCCACGCTGAGCTGCTCCCCGACCTGGCGGATGTCCTGGTTCTTGCCCTTGAACGCGAATGCCGAGGAGCGCGACGCCACCTGCAGCGCGTCCAGCTTGGTCAGGGCATTGATGATCTCCTCTGCGATCCCCTCGCAGAAGTAATCCTGATCCTTGGCGGCGCTCATGTCGGCGAACGGCAGCACGGCGATCGAATGGACCACCCGATGGGTCGCCGTCACGACCGTCGGGGCGCCGTCCGGCGGCGTGCGGGTCGCGATCGCCGACAGCGCCTGCGAGAAATCGGCGGCAACCGGGAAGCGGTCGCCAGGCGACCGCGCGAGCGCGCGCAGCAGGGCCCGCTCTACCTCCTCTGGCACGTCGGGACGCTGTGACCGCACGCGCGGCACCGGCTCGGTGAACCGTTTCACGATGACAGCCTGGACCGAGGGCCCGGTGAACGGCGGGGTGCCCGTCAGCATCTCGTGCAGCATGCAGCCCAGCGAATAGATGTCGCTCCGGCCGTCGATCTCGTGCTCACCCGAGGCCTGCTCCGGGCTCATATAGGACGGCGTTCCAAGCGACATGCCGGTCTGGGTCAACGACTCGCTGCCGCCGCTCACCGCCTTGGCGATGCCGAAATCGGTCACCATCGGCTCGCCCTCGTGCAGCATGACGTTTTCGGGCTTCACGTCTCGGTGGACCACACCCCGCGCGTGCGCGTAGGCCAGTGCACCGGCCACCTTTCGGGTGAGGTCGAGCGCGTCCGCGACCGGAAGGCGCCCTTCCCGCGCGAGGCGCCCGCGCAACGACTCGCCTTCCACGAACGGCATGACGTAGTAGAGCAGCCCGTCGCCGCTGCCCGAGTCGATCAGCGTCAGGATGTGGGGATGGTTGAGGGCGGCGGCGATCTCGATCTCACGGAGAAAGCGATCGGCGCCGACGTTCGCGGCCAACTCGGGGTGGAGGACCTTCACCGCCACGGGACGGCGGTGCTTGAGATCCTGGGCCAGATGGACCGTGGCCATGCCTCCTCGGCCCACCTCGCGCTCGAGGCGATAGCGGCCGGCGAGCGCGGTCTGGAGGCGGTCGAGCAGACCAGGCATCACAGCTCTATGGAGGGAGAGACCACCAACATACGGTTGGCGGACGGGGACGGCTAGAGAAGCTCGTGATCGCGCTCGAGTGGCCCGAGCCGCATCGCGCCCATCAGCCGCTCGAATCCCGGGTGCGCGGGCGAACATCCGCCGCGCGAACTGGAGGCCCTTCTCGCGGAACTGAGGAAAGACCTGCCGCCCGCGCAGGTAGTAGTCGTAGGCCTCGACGTTGTCCGTCCGGGGCTCCCCGATGCCCCGGCGCTCGTCCTCGGTCAGCACGCCGCGAAGCGCCCGCACGATGCTCGCGGAGATCTCGTCCGGCACCGCGAAGACGTCCTCGAGCTCGCGATCGTAGCGCTCGGACCAGAGGTGGTATCCGTCCGCGACGTTGATCAGCTGGGCCGTGATCCGGATCCGGCTTCCGGCCTTCCCCACGCTGCCGTCCATCACCGTGGCGACATTGAGCTGCTCGCCGACCTGGCGGATGTCCTGGTTCTTCCCCTTGAACGCGAACGCGGACGACCGGGACGCCACCTGCACCGGGGCAGGCCACAGCTAGGACGCTCGTCGTGGCGCGGACGCGCGGCCAGCGGCCGGCTTGACAGCCCACCCGTGGGACCGGACATTGGGTAAATCGTGAAACGCCATTCCACAAACGAGAGTTCGCGCACCTCCACCGGTACCCAGTCGGTGGTCCGGGCCTTGCGCATCATCCACGCCTTCTCCGACACTCGCGCCGAATGGTCGCTGGCGGAGCTGTCGCGGGAGCTCTCCCTCAGCAAGCCCACGGCCTTCCGGCTGCTCGGCGCGCTCGAGCAGGCCGAGCTGGTGACCCGGATCGACCCCGCCGGCACCTACCGCCTCGGCCCGGGCGCCATCGAGCTCGGCGCCCGGGCTCAGCGAGCCAACACCATCCTCTCGGCCGCCCGGCCGGAGCTCGAGGCCCTCACCCGCGACACCGGAGAGACGTCGAGCGTGGAAATCCTCGCCGGCGCGATGACGCTGATCCTCGACGAAGTGCTCGGCGGCCACCTGATCGGCACCTCGCCGGCCGCGGGCACCCGCTGGCCCGCGCACGCCGCCTCTACCGGCAAGGTGCTGCTCGCCGCGGCCCAGGAGGACGAGCCGGGTATCGCCCGTCGCCTGGCCCAGGAGGCCGGCGGCCGCCTGCCGGGGCTCACGCCCGCCACGATCCGGTCCGCGCCACGTCTCGCGGCCGAGCTCGCGCGGGTCAGCCGGCAGGGCTATTCGATCGCCATCAACGAGCTGGAGGAAGGCTACGTGGCCCTCGGCGCGCCGGTGCGCCGTCACGATGGCCGGGTGGTCGCCGCCATCTCGCTCGGCGGGCCGGCGACCCGCTTCACCGCCTCGCGGATCCGGCGGCTGGTCCCGCCACTTCGCGATGCCGCGCTGCGCATCTCCCGCCGTCTCGGCTGGGCGGAGAACGGCGGCCGGCCACGCGCATCGTTCTGACTTCCCGTTCCGGATCCCTCATGGCGTCCACCAACTCCGTGCCGTTCCCGGCTCGCCGCGTGGCGAGCCTCGCCGTCCTGGTCCTGCTGACGGGCGCCCCCGGAGCATCGATCCCGCCGGCGCCGGTCACGCCGAAAGGCTCGCTCATGATCGTGGGCGGCGGCGAGCGTTCGGAGACCATGATGCGCCGGTTCGTCGAGCTGGCCCGCGGATCGGGCGGGGCGCGGGTTGCGGTGGTTCCGATGGCGAGCGAGGAGGCGGCCGCCTCGGGCGCAGAGACCGCGGCCGAGCTGGACAGCCTCGGGGCCCACGCCTTCGTGTACCTGGTGGACCGGGCCCAGGCCGACGCGCCCGAGTTCGTGCACCGGCTCGACTCGGCTACGGGCATCTGGTTCTGCGGCGGCGACCAGGCGCGGCTCACGGGCGTCATCGCGGGTACCGCCTCCATCCGCGCGATCCAGGGCCGCTACCAGGACGGCGCGGTCGTCGGCGGCACCTCGGCGGGCGCCGCGATCATGTCCGACTCGATGATCACCGGCGATCAGACCCCGCCCGGCGACTCCACCGGCTACTACGGCGACGAGTATCCCGCGATCGAGCGCCACCGGATCGAGGTCAGGCCCGGCCTCGGCTTCCTGCACGGCGCCATCGTGGACCAGCACTTCATCAGGCGCGAGCGCCACAACCGGCTCCTGAGCGCCGTGCTCGAGCGCCCCCGGCTGGTCGGCGTGGGGATCGACGAGAGCACGGCGATCGAGGTCTCGCCCGACGGCCGGTGGCACGTGCTCGGCGAGAGTGACGTCGTGGTGTACGACGCGCGGCACGCGCACGTCACGCCGCCCGGCGCGCCGCTCCTGGGCGCCACCGACCTCCGCGTCCACCTGCTGCCCTCGGGCAGCGTCTACGATCCCGCGAACGGCCGCGCCACCATGCCCGCGCGGTAGCACCACAGTCTCAAACCCTGGGGAGAAGGCGATGAATCGATATCGAACCGTCCTGTCCGCTGCGGTGGCCGTCCTGTTCGTCCTCTGCCTGACGAGCCCCGCCCTCGAGGCCCAGACCGGGGCCATGCGCGGTACGGTGACCGATTCCGCGACGCAGGGGCCGCTCCAGGGCGCGCTCGTGACGGCGGTCGGCGGCACGGCGCGCGCCGAGACCAATCAGGGAGGGCAGTACACGCTGGCGGGCATCGCGCCGGGCACGGTGCGGGTGCGGGTGCAGCTGATCGGGTACGCGCCGGCCGAGCAGGAGCTGACGGTCGCGGCCGGCGAGGAGGCCACCGCCGACTTCGTGCTGGTGCCGGGCGTGGCCACGCTCGAGGAAGTGGTGGCGGTGGGCTACGGCACCCGGACCCGGGCGGAGCTCAGCACGTCGGTCGCGTCGGTGGGCGCGGCGGACCTGGTGGGGCAGCCGATCGCGAGCGTGGACGGGGCGCTCCAGGGCAAGGCGCCGGGCGTCCAGGTGATCCAGAACGCGGGCAACCCGGGGAACGCCATCTCGGTCCGGGTGCGCGGCCTGGCCTCGATCTCGGCCAGCAACGATCCGCTGTACGTGGTGGACGGGGTGCCGATGATCGCCGGGGACCTGAGCCAGCTCGGGCTCGGTGGCCAGGGCATCGCCGCGATCAGTAGCCTCAGCCTCGACGACGTCGAGTCGATCGACGTGCTGAAGGACGCCGCGGCCAGCGCGATCTACGGCTCGCGGGGTTCCAACGGCGTGGTGCTCATCACCACCAAGCGCGGCCTGGCCGGGCGCACGACGGTGAACTTCAACAGCTACGTCGGCACCCAGTCCGCGGCTCGCCGGCTGCCACTGCTCAATTCGCAGCAGTATCTGGAGTACTTCAACGAGAGCGCGGTGAACGACGGGTACGGCGCGGACCTCTACGGGGTCGCCGGGGTGGACGATCAGGCCAACGCCGACTGGCAGGATGGGGTGCTCCGGTCGGCGCCGGTGAGCAACGCCGAGTTGTCGGTGCGCGGCGGCGACGAGCGCCTGCGCTACCGCCTCAGCGGCACCTGGTTCGACCAGAACGGGATCGTGATTCACTCGGGGTACCGCCGGGCCGGCGGCCGGCTCAATCTCGACTTCAACCCGGTGAGCCGGCTCTCGTTCAGCACGTCGCTGGCGTTCTCGAGCGACCACGACGATCGAGTGGAGAACGACGGCAGTGACAAGGGGATCATCACGGATGCCGTGGGCGATTCGCCGCTGATTCCCATCCGGGACTCCACCGGCGCCTTCACGGGACCGCCCGACCTCGAGTACTTCAACCCGGTGGCCCTGGCCACCCTCAACGACGTCCGGGCCCGCACCAACAGCCTGATCGGCAACTTCGAGGGGCGGCTCCGGGTCACCGACCGGCTGCTGTTCACCAGCCGGTTCGGGATCGACGCCGTGAACGTACGCGAGGACCAGTTCGAGTCCCGCCTGGTGACGGGGACGTACGCCTCGAGTGCGAACGGCGTGGCCAAGAGCGGTTACACCCAGGCCAATCGCTACGTGATCGACAACTTCGCCACCCTCTCGCCCAACCTGGGCGACCGGTCCGACCTCACCCTGACCGGGGGTGGCAGCGTGGAGTTCAACCGCAGCGAGTTCAACTTCATCCGCGGCGAAGGCTTCAGCAACGATCACTTCACCCAGGTGAGCAACGCCGCGGTGTTGATCCTCGGCCAGGCCACCAACTCGAAGAGCAACCTGGCGTCGTTCTTCGCCCGGGGCGAGTACACCCTGGACCGGAAATACGGCGTGGGCGTGAGCCTCCGCACCGACGGCTCCAGCCGGTTCGGCCCCAACAACCGCTGGGGCACCTTCCCGGCGGTGTCGGGCAGCTGGCTGCTGAGCGAGGAGCCGTTCATGAAGGGCAAGTTCTTCGACTACTTCAAGCTGCGCGCGAGCTACGGGCTCACCGGCAATCAGGCCATCAGCGACTACCCGTTCCAGGGTCTGTTCGGAAGCTTCAACTACGGCGACACCCCCGGCATCGCGCCGAGCAACCTGGCGAATCCCGACCTCAAGTGGGAGACGACCAGGCAGTTCGACCTGGGCCTGGACATGACCTTCGCCCGGGGCCGGGTGAGCCTCACCACGGACTATTACCTCAAGAAGACCAGCGATCTGCTGCTCGATCGGCCGATCTCGGGGACCTCGGGCCTCACCAGCGTGTTCGACAACGTGGGCAACGTGCAGAACAAGGGCGTCGAGGTGGCGCTCACCACGGTGAACATCGACTCGCGCCGCGCCGACGGGTTCCGTTGGACGACGACGCTCAACCTCGGCGTCAACCGCAACAAGGTGACCGCCCTGTTCAACGGCCAGCCGTTCAACGGCGGCGAGCGCGACATCAACCGGGTCGAGGTGGGCCAGCCGATCGGCGCGTTCTACACGCTCCACTTCCAGGGTGTGGATCCCGCGACGGGGGACGCGATCTATGAGGATGTGAACGGCGACGGCGCCATTACGGCCGATGACCGCACCATCGTCGGGAGCCCGCACCCGGACTACTCGGGCGGGCTCACCAGCACGGTGACCTACAAGGGCTTCGACCTGACCGGGTTCCTGGTGTTCAGCCACGGCGCCAAGGTGTTCAACGCGATGCGGATCTTCAGCGACGCGGGCGGCTGGTACCTGGACAACCAGTTCACCGACGTGCTCCGCCGCTGGCGCAAGCCGGGTGACCAGACCGACCAGCCGCGGGCCAGCTACGACGGCGTTTCGGGGGCGGTGGAGATCTCGAGCCGCTACCTCGAGAACGGCTCTTACTGGCGGATGCAGGACCTCACCCTGGGCTACCGCCTGCCCGAGCGGTGGGCCGGGTCGCTGGGCTTCGCCACGGCGCGGTTCTACGGCTCGGTGCGAAACCTGTTCACCATCACGGACTACAAAGGGTACTCGCCGGACGTGAACAGCAACGGCGCGGCCAACAACGCGTCCGGCATCGCCGACCTGGGCTCGGTGTCCAGCATCGGTTTGGGCACCGACTTCTACGCCTACCCGCTGGCCCGCACGTTCACCTTCGGCGTCCAGGCCTCCTGGTAGCCGCCACCACGCACGGGAGCTTCGCGATGACTATCCGTTTCGCCCTCGCCTTCGCGCTGGTGGTGTCGCTGGCGGGCTGTAACTCCATGCTCGACCAGAACCCGGTGGACCAGCTGCCGGATACCGACGCCATCACCAACGCCCAGGGCGCGCGGGCCGCCCTCGTCGGCGCGTACAACGCCCTCGAGGACAGTCGCTACTACGGCGAGGACTTCGTCGAGTTGGGCGACCTGTCGGCCGACAATGCGGACAATACCGGCACCTCGCAGGCCTACGACGACGCCGACGCCAACCAGCTCCGCGCCGACAACGCGAGCGCCCAGCGCATCTGGAATGGGATCTACGAGGCGATCAACCGGGTCAACATCATCCTCGACCGGGTGCCCGCCGTGACGGATCTCGACGACACCGAGAAGAACGAGATCCTGGGGGAGGCGCACTTCCTTCGCGCCCTCCACTACCACAACCTGGTCAAGCTGTATAGCGACGTCCCCATCCGTCTCACGCCGGTCCAGGATGTGAACGAGGCCGGCGCAGCGGTCCGAAGCCCGGTGGCCGATGTGTACGCCCAGATCCTGGCCGACCTGGGCGAGGCGGGCACCCTGATCACCGCGACCGCGCCGACCACGCAGGCCACCCTGGACGCCGTGGCCGCGCTGACCGCACGGGTGCAGCTGTACCGGCAGGACTACGCCGCGGCGGTGGCGGCCGCCGACGTGGTGATCCCGAACCATTCACTGGCGCCGGCATACTCCGATCTGTTCGACGCGGAAGGGCAGGATACCGAGGAGGACATCTTCAAGGTGACGTTCACGGCGGTGCAGTTCAACTGGCTCGGGTTCGACTACATCACGGAGACCCTCGACGGCGGCGGCGGCGTGCTCGCGCCCTCGCAGAGCATCATCGACGCCTACGATCCGGCCGACGAGCGCCTGGCCTGGAACATCACGCTTGACGACGATGGCGCCCCGTCGGGCACCAAGTGGCCCACCACCGCCGGCGCCGAGGACCTCCACGTGATCCGGCTGGCCGAGGTGCTCCTCATCAAGGCCGAGGGGCTCGCGCGGCAGAACGACCTCTCGGGCGCGGTGGACGCCTACAACCCGATCCGGGTGCGCGCGGGGCTCGCCCCGCACGTGCTCGGCGTGGACGTCACCTCGCAGGCCGAGGTGCTGGCCGAGATCGATACCGAGCGGCGCCTCGAGCTCGCGTTCGAGGGCGACCGCTGGCCCGACCTGGTCCGCACCGGCCAGGCCGTCCCCGTGCTCGGCATCCCCGAATCCCAGACGCTGTTCCCCATTCCCCAGGCCGAGCGCGACGTGGCGCCGGGTCTGACCCAGAACCCGGGCTACTGATGGGGGTAACCCAGCGC
>JBOHSB010000072.1:0-2219 GCA_050733015.1 Gemmatimonadales bacterium
GGGATCGCCGGAGAGCGCCGCCCAGCGGAACGGCCCCGCTCCCTTGCAGAAGAGCGGGCGGATGAACGCCGGCACGAATCCCTGGATCTCGAACGCCTGGGGCATTCCCCGATGATCGGCCACCTGGCCGCGGAGGTTGTTCCCGTAGTCGAAGGTGACGGCGCCCTTCCGCTGCAGGTCGAGCATGGCCTGCACATGGGTCACCATCGAGTCGAGCACCCTCGCCTCGTACCCCGCGGCGTCCGACTCTCTGAGCCGCGCCGCCTCCTTGGGCGTTACACCGGCCGGGATGTAGCCGACCCGGAGGTCGTGCGCCGAGGTCTGGTCGGTGAGCACGTCGGGCACCACACCTCGCCGCACCAGCTCGGGCAGCACCTCCGCGATGTTCCCCACCAGCCCCACCGAGAGCGCCTCTCGCCGCGACCGCGCTTCCTCGACCATGGCGAGCGCGCTGTCGAGGTCGTGCGCGATCCGGTCGCAGTAGCGGGTCTCGACCCGCCGCACGATCCGCGACTCGTCCACGTCCACGCCGAGGAAGGCGGCGCCGTTCATCGTTGCGGCCAGCGGCTGAGCGCCGCCCATCCCGCCGAGCCCGCCGGTGACGACCAGCCGTCCCTCCAGCGAGCCCCCGAAGTGCTGCCGCGCGCATTCGGCGAAAGTCTCGTAGGTTCCCTGCAGGATGCCCTGGGTGCCGATGTAGATCCACGACCCGGCGGTCATCTGTCCATACATGGTCAGGCCGAGCGCATCGAGCCGGCGGAACTCGTCCCAGGTGGCCCACCGGGGTACGAGGTGCGCGTTCGCGATCAGCACCCGGGGCGCCTCGTCGTGGGTCCGGAACACGCCGACCGGCTTCCCGCTCTGCACCAGCAGCGTCTCGTCGTTCTCGAGCCGCTTGAGCGTCTCGACGATTCGCTCGTAGCAGTCCCAGTTGCGGGCCGCCTTGCCGCCGCCACCGTATACGATCAGCTCCTCGGGGCGCTCGGCCACGGCCGGGTCGAGGTTGTTCATGAGCATCCGCATCGCCGCCTCCTGGTGCCAGCCCTTGCACGAGAGGGCCGAACCGGTGGGGGCGGTTATGGGAGACGCGAGGCGAAGGCTAGAGGTCACGGGCCAGAGGTCGAAGGTCGAAGGTCCGTCGGGATGTGGGCGAGTCGCCAGTAAGGTACAGCGTTCGACTCGTGACCCGTAACCCGTTCCAACCTTTCCCCCCATCGCGGCATCCAATTCCCCGCGATGACACCATCAGCCCCCGGAGTCGCCACGCTGCGCCAGGAGCAGACCGGACGGTCGGATGCCGATGCGGTAGACGCCACGCTGGCCGCCAGCGGAGACGCCAGTGCGTTCGAGCGCCTCTACCGGGCCCACGTGGGCCGGATTCACAGCCTGGTCCGCCGCATGATGAGCGACCAGGAAACTGACGAAGTGGCCCAGGACATTTTCGTCAGGGCGTGGCAGAAGCTGGGAACCTTCCGGGGCGAATCGGCCTTCGGCACCTGGCTCCACCGCCTCGCCATCAACGTGATCCTGGGCCGCCGCGAGACCCTCGGCATCCGGCGCCAGCGGTACCATGAGGGCGACGCGATGCTCGAGACCGTGCCGGCGCGCCGGGCCCAGGTCGAGATGACCATGGACTTCGAGACCGCCATCGAGCGGCTCCCCGAAGGCGCCCGCCAGATCTTCGTGCTGCACGATGTCGAGGGGTACCGGCACGAGGAGATCGCGGAGATGCTGGGACTCGCGGCGGGAACATCGAAATCGCAGCTGCACCGCGCGCGGATGGCGCTTCGGCGCCACCTCGATCGCTGAGGAGGAAGAGATGCACGATCCCTGGACCGACCGGCTTTCCGACTATCTCGACGACGAGCTCGACGCCGGCGAACGGGACATGCTCGACTCGCACCTGCGGAAATGCGCCGAGTGCACTGCCGCGCTGGCCGACCTGAAGCGTGTCGCCATCCGGGCGCGCGCCCTCACCGACCGCGACCCCGCCGCCGATCTCTGGCCCGGAATCGCGGAACGGATCGGCACCACCACCCCGAGCAGCGGTGTGCCCGCCGTGCCGATCACCCGCCGGTCGGGGCGGCGGTGGAGCTTCACCGTTCCCGAGCTCGCCGCGGCCGGCATCGCGCTGATGGTGCTCTCCGGCGGCGCCGCATGGCTGCTACATCCGGGCGCGGCCTCGCTCGCCACGGTGCCCGCCGTCATCGTGCCGGGTG
>JBOHSB010000073.1:0-3512 GCA_050733015.1 Gemmatimonadales bacterium
TGTTCATCATCGGGACCGGCAGCACGCGCGCCATCGGCCCGCCCAGGTAGCGGTACAGCGGCAGGCCGCAGTCCTGCGCGGCCGCGCGAGCCACGGCGAGCGAGACGCTCAGGATCGCGTTGGCGCCGAGCTTGCTCTTGTTGGGCGTGCCGTCGGCGTCCATCATCTCGGCATCGATCGCGATCTGGTCCGCCGCCGCCATCCCCTCGAGCCGCGGCCCGAGCACCTCGTTCACGTTGCGCACCGCCTCGACCACACCCTTCCCGACGTAGCGCCGTGCGTCGCCGTCCCGAAGCTCGACCGCCTCGTGCTCGCCGGTGGACGCGCCGCTGGGCACGGCCGCGCGCCCCTGCGCCCCGCTCGACAGGGTGACGTCGGCCTCGACGGTGGGATTGCCGCGGCTGTCCAGGATCTCGCGGGCGTGGACTTCGATGATCGTGCTCATGGTGACTCGGGTTAGGGAAACCGGGGCAACCTAGCCGCGCCCCGGGACCGCCGTCAACGACGTCACATCAGCTCGGCGACCGCGCGAAGTGGTCGTATCCGACGAGCGTGACCGCGGCGCCCGCGAGCTCCGCCTGCATGCCGGCGCCGAGGGCCACCCGTCCGACCCGGGTGAGCGTGAGACCGACCGCGTCGCGCAGCGCGAGGGCGTCGTCCTGGCCGAAGCCTTCGGGCAGCGCGACCAGCAGCTCGTATTCCTCGCCGCTCTCGGCCGCGAATCGCTGCGCCGGGAGGCCGAGCCGGCGCGCCTCGGACAACGCGGGCGGTGCGACGGGCACGCGATCGAGCTCGAGAGCGATGGCGACACCCGACGCGGCCGCGAGATGCGCCGCGTCGGCGCCGAGTCCGTCGCTCAGGTCGATCATCGCGCGCGCGCCGTGGCCCGCGAGCCAGCGGCCGGCCGCGAGCCTGGGGACCGGGTGCGCAAACGCCTGGCGCGCCGCGGGATCCGGAGGCACGCCCCGGCGCCAGGCTTCGAGCGCCGCGCGGGCGGCGCCCAGGGATCCTGTTACCCAGATACCATCGCGCGGGCGCGCGCCCGCGCGGGTGACCGGTTGCGCGGCCCACCCGAGCACGGTGACCGCGATGCTCCAGCTGGGCCCACTCGACAGATCGCCGCCGATCACCGCGGCGCCCGCCTCGCCGGCAGCCGCGCCGGCGCCGGTCATGAGCGATGCCACGTCGGCATCCTCGGCCTCGGCCGGCACCGTGAGCGCCACCATGAGGCCGGCCGCCTCGGCCCCGTCGGCGGCGAGATCGGACAGGGCCGCGGCCGCCGCGCGCCACCCGATCTCCTCCAGCGAGAGCCAATCGCGCCGGAAGTGCACGCCCTCCACGCTGACGTCGGTGCTCGCGACCAGGCACTTGTCGGAGGGCGCGAGCACGGCGCAGTCATCATCGAGGCGGGTGGCGCGCGGCCCGAGCGCGGCGGCGATGCGGCGCACCCGGTCGAACTCGCGTCCGGGTCCGAGCCGCGGCGGGGTCACGGACGGACGGCGTCGAGCCGGAACCGCACCAGACCCGCGTTGGTGGCCACCCACAGGTAGTCGGTGTCCACCGCAACGTCGTTGGCGGCGCCGGGGAGGTCGCCCTGCCGGAGCGGCAATACGGGGGGCGTGCCGAGGCGGGTGAAGGCGACGGCCTGCTGCCCCGCCACCCAGAATCCCGGGCCGTCCGCCACGAACGCCACCAGGCCACCCAGTAAGGCGCTGAGATTGGGACCGAGGGTCCACGCCTCGGTGCGGGGATCGCGCCAGAGCATCTGGTCGCGGGTGAGCGCGACGATCGTGTCCCCCAGCGAGCCCAGCGCCACGACCGGCGCCTGGAGCGAGGGGGAGGACAGGGTGGACGGCCGCACCACGTCCTGGCCGCCGGGCAGGGCGAGCAGCAGGCCGCGCTGGGTTCCGAGCCAGACCGAGTCGCCCGCGGGGAAGACCGCGAGCACGGCCTCGGCGAAGCGCGGGGCAACGCGCTCGACCCGGAGCGAATCGTTGACGCGCACCAGTCCGCGGCGGGTGCCCGCCGTGATCCGGCCCTGCCGCGACGCCACCGCGTACACCGGCGCGTCCGGCAGACCGCGCGCCGGATCCAGGAAATCCACCCGGCCGTCGCTGGTCGCGACGCGAGCGAGCCCGCGGTCGGTCGCGGCCCAGAGCGCGGTGCCCTGCCCCACCAGCTTCCGCACGGCGGCGAACGGCAACCCGAAGGCAGCCGGGCCCTGCAGCGTGCGAAATTCCTTGAGGTCGCGATCGACGAAGGTGATCGCCGGCTCGGCCTGGGCGGTGCGGCTGGTCGCGGCCCAGATCCCGTCGGGCGCGCCGAACAGGGCGCCGACCACCGGCGAGCGAAGGCCGAACGGCAGGCGCTCGGGCAGTGCGGCCCCGTCCTGGAGAAACAGCAGCCCGAGCCCCGAGGTCCCGAGATACCAGCCGAGGTTGTCGAACGAGCGCGCCGCCGCAGTGAAGCGCACCACGCCGAGCCGCTGGTCGACCAGGATCTGCGACGCGTTGGCCTGCAGCGTGGGGTTGCTGCGCAGCACGTCCTCCACCCGCGCCGGCGTCACCGGCCGCGCGGGTGCGCGGCCCGGCGAAGGGGTGAGGCCGCCGCGCGGTAGCAGTTGCCAGCCCCGGCCGGTGCGCAGGAACAGGCCCGGCGTGGGATCGTTGGCGTCGAAGGCGATCGTCTGCACGCCGTCCGGCACGGGCCCTTGGTCCCACAGCCGAAGCTCGGGCTGGAAATGGATCCAGCCGTCGGGGCGCGCGAGCCAGAGCGAGTTGTCGAGCGGATCCACCAGCGCGCCGAATACGCGGGCCAGAATGGATGGGTCCGGCGGATCGTAGGGGCCCTGCCACTGGTGGAATTGCGGATTCCAGATGAGCACCGCCCTGGGGGAGCTCACGTAGACCCGATCGATCGCGGTGGCGATCGAGGTGATCAGGCTGAAATCGCTGATGACGGTCCGATCTTCGGGGCGCCAATCCCGGCTGAGAGACTGGCCCTGCAGCCCAGGGGCGGCCGAGGCGGCGAGGACATAGACGAGAGTGAAGGGAGCGAGGCGCACGAGGGAAGGCCGATAGGGGCGAGGAAGCCGATAGCGCGATAAGGCGAACGGGCGATAAGGACGGTCAGACGGTCAGACGGTCAGACGGTCAGACGGTCAGACGGTCAGACGGTCAGACGGTCAGAGCAACAGTACGTGACTCTTCTTGGATAAGCCACCCTCACACTGCTCCGATGCTCCGACGAGCCGTGCGACGCCGACAGCGGTCTCCTCCTGATGCCCGCGGCACGTCCACCCACCGGGCGCTCTGCGGGCCAATCGCTGGATTCCCTTCATCGCGCGCTCCCTTCTTCTGCTAGCCGCCAATGCCCCCGATCCCGGGACGCTGGCTTCCGAGCCAACCGACCGTTTGACCGTCCGACGGTCGGTTCCTATCGCCCTTTCGCCCTATCGCCCTAACGCCCTATCGCCCTAGCGGCCTCCTCGCCCTAACGCCCTCCACGCCCCA
>JBOHSB010000074.1:0-13098 GCA_050733015.1 Gemmatimonadales bacterium
GTCCTGCTGGGCGCGGTCGGCTTCGTGCTTCTCATCGCCTGCGCCAACGTGGCCAACCTCCTGCTCGCGCGCGCCGCGGCGCGCTCCAAGGAGATCGCGGTCCGCACCGCGCTCGGCGCCAGCCGCGACCGCCTCATCCGCCAGCTGCTCACCGAGAGCGTGCTGCTCGCGCTCATGGGCGGGGTGGTGGGCCTGCTCCTCGCCTTCTGGGGCGTCCGCGCCATCATCGCCCTCAATCCGGCCAATCTGCCGCGGGCCGACGAGATCGGGGTGGATGGGCCGGTGATGCTGTTCACGCTGCTGGTATCGCTGCTGACCGGCCTGCTGTTCGGCCTGGCGCCCGCGATCCACACGGCCACGAGCGACCTGCACGGCATGCTCAAGGAGGGCGGCCGCGGATCGGCCGGCGATCGGGGAGGGCAGGGCGTTCGGCGCCTGCTGGTCGTCGCCGAGGTGGCGCTGGCGCTCACGCTGCTCACCGGCGCCGGACTGCTGATCAAGAGCTTCGCCCGGCTGCAGGGAGTCGACCCGGGGTTCGACCCCGAGCACCTGCTCACCTTCAACCTGTCTCTGCCGGCGGCGCGCTATAAGGCGGACACGGCACAAATCGCGTTCTTCGACCAGGTGATCCCGGCGCTCTCGGCCGTACCCGGCGTGCGCGGGGTGGGGGCCACCTCGGTGATGCCGTTCGGCGGCGGCTGGGCCACGGGCGGCTTCGAGATCGAGGGCTACCAGACGCCGCCCAAACAGCCCGGACCGTGGGGGGACATCCGGATCGTGAGTCCGGGCTACTTCGCGACGCTGGGCATTCCGCTTCGCCGAGGCCGGCTGCTCGCCGATCAGGACCGGGCCGGCGCGCCCGAGGTCGCCGTCATCGACGAGGAGTTCGTGCGCCGCTACTGGCCGCACGACGACCCGATCGGCAAGCGGTTCACCTTCGGCCCGCCGGCCGGCGCGACCGATACGTCGTCCCGCGAGTGGATCGAGGTGGTCGGCGTCGTGGGGCACACCAAGCAGGAGGGACTCGACGCCGAGAATCGCCTGCAGCTCTACCTGCCGTACCGCCAGTCGGGGCTGCCGTTCCTCACCTTCGCGGTCCGCACCGCGGGCCGGCCCGAGCAGTACGTCAACCCGGTGCGGCGCGCGGTGCAGTCGGTGGATCCCGAGCAGCCCCTCTCGGGCATTCACTCGATGGATGAGCTCATCTCCCGGTCCGTCGGCCAGCGGCGGCTGTCCATGATGCTGCTGAGCCTGTTCTCGGGGATCGCGCTGGTGCTGGCGTCGGTGGGGATCTACGGCCTGATGAGCTACTCGGTGGCCCAGCGCTCACGCGAGCTGGGCGTGCGCATCGCCCTGGGCGCGGCCCGGCTGGACGTGCTCCGCCTGGTGCTTCGCCAGGGCATGTCCCTCGCGCTCACTGGGATCGGGATCGGCGTGGGAGCGGCATTCGGCTTGAGCCGCGTCATCGAGAGCCAGCTGTTCGGCGTCGGCGCCACCGATCCGACCACGTTCATCGCGGTGGCTGTGCTGCTGGGGCTCACCGCGCTCGCGGCCAATCTGATTCCGGCCTGGCGGGCCGCGCGGGTGGACCCCGCCGTGGTGCTGCGCGAGGAGTGACCCCGCGCGGACCAGCCTTCGTCCGCCCGGGGCGATGCGGTCACGTCTGGCCCAATGGCCCGTGTGGGGTGAGATTTCGTGCACCCCTGACCACGACGCCGAAACCGGACAGTGACCGAAATGATCCTGGTTGTCGATGATGAACCGAGCATCCGCCGCTTCGCCGCCCGCGCCCTGCTCGAGGAAGGCTTCGCCGTGCGCGAGGCCGCCGACGGCGCGCAGGCGCTCGAGATCGTCCGCGCCGGCGGGGTGTCGGTGCTCGTCTCCGATGTGGTGATGCCCCGGCTCAACGGGGTGCAGCTCATGGAGGCGCTGGCGCGCTCGCACCCGCAGCTGCCCGTCCTGCTGATGTCGGGATACGCGGCGCCGGAGCTGGAAGTGATGGGGATTGCCGCGCCGTGCGGGCTGCTCACCAAGCCGTTCTCGGCGGAGCGGCTGGTCGAGGAGGTGCGGCGCTGTCTCGGCGGTGCGGACCCGCTCGCCGTGGCCAGGAGGGCCGGGGCCTAGCGCGGGCTCAGAAGTCGGGGAGATCCCGGGTCCGGGGCTCGAGCAGCGGCGCGCGGTCGCCCTGCCAAGTTGCCCATGTCAACGGGCACGGATCCCCGAACGGTGGATCCGGATGCCCCGGCCGCCCCAGCAGGTCGTGCAGCATCTCGTGGCGCACCACCATCTCGTTGGTCGTCCAGTCTTGGGACAGGTAGATGTGGTGGTCCGGCTCCCAATGGCCGGCGCAGGTTCCGCTGGAGCACTTGAACCCGTCGCCCGGCACCACCGACCACTGCACCCGATCGAAGTCTCCGCTCAGTCCCGAACACGCCTCGGTCTTCGCCCACCACTCGCGGTACACCGCGGGCGGCGACATCGGTGACTCGTCGCCCGGGTCGAAGCCGCAGGCGGCGAGCATCACGAGCGCAGGGGTGGTCCACAGGAGACAGAGGCGGGGCACAAGGGACGCAAAGGCAACCGCCGTGCCGCTTGGATGTTGCGGGCTAACCTCAAACGGCACAACATGGTCGGGATCGGCCGATTTGGTCATGCGCCGCCCCGGCTCTCTCAAGTTGCGAGGCGGGATGACGACCTACGCTCGCCGGCTGGGACTGTTCTCCGCCACGATGGCGGTGGTGGGCGGGATCATCGGCGGCGGCATCTTCCGGACGCCGGCCGCAGTGGCGGCACGGGTGGGGTCGCCTTCACTTGCCCTCGCAACCTGGGGCGCGGGGGCGCTGGTGGCGCTCGCGGGCGCGTTCTGCTACGGCGAGCTGGCCTGGCGCCGCCCCCGCGCGGGCGGCGGCTATGTCTACCTGCGGGAGGCGTGGGGGCCGCTGCCGGCCTTCCTCTACGGCTGGGCGCTGCTGCTGGTGATCGCGACGGGCGCCATCGCGGCGGTCGCGGTGACCTTCGCGGATTACGCCGTGGCGCTGACGGGTATGCCGGCGCGGCTCACCGTGCCGATCGCCGTGGGCGCCATCGTGCTGTTGGCCGGGGTCAACTACGTCGGAGTCCGACCCGGCGCGATCACGGTCAACGTCCTGACCGTGCTCAAGCTCGCCGCCCTGGCCGCCCTCATCGTCGCCGGCCTCGCTCTGGGACTGCCCGCCGCGGAGGTCGCGGCGACGCCCCCGCCCGCCGCGGGCGGGCTCCGCGCCTTCGGCGCCGCGCTGGTGCCGGTGCTCTTCACCTATGGCGGGTGGCAGCAGACCAACTTCATCGCCGAGGAGATCGTCGACACCGAGCGGACGCTTCCCCGGGCGCTCGTCCTCGGCGTCGCCATCGTCGCGTTCGTGTACCTGCTGGACAACGTCGCGTACCTGCGGGTGCTGGGACCTGCCGGGCTCGCGGCGAGCAGCGCGCCGGCCGCGGACACGATGCGGCACCTGCTGGGACCGGCCGGAGGGACCTTCATCGCGGCCGGCATCGCGGTCTCCACCTTCGGGTTTCTCGATCTCGTCATCCTGGTCACGCCGCGCGTGCTGCAGGCGATGGCCGCCGACGGCGTGTTCTTCCCGCGCCTGGCCGAGCTGCACCCGCGCCATCGAACCCCGGGCGCCGCGATCGTGGCGGAGGCGGCCTGGGCCATCGTGCTCACCCTCACCGGCACCTTCGCCCAGCTGGTGGACTACGTCTCGTTCGGCGACTGGATCTTCTTCGGCCTCACGGTTGCCGGATTGTCCCGCCTCCGCGCGGCCGACGCGGCCCGACCGGCCGGCGCGCCGGGCGGCCGTCTCGTGCCGGGGTACCCGTGGACCCCCGCGTTCTTCGTCGGCGCCGCGCTGCTGGTTGTCGTCAGCTCGGTGTTGGAGAGCCCCCGTAATGCGGCCATCGGTACCGGGCTGCTGCTGCTCGGCGTGCCGGTGTATCTCTGGTGGGCCCGCTCGACGCGGGACGGGGCCCGCGGGGTGTCGGGGGAGTCCGCGTGAACCGTCGGGCCGTGCTAGGGTGGAGCCTGCTCGCCACGGGGTGCGGCGTTCGCGCCGTGACCACGCCGCCGCCCACCCCCGGGTTCCGGTTCGAGGTGATCGGCAACGCCAGCCCCGCCGATACCGGCGGGCCCACCCTGCGTATCGACAGCCAGGTGGTGACCATCCGCGGCATCGCGATCCAGACCGAGGGCGTCGGCCTCTACGGCGACCTGGACCTGTCCCAGCCGCATACCGTCCGCCTCACCCTCTATGATTCGCTGTCCGGCCGCCCGGTGGACGATCCGCTGCCCCCGGCAGGGCCATCGCACCTGCGACAGGTGCTGTACGAGGCGCGGATCGGTCCGCTGCGCCCCGGCACTTACGACGTCTGGATCGGGCGCTTCGACGCGACGGCCCGGATGGTGGAGGTGGCCCACGAGCCGCTTCGCATCACCGTCCCCCCCGCCCCCCGGCGTCGAAACGCCGAAAGCGATTCGGGTCACTGACAAACGGTCCTCGCGGCGTAACTTCCGTAGCGCACGCACCCGAAGAGGTAACATGCCGCTGACCCGGGAAGATGTCCGCGCCTCGATCGAGCGTGCCGGCGATGAGCATTGGCGTGCTCTGGTCGCACACCACGAGGAGGCCTACCCCGCGAGCCGTCCCACGCCCGGGGACGTGAGCCGCCGCGAAGCCGAGCGCCTGAACGGCGAGGGGTACGGCGATGCGGCGCGGTGGGAACTCGTGGAGTCACGCGTGCGCCGCGAGGGCGCCGATCGCGTGACGCTGGTTCACCGGCTCCGCGACCGCAGCACTGGCACGATCACGGAGACGCCGCCGCATACCAACTATGAGTGACGCCTCGCGCGCCGCCGCGGCAACCGCCGGGTGGGGACTCCGTGCCTATCACGGCACGGCCGTCCTGCTCGCCATCGGCGGCGCGGTCGCGGTGGCCATCGCGCTCCCCGCCGTGGCCCTGGGTGGCGGCTGGGCACCCGCGCTGGCCCCGGGAGGGCAGGCCGAGGCCGCGGTTGGCCATGGAGCGGTCTTCGCGCGATCGCCCGAGTGGCTCCAGGCGGAGGCGGTCCGCCTGCTGTGCGCGGCGTTCTTCGGCGCGTCGGCCGCCACCTTCGTGGTCGGCGGGCTCGGCCTGCTCCTCGTGTGGGCCGCGCTGGGCGGCGAGCGCGTCGGGGAGCTCGCGGTCCGCCGAGCCGTCGGGGCTCCCCGCCGGGTGCTGCTGG
Source organism: Gemmatimonadales bacterium (assembly GCA_050733015.1). Taxonomy (GTDB): domain Bacteria; phylum Gemmatimonadota; class Gemmatimonadetes; order Gemmatimonadales; family GWC2-71-9; genus CAVVWJ01. The sequence continues at coordinate 5,258 of JBOHSB010000074.1, forward strand.
CGGCGTGGCTGGTGGAAGGCACCGCCGTCGCCGGCGGTGCCCTCGCGGTCGGGCTCCCCGCGGGGCTCCTCCTGACCAGGTGGGCCGCGGCGACCTGGCCCGGGCGGGTCTCCGCCGGTACCGCCGCGCCGGTAATGCTCCTCGCCGCTGCAGCGACGCTCACGATCGTGGGCGGCGCCGCCCTGGGGTTCATCTTCGCGCCCCGGCGGCGCCTCAGCGAAGGGGATGGGCGGCCGTTGGGTCTCACGATCCCCATCGCGCAGCTGGGGCTCGCCCTGGTCGTTCTGACCGCCGGCGCGCTGATGGCGAGGAGCGCCGGACGAGTCGCCCCCGTGGGGTCGAGCGGTGGAGACGTGTTCCGGGCTGCCTCCTCGACGGGGACGGAAGCCGAGCGGGCCGCCGAATACGCCGCACTGCTCCAGGCGCTCCGCGCACGCGGCGCCTACGACACCGTGAGCCTGGCTGCTGCGGGCGCCGTGGCCGGGCTCGGCACCGTCGGGATCATCACCACCGAGTGCGGCGTGTGTCCGTGGGGCGGACTCATGGTGCCGCAGCATAGCGTCGCCGCCAGCCAGCAGTTCGTGAGCGCCGATTCGTTCCAGGCACTCGGTGTCCGGCTGGTCGTGGGGCGGGGGATCACCGACGCCGACGACTGGCGCGCGGGCCGAGTCGCCGTGGTGAGCCGCGCGCTCGCGCGTTTCCACTTCCAGGACGGTGAGCCCATCGGCCGGCGGCTGCTGCTCGGCGACGACCCCCGAACCTGGTATACGGTAGTCGGCGTGGTGGACGTCCCGCCGCCCGCCGGGCTCGGCGGGGCGCTGCTGCCCGCGTTCACGGTTTATGCCAGCGTGCTGCAGCATCCACCCGGGGCCGTCGAGCTGACGCTGCGCCCTCGCGGACCCGCGTCGGTGGCGGATCCCGTCGAGCTCATCGCCAGCGCGCTCGGCGTCGATTCGCGGCGGGTCGAGCGCACCACCGTCACCGCGCTGCTGGCCGCGCAGCGGGCGCCGGTGGCTTGGTTCGGCCGGTGGTTCGCTCTCGATGGGTGGGCGAGTCTGCTGCTCGCTCTGGGTGGCACCGTGGTGCAGATGACGCTCTGGGTGCGATCGCTCGGGCCCGAGCTCGGGCTCCGGCGGGCACTCGGCGCGAGCCGAGCCCGCATCGTCGTGCTGGTGCTGTCGCAGGCCGCGCTCGTCGGCGCGCTCGGCGTGGGGATCGGTCTTTGTTTCGGGCCGGCTGTCTGGTCGGCGCTGGGCACCGTGGTACGCGGTCTGCCGGCCTGGGACACGGACGTGGTCCTGCGGTACGCGGCGGTGCTGGTCTCCGCCAGCACGCTCGCGGCAGCGTGGCCGGCCTGGCGCGCCTCCAGGCGGCCGCCGGCCATCCTGCTGGCGCGCGGCTGACCGCCGCGCATCTTCTCAGAGCGAGACGCTTCGATGCCTCAACGGGAGTCGCTGGGACTGGCGGACCTCGAGCTGCTCACCCTGGCGCGCGGCATCGCCTTCACCGTGAAGGAACCGATCGGGGGGATCGAGTGGGTCTGCGCGTGACGGAGGGCAGGGGATGACCGCGCCACCGCCCCATACCGCCGAAGAGGCCACGGCGAGCGAGCTGCGCCGCGCCTCCATCCGCCTGCTGTTCATGCTGCTGGCCCTCGTGCTCCTGGTCGTGCCCATCATCCGCGACCTGCCGCTGGGCCACAGCACCCGGATCGGGCTCCTGGCCTGGCTCCTGGTGGCCCTCGCGCTGTATTGGCTGTTTCAGGGCATGGGATACCGGCCCCTGCTGCTGCTCCAGTTGGCGATCTTTTCGGTCGCCGCGACGATGCTCAGCGCGAAGGTGCTCCTGGTGATCGTGGATGTGAGCCAGGTCAACTTCCTGCGGTTCGTTGCCCGATGGCTGATCGTGCTCGGTGCCCTCTGCGCGGGCGTCAACCTGATCGGGATGCTCACGATCCTGGCCCAGCGGCAGCGGCCGGGCTAAGCGGCCGGGCTAGGCGCCCGGGCCTAGCGCCCGGGCCCACCCCGATTCAGCGCCCTCCGTTCTCCCGCCCGGTTTTCTCCGGCAGCTCCTCGATGCGTCTGGACGCCTCGGCTCTGGTGCGCTCCTCCTCCTCCGCTTCTCCGTCTCGCTCGCCAGCGTGTGCAGGTAGCTCCACTGGGCGCCGGTCATCGCTTCGTCGCCGGTGGTCCAGCCCTCCGGCGGCTTGACGGTGTTGGAGCGCCCCGGGTTTTCCGGTCATCGCAGAGCTTGGACTTGGCGCCGCAGACGGCCTGTCCGAACTAATGCCGAACCAGGTAGAATCCGCCCGAGACGATGACAGTTAAGCGACACGGTGCACGCGACTTGGTCAACTAGTGAGAAACTACTTGAGATCGCGGGTTATCCGGCCAGCTCATGCATCGGATGAGCCAGCGCTTCCCTGTCCGACTCGCTTTTCTCACGGTTGTGCATACCCTTCTCTCGCTCGAGCTGCCCGTCACTTCCCCTCGCTGGCGGAGACTTCGATGGCTGGTCGCCCTCGCGCCGCACCCTGGCTCATCTCGGCTGCCCTGCTGGCTGGTGCCGGCCTGGACGGATGCGGTCCCCGTTCCACCTCCGCGGCGGGCTCGGTCCCTGCGGCCGAGTACGTGCCCATGCAGGGCCGGTCCGACCTGCCGTTCTCCGCGCTCGTCCGGGTCGGCCCGATGCTCTATCTCTCGGGCCAGCTGGGCACGGACAGCACGGGGCACCTGGTAGCGGGTGGGATCGGCCCCGAGACCGCGCAGGCGCTGAGTAACGTCCGCACGCTGCTCGAGGCCCAGGGCTCGAGTCTGGATCGAGTGGTCAAGTGCACCGCCATGCTGGCGGACATGGCCGAGTGGGGCGCGATGAACCAGGAATACGTCCGCTTCTTCCCCAGCCACCGGCCGGCGCGCAGCGCGTTCGGGACCACCGGACTTGCGCTGGGGGCGCGGATCGAGCTCGAGTGCACCGCCCTGGCAGGCGGGGCCTGAGCACTCGCACCGGTTCCTTGGATGGCCGGGACAGCCTAACTTCAGGCGTACGGACACTCAGATCACGAGGAGCGACATGGCTACCAAACTGGACAAGACGATCAAGCGGGAGCTCGAGCTCGAGGGCAAGCTCTATACGGTCACGATGTCACCGGAGGGTGTGAAGATCACGCCCAAAGGCGCTCGGAAGGGGCAGGAGATCACCTGGGCGACCCTGCTCAGCGGGGACGCCGAGCTGCGGCGGGATCTCAACGTCTCAGTGGATGCCTATCACGGCTAGTGCGGCGCGAGGGGCGGGTCAGCTGGGGAGTTGCTCGGCGAGGGTGGGCGGCTCAACAGGCGCTCGGTGAATTCGACCCGCTCCTGCGTTTCCTGGAGCTGGTGGCGCAGGACCGCCACCTCCTCCTGCAGGGCAACGATCTGTTCGTCGGTCTCGGGATCGTAGCGGCCGCCCGCGATGCGGCGCGCCAGCGCCTCGCCGAGGCGAGATCGCCCGAGCACGACGACACCCACGATCGAAAGCCCGAGGATCGGAATCATCAGGAACAGCGCTGTGGCGATGCCCTCGACGAGGTCGGGATCCATGCCCGGTCGGACGTGACGCAACGCCGCTAAGTTTCACCGTGGAACGCGAGGAGCGGCCCCGTGCTCCGCCTCAGACACGGATACCTGGCCACGAAGGCCGGGATATCCGGCCTCGTCCTGGTCATCGTGGCGTGTGCCCACCCCGCGGTATCCGCGGTCGCGCCGCCCGTCGGGGGCCGTCCGATCACCTTCGAGCAACTCGAGGCGAGCCTGGCCTCGCTCCGGCCGTGCACCGTGGTCTTCGATATCGACGACACCACGCTCTACACCAGCCTCGCCTTCCTGTTCGCCCAGGGATACCTGGAGGAGCGCGATGCCGGAAAATTCCGCGAGGATCGCGCCTTCTGGACCCTCATCAACGACAGCTTGGACGCGCGATTCAGCAAGCCCAAGCAGATCGCCAAGCAGTTGATCGCCCTGCATCAGTCCCGCGGCGACACCATCGTCTTCGTCACCTCACGCTTCCCCAGCCAGCCGGGCAGCGACCGGACCAGCCGCCTGCTGCAGCGACTCTTCGCCTTTCCCGCGCCGCCTACTGTGCTGTTCACGGCCCAGCAGCCCAAGACCGCGGCGATCCGCTCGGTGCGCCCCGCGCTGTCCTACGGCGACTCGGACGGCGACATCGAGGACACCCACGAGGCGGACCCTGCCATCCGCGCGATTCGCGTAATCCGCAGCCCGGTGAGCTACAACGAGCGGCCGACCGCGCCTGGCAAGTACGGTGAGGAGATCCTCGCCAATTCGGCGGACTAGCCGGGCGTGATCGCGCGTCGCCTCATTGTCGCCGGGCTGCTGCTGGGCGCCGCGTGGTCGATGCCGGCGGCCGCCCAATCGCGTCCTCCGGCGGGGTGGGCGGCGTTCACGGCCGCGTTCGATGCCTACGCGCGCGAGGACGGCGTGGTCGGAGGGAGGGTGGCCGTGCTGCGCTCGGGTCGGATACTCGCGGAGCACGCCTACGGGCAGGGGGATCGTGAGCGCGGCACTTCGCCCGACGCCCGAGCCGTGTACCACTGGGCGTCGATCACCAAGACCCTGACCGCCATCGCCATCATGCAGCTGCGCGACCGCGGACGGCTCACGCTCGACGACCCGATCACGCGCTACCTGCCGGAGCTGCGCCAGGTGCACGACACCTTCGGGCCGATGGATGACGTCACGCTCCGGATGCTGCTGTCCCACTCGGCCGGCTTCCAGAATCCCACCTGGCCCTATGGCGAGGGTCGGCCGTGGGAGCCGTTCGAGCCCACCCGCTGGGAGCAGCTGGTCTCGATGATGCCGTACCAGGAGCTCGCCTTCCCGCCCGGCTCGCGCTTCAGCTACAGCAACCCGGCGTTCATCTACCTCGGGCGCGTCGTCGAGCAGCTCACCGGCGATCCCTGGGCGGTCTACGTGCAGAAGAACATCTGGACCCCCTTGGGGCTGACTCGGAGCTTCGTGGGGACCTCACCCTACCACCTCGCCCGCCTGCGTGCCGCGAGCTACACTGTGCACGACGACAGCGGCCGGGTGCACACCGACGCGAACCCGCGCGAGTTCGATCCCGGCATCACGATTCCGAACAGCGGGTGGAACGCGCCCATCGGGGACCTGGTGGCCTACGTCGCCTTCCTGACCCATGCCGACGGCGGAGACACGGCCGTCGCCCACCGCTACGACGGCGTGCTGCCGCACGCGACGCTCGAGGAGATGTGGCGTCCCATCGTTCCGCTCACGCCGGGCAGCCCCGATGAGGCCTTCGGCCTCTCGTTCTACCTCTACCGCCGTGGCGCGACTACCGTGGTGGGCCACACCGGCGAGCAGTCCGGGTTCCGCTCCTTCGTCTACTTCGATCCGGCCAGCACCACCGCGGTGATCGGTGTACTCAACACCACCAACCAGGCGCGTCCGGAGGCATCCAACCGGGGCTGGGACGTCCTGACGCACCGCGCCGTGGCGCTGGTGGCACCATGACGCGAGGCAAGGGTCGGCGCCCGCCCGGGGACGAGGGCCTGCCGCGGCCGCCACGGCCGTCGTTCGAGATGCCGGAGGCGGTGCTGGAGCTGCAGCCCGCCGAGCAGCCGGACCCCAGCGCACCGGGACGCCCGGGCCGGGTGCACCTGATCGTGGTGGTGACCCGCGCCGTCGGCGAGGTGCTGGTCGCCCGGTTCTGGCATCCGTCGCTTCACCGCTGGCGCGAGACGTCGTTCGAGTCGCTGGAGCACGCGATGCACCTGTTCGTGGACGAGAGCGGGTGGGTCCTCCGCCAGGTGCAAGCGCTGGACGGGCCCCAGGCGTTCGAGCTCATCTTCGAGGCCCGACGCGAGGATTTCAGCCGCCCCAGCACCGAAGCCATGCTGCAGGACGTCGGCTTGACGCCGGAGGACGTCGCGGACCTGATCGATCGCGTCGAGCGCGAGAACGGCCCCGGCCAGTCGGCCTGAACCCTCACTTCGGAGCGCGCATGATCGTCGCCCTGCTGCTCGCCCTGTTGGCCGGCGCGCTCCTGCCGGTGCAGACTGGCATCAACCTGCAGCTCCGGGGGGCGTTCGGGCAGCCGATCGTGGCGGCCCTGGTCTCCTTCGTGGTCGGCACGGTGGGCCTCGCCATCCTGGTAGCCACGCTGCGCGCGCCGGTGCCCGTCGCCGACGCGTGGGATCGGGGCGCGTGGTGGTATTGGGTCGGCGGCCTGCTTGGCGCCGTCTACATCGTGGCTGCCATCGTGCTGGCCCCGCGACTGGGGGCCGCGACCCTGGTGGCGGCGCTGGTCGCCGGCCAGATGGTGGCCTCGCTGCTGATCGATCACTACGGGTGGGTGGGCTTCGCCGTCCACCCCGTGAATCCGCTCCGGATCCTCGGCGCCGCGCTGGTAGTCGGAGGCGTGGCGCTCGTACAGCGGTAGGGCTAGGGGAACCTTTGCAGCCGTTCGCCGATCACTTCTCCGCCATCGCGGCCGCGTACGCGGCCGCGCGTCCCACCTATCCGCCGGCGCTGTTCGCCTACCTGGCGCAGCTGGCGCCGGCGCGCCGGCGGGCCTGGGACTGCGCCGCCGGCAATGGCCAGGCGACGCTCCCGCTGGCCCAATACTTCGACGAGGTGGTGGGAACCGACGCCAGCGCCGAGCAGATCGCCGAAATGGCGGCGCACCCGCGGGTCCGGCACTACACCGCCCCAGCCGACGCGAGCGGCCTCCCTGACGACTCGGTGGACCTGGTCACCGTCGCCCAGGCCCTGCACTGGCTGCCGCTGCCGGCGTTCTGGGCCGAGGCCCGGCGGGTGCTCGGCGACGGCGGTATCGTGGCGGTCTGGTGCTATGGCATCCAGCGCGTGGATCAGGCCGAGGTGGATCGGCGGCTTCAGGCGTTCTACGGCGAGGTGGTCGGGCCGTACTGGGCGCCCGAGCGCCGGCTGGTCGAGGCCGGGTATCGCACGCTCGAATTTCCCTTCGAAGAGCTGGCCCCACCGTCGTTCGACATGGCGCTCGAGTGGACGCTGCCGGAGCTCCTGGCCTACGTGCGCACCTGGTCCGCCACCAGCCGGTTCGTGAGCGAGCGCGGCTTCGATCCGGTGGAGCAGCTCGGGCCGGAGCTCGAGCCCCACTGGGGACCGGGCGCGTGCCGGGTCAGCTGGCCGCTCAGCCTCCGTGTGGGCAGGTCTCACCGGCCCGGCTAACTTTGGACGGTCGGCCCTGACCTTCCCCTCGCGGAGCCCCCTCGATGCCTACCCTGATCGCTTCCCCCACCGTCATTCAGGCCGCGGGCAACAAGCCCAAACGGATCGAGGAATTCGCGGGGCGCGTCAACTCGGGACACGGGGCGGTGAGCGTGGCGCGGATGGTGTCGCCCGAGGGCTGGGAAGAGCCGGGCCAGCGGCCGGAGTTCGAGGAGATCACCATCGTGCTGCAAGGCCTGCTCAGGGTGGAACACGAGGGCGGCGCGCTCGAGGTTCGGGCCGGCCAGGCCGTCGTGACCCGGCCGGGTGAATGGGTCCGCTACGCGAGCCCCGAGGCCGGCGGCGCGGAGTACGTCGCAGTGTGCCTGCCGGCCTTCTCGCCCGCCACGGTCCATCGCGATGCCTAGCCTGCGGTGACCGAGGCGCGCCGCCTGGTCCTGGTCCTGGTCGTCGTCGCGGCGATCGTGGCCATCGTCCCCGCCATCATCGCGCGGTCGCACCGGCTGCAGGTCATGCGCGCCGATCTCGCCGAGGTGGTGGGCGAGTGTCGCGCCCGGTATGCGGGCGCCCGGACCGGGGCCGACACGGCCGCGGCGGATGCCTGGCAGCCCC
>JBOHSB010000075.1:0-8872 GCA_050733015.1 Gemmatimonadales bacterium
GGAACACCAACGACAAGGGGGTGAGCGGCGCGAGGTAACGCCAGAACTGATCGGGCCAGGGCGTGAGACAGACCATGGCCAGGGTCATCCCGTAGAACAGAGGAAATCGCCACTCGCCTCTGCGCAGCAGCACGATGGCGCCGAGCAGCGCGCCCACTCCGATCGCCGCCAGGCAAACGCCGGCCAGGGTGAGCACCACCTCCCGCGGCGGAACGGGCAAGCCGACGGCGGACCGGGCCTTGTCGAGCAGATACGGAGCGCTGCCGACGGCGATCCAGGCGCTCTCGCCGATGCTGCGCGGCAGCACCAGCAGGTTCCGGCCGACGCGTGCGGCAAGGCCGGCCGGTGAGGTCCGGCCGAGCTCGGGACGAAACGGACTCACCAGCCAGCTGTTCTCGCCGTACGTGACGTTGGCGTAGTCGTAGGACGCGCGCTGATAGGGATAGGCCGGTGCATGGTACTCCGGGCCGGCGGTGACCCTGGCCACGTGCGCCTGCCACGCGAGCACCGGCACGGCGGCCAATGCGGCGCGCGCCGCAGCCTGGCCGAACCGACGCCGCAGGAGGCTGTCCGCCACCCAGACGGCCAGCAGTGCGAGCCCCGCCGTGCGCAGGAGGTAAGCGGTGGCAGCAAGCAAGCCGCTCGCGAGGCGCGCGCCCGGCTTCTCGTACCGCATGCACAGCAGAAACAGCACCGCAGTGAGAGCGAACGGGATCTCCGCGTAGAGCGAATCGGAAGGATAGAGGTAGCTGTAAAACGACAGGCCCGTGCCGGCCGTCGCGACCAGGGCCAGTGAGGGCGCGAGCAGCACTCGCGCCAGGGCATAGACAGCGAGGAGATAAACGCCGGACACGAGGAAGTAGGTCACCCGCAGCCGGGCGCCGACTGCCTGGAAATCGGCCGTGCCGAGCGCACGCTGATGCGCGGCCACCAGCATCGGCAACAACGGCGGATACTGCACCGCCTCGATCTCGCCCGGCTCGTTGAGGAGACGGTAGCCCTTCCCCTCCGCCAACGCGGTGCCGAGCACGTAATAGGTGCTGGCATCCCATCGGAAGTCGATCGGGCCATGCAGGCGGCTGGTCCACAGGGCGACCCACAGCAGCAGGACAACCACGACCGAGATCACGTCCCGACCACCGTCCGGCCACGTTCTGCGGGGTACGTTATCTTGCACGGCGCTCCGGCTCCATAAGGAGAAGTCCCCCGTGAGATCGTTCCTGCTGGTCGTCGCCATCGCCGCCTTGCTCCGGTTCGTGCTGGCGGGTCGCCAGGATCTGTGGGCCGACGAGCTGTTCTCGCTCGCGGTGGCCACGGGACACAGCCTGGAGCACCCCGCGGCGCAGGCCGAGCCCGCGGCGGGTGACTTCGTCGAGCCGGGGGGCGCGGTGACCCCGGCGACGTTCCGCTACTATCTCAGCCCGGAATCATCCTCGGTGGTCGTCAGTCGCGTGATCCGCGCGGTCCGGCTCTCCGACACCAGCCCGCCCCTCTACTACCTGGTGCTGGCGGGCTGGACCCGTCTGTTCGGCACCTCGGATCTCACGCTCCACGCGCTCTCCATCGCGTGGGCGCTGGCCGCGATGCCGCTCCTCTGGCTGATCGGACTTCGGGTCGGCACTCCTCGCGACGCCCTGACCGGGTGTGTCCTGTTCGCCCTCGCTCCGGCAAGCCTGTATTACTCGGTCGAGGCAAGGATGTACGCGATGCTCTGGTTCGAGACCGTGCTCGCCGCCTGGCTGACGCTGCGCCTGCACGATCGGGGCGGCACGGCGGCGCTCGCCGCCTGGACGATCACCGGCGCGGCCGGTCTCCTGACCCACTACTTCTTCGCGTTCGTATGGGCCGCCTGCGTCCTATGGCTGGTGCTTCGCCCGGGCCACTTCGGCCGGCTCCCGGTTGTAGCCGCGCTGGTCCTGAACCTCGCCCTCATCGCCCCGTGGTATCGCCTCGTTCCGGACACGATGGCGCGGTGGCGCGTCACGGGTCATTGGCTCGATGGCCTGCCATCCGCCGGCCACCTGTTGCTCGCACCGGTGGCGCTCGGCTGGAGCTTCGTTTCGGGGCGAGGCGTCTGGGGCGGCCTCGCGTGGCCCGATCGCGGCGCCGCGCTCATCGTCGCAGGCGTCGGCCTGCTGTGGCTGCGGCGCGGCCGCTCGGCACTGTTCGCGCAGGGCCGCGACCTGCTGTGGCTGCTGGCCGTCGCCTCGTGCGTCGGGCCCGTCGTCTTCGACCTGCTGCGCGGCACCTCCACCTCGCTCATCGCGCGCTATGCCCTGGCCGGGATGCCGGCGGGGCTGCTGCTCCTGGCGCTCGCGCTGGGCGAGCTGCCTCGGCGCGGGGCGGCGCTGGCTCTGGCGCTGCTGATCCTGACGTGGCTGCCCGGGCTCCGCGAGATCGCCGTGCGCCGGTCGCGAGCGTGGGAGCCGTACCGAGCCGTTGCACACCAGGTCGGCGCCTGGGTCGGACCTCGCGACCTCATCCTCGTCCATTCGATTCCATCGGGCGTCCTGGGCATCGCGCGCTACCTCACCGCCGACGTGCCGATTGCGGCCTGGGTAGGACAACTCGGCCGGCGCACCGTACCCTCCGACATCGAGGCGCTGGTCGCGAGCCGATCGCGTGTAGCCTTGATCCGCATTCACGACGTCGGCGAGCCCGCGCCCGAGGAGGCATGGCTCCGAGCGCACGCCACCGTTCTGCGCGAGGAACGGCGCGAAGGCGCGGACGTGGTCTACTTCGATGTCGAGTCCACCCGCCGATAGATCTTCGGGCCGCTGTCGTTCTGCGCGTACACCAGCCGCCAATGGTTGGGAGCGCGCTCGATGGCCGGCACGGTGTACCGCCGGCCCACGTCGAGGAAGGCCAGCTGATCCACGATGAGATAGGTGACCGGCACCTGGTCCAGCAGCGCCGCGGCGCGCTGGGCATCCGCCTCGTAGGGTGGCATGACGGCGGGCAGGCCGGTGCGGAGATAGGCCCAGTGGGGAGTGGACGTCGCCACGACCTCGCCGGGCCGGGCCTCGCGAGCCAGCCAGTCGAGCCCGTCGTCGTGAAGACGCCAGGTGCGATCGTAGAAGAAGAGGCGGTAGTCGTGCCGCCGGCCCGTCCGGTCGACGATGACGGCCGGGCTCGGATACTTGTGCATGGACCGGTAGAGCGTCACCAGCTGCTGCGCGCCGATGGTCAACACGCTCGCGACCAGCGCGGCCCGCAGCACCCGCCATCCCAGCGCCCCGCCGTCGGCTGCGCGCTTGGCGGCCGTCGCGAGCAGTGCAACCACCGCCAGCGTCAGGAACGGCGTGAGAGGAATTAGGTAGCGAACGAACTGCACGGGCCACGGCGTCATGGCGATCAGGGCCACTGACCCGCCGACGTAGAGCACCAGCAGGATCTCCCCCCACATCGCCAGCAGCACGAGCCCCGCCACCACGGGCACGGCGAGCGCGAGCATGGCCGCGTCGGCGACCCACGTGGGCACGACCGGCCGATGCAGCGCCGCGTTGAGCTTGTCCACCTCGCCACGCCACCAGCCACGATGGACGCTCACGCCCTCACCCAGGGACATGGGCATGCCCGCCGCGTTGGTGGCCAAGCGTTCGAGCGCCTGCCACCGGGTGACCCGTCCCAGCTCGGGCCGGAACGGGTCCAGATAGGCCATGTTCTGGGCGTAGTCCACGTTGTAGAACTGGTACCCCTCGCGCTGGTAGGCGTAGGCAGGGTGGGCATACGAGGGGTCGGCCTTGACCCGAGCGGTGTATCCCATCCACGTCCCCACTGCCGCGACGGCCACCGCTCCGCGCGTCAGCGCCTGACGGGTCCGCCGACGCAGCACACTCTCTCCCACCCACGCCGCTAGGAGCGCGAGACCGGCCGAGCGGAGACCATAGGCGCCGACGGCGAAAATGCCGGCCGCGGCGGGCATCGCGAAGAAGAGCGTGCTGACACAGGCATATGGCACGTCGGCCGCGAAGAAGTCCGAGAGGAAAATCGTGTGGCTGTGGATGACCGACAGCGCGCTCACGAGCGCCGCGTAACCTGGACCGACGAATCGGCGGCTCATGGCGTAAATGGCGCATGCGTAGCAGGCGTATACCAGCACGCTCCCGAGCCGCAGCCAGTGGCCCACCACCGCCGGGTCGTCGGTGCCCGCGAGGCGCTCCGTCACCGCGCCGATGGCGGGGAGCAATGGGGGGTACTGGATGGCCTCGATGGCTCCCGGCTCGTTGAGCAACCGATATCCCCGTCCCTCGGCGAGCGACGTGCCGAGGATGTAGTACACGCCGGCGTCGTAGCGCAGGTCGAGCGGCCCGCGCAGTCGAGGGAGCCACATGGCGACCGCCACCAGTATCAAGGCTGTCAGATAGCCGGCGTCGGTCCGAGTCCACCGTGGGGCCGGGGCCCCGTTCACGCGGAGTCCTCACGCCTGGTCATCGACATGGCGGAGATGAACAGCGAGGAGAACAAGGTGCTGCTGCCGATGATCACCAGCGTGGCGGCGAACGACGCCCACTCCGGATGGGGAAGGGGGAGCAGGTCGGAGCGCATCCACTCCACGACGATGGCCACCAGGACGGCCCCGCCGAGGAGCACGAGCGCCGAGCCGAGCAACAGGCCGGTCTCCAGCGAGAAGCGCCGATAGAAGCCGGCCAAGGCTCGATTGTCGCGGTCGAACCGCCGGCTCCAGGAATAGGTCTTGGTATGGAGGCCCAGGCTCAAGATCTCGAATCCGACGACGCTGAAAATGGTGGCGAAGACCGCGGTCACGCCCGAGGCCGGACGGCCGCCGAACCGCACGATGCCGAGCAGCACCGCCGCGTGGATCGCGAGGCCGAGGGCGAGGAGCGTTGCGCCGGGCGCGAGGAAGAGCTTGTTGGGCGAGTACAGCAGCATCATCCGAAGACTGCGCCAGCCGTCACGAAAGGTGCGGAGCTTCGACTGGCCCTTCCGGGGCGCCAGCACGATCGGAATCTCCCGGGCGCGAAGCCCGGCGAGTCCGGCGTTGATCGCCAGCTCGAGGTTGAACTCCATGCCCGGGCTCACCGGGCGGATGGCATCGTAGGCCTCGCGGGTGAAGGCGCGGAAGCCGCAGTAGACGTCGGTATAACGGGTGCCGAACAGGAGGTTGAGGGTCCGGGTGAGCGCGGGGTTACCGAACCAGCGATGGAGCGCGGTAATGTGCGCGTCGCCCCCGCCCAGGTACCGGCTCCCGGTCACGAACTGGACGCCGTCCTCCCGCATCGCCTGGAGGAACAGCGGGATCATGGTGAAATCGTAGGTGTCGTCCGCGTCGCCCATCACGAGGTAGCGGCCCCGCGCGTTGGCAAAGCCCTTGAGGTAGGCGTTGCCGTACCCGCGCTGCGGCTGATGAACCACCCGCGCACCCATGCGCTCGGCGATGGCGACGGACGCATCGGTCGAGCCGTTGTCGCACACCACGATCTCGCCGTCGATGCCCGCCGCGGCAAAGGTGCGCTGGATCTTCTCGACGCACGGTCCGATCGCCTCTTCCTCGTTGAGGCACGGCATCACGACCGATACGAGCGGCTCCTGGCTCACGCGTTCCTCTCCGGCGGGTGTTCGACCCGATAGGCCGCCAGCACGTCGTCGATGCCGGCGTCCAGTACGACACGACCCTCGCGCAGCCACACGCCCCGGGTGCAGAGCTCGCGCAGCTGCTCGAGCTCGTGCGACACGAGCAGGAGTGTGCCGCCCCGGGCGTGATAGGTGCGTAGCCGCTCGAGGCAACGCAGCCGGAAGGCCGCATCGCCCACCGCGAGCACCTCGTCGAGCAGAAGGATGTCCGGCTGAAGGCAGACCGCGACCGAGAACGCCAGCCGCGCCTCCATACCGCTCGAGTAGTACTTGAGCGGCGTATCGAGAAAGTCCTCCATATCCGCGAACTCGACGATCTCGTCCCATCGCTCGAGCAGCTCTCGGCGGCTGAGGCCCAGGACGGCCGCGTACAGCCTGATGTTCTCCGCGCCGGTGAGCTCCGGGTGAAAGCCGGCGCCGAGCTCGATGACGGCGGTGATCCGGCCGCTGGTGCGTATGGTCCCCGCCGTCGGCCGGTAGATGCCGGCCACCAGCCGGAGCACCGTGCTCTTGCCCGAGCCGTTCCGTCCCACCAGGGCCACCGCCTCGCCCGGATCGACCCGCAGGTCCAGATCGCGCAGCGAGAACGACGCGCGGCGGACGTGGATCGGCCGCCGCAGGATCCGGCGGATGAACCATTCTCTCAGCGAGCTCGTCCGGTGGTCGTAAAAGTAGAACCGCTTCGAGACGCCTCGAAGCTCGACCGCCGGCCGGCGCCCCGGCTCAAACGACTTCGGGGAAGACGGCTGCGTAGCGGTTGAAAACGGCATGACCAAGGAAGTAGCAGAGGGCGGCCTGCGCGGCAGTGCCGGCGAGCAACAGGGTCGACGGCCAGGCGCCGGCGTACACGACGTCGTGATACAGCGTGAGCAGTCCGGCGATCGGGTTGAGGAAGTACAGCGCCCGGAACGCCTCGGGGACCATGCTCGCGGGGTAGAACACCGGCGACAGATAGAACAGCGACGCGAGCGCGATCGGCAGCGCGTGGTACACGTCGTGATAGAAGACCGAGAGGGTCGCGACCGGCAGCGTCAGCCCGACGGCCATCACCGCTTGCAGTAGAATCAGCACGGGGATGAGGACGTAGCTGGTGGGCACGCCATGATGGTGCAGCAGGACCAGCGCGGCCATGGTGAACAGGATCTCCGCGACGAATTCGATCAGCCGTGAGCCGGCCGCGCTGAAGACCAGGATCTCACTCGGGAACGCCACGCTTCGGGTGAGGCGCGAATGCTCGGCGAAGACCCAGGTCCCCGTCGTCAGCGTCTGCAGCATGAAGTTCCAGGCGAAATAGCCGCTGAGCAGGAATGCCCAGTAGGCCGGCACCTGGATGCGCACCACGTGGCTGAACACCACCACCAGGATCGTCACGGTGAGCATCGGGTTCACCAACGTCCAGACGAAGCCGAGGAGGGAGCGCTGGTACTTGACCTTCAGGTTGCGGATCACGAGCCCGCGGAGGAGCTCGCGATAGCGCCAGATCTCCATGACCCGCGGCGGCGTGGCGCTCACCATGCCTGCGCCTCGCGGCGCGCCTGGGCGACCCGGCGGGCGCGGGGGTAGCTCACCAGGCCGGCCCAGCAGTTCCACCACATCCGGGCCAGGACGGGAGCCGGCAGGGGATCGCGGCCGGCGGCGCGGCGCAGGAGCCGCACGCCCGGCTTGAGGAGCCGCCAGGCCACGTAGCCGGCGAGCGGCCCGCGCGTGGGCCCGCGGACGAGGTGCTTCGCGAGGAAGGCCAGCAGCGCCCGCTGATGGCCCACGATCTGCCCATGCACCCCGACGGCGGAGGCGCGATGCTCGTGCCACGCCCGTGCGGCCGGCTCGTACACCACCGAGTACCCGGCCTCGAGCGCGCGCCAGAGCAGGTCATGATCGCCGCCGCCCGGGAGGATGGACCCGAGGTCCAGCGCCTCGTCGAACCCACCCAGGGCCACCGCGACCTCGCGGCGCACGGCGTAGCTGCATCCGCTGCCCACGCTCACGGCCCACGCGATCAACGGCACCGGCCGCCCATGCAGGCGCGTGCCGGCGTCGGCCGGCAGCCGCACACGCGCGACGCCCCGCGAGAAGCCGCCGTTCGCCTCGAAGATGCGCTCCCCAACTGTGCCCTGGCCCAGCGCGTCCACCCGGCCGGTACACACGGCGACGCCGGGCTCGCCGGCGAACACCGCCGCCAAGGCGCCAACCCACCCCTCGCCGGCCACGGCATCGTCGTCGAGGAAGGCCACCACGTCGCCCGACGCGGTCGCCAGCGCCCGATTGCGGGCGAAGTCGAGCCCCTCCACCGGCTCCTCGACGTATCGGACGGTCGGATACCGCGTCCGGACCAGCTCGCGGCTGGCCCCGTCGGGCGGGGCGTTGTCCACCACGATGATCTCGTCCGCGGCGGGACGCTGCGCCAGCAGCGAATCCAGCGCCCGGGCCAGCATCGTCGTCCGGCCCCGCGTGCACAGTGCGACGGTGACCCGAAGCGCCGTCGTGTCGGCGCTCATTCCCATCGCGGCCTGGCCTCCGCCGCGCCCGCCCCGAACCTCATCCATCGTATGCCGCCGGCAACGAGACCGGCCGAGTAAGCGAGGCGGGCGGCGAGCACCGCCGGCGCCATGAGCAGCGGCTCCAGCATGCCCGCGCGCAGCCAGCACAGCAGGATGTAGCCCGCGCTCGCGAACGCCAGCGGCAGGCTGGCCCCGACCAGGACGGCAGGGTATCGGTAGACCCACGACACCCGGGCGGCGCCGGTGGCCGCCTTGCTTTCGATCGCACTGTATCCCCACCGATAGTTGCGGCGGAGCAGGTTACGAAAACCGGGGCGGTTGTAGTGATAGACGATAGCGCCGGGATCGAACACGATGCGGCCGCCGCGCCGCCGCACCTCCGCCTGCCAGCCGAGCTCCTCATGCGCGTAGGCGACCGGCTGTTGCTCGGTGAACCCGGCGCTCGACTCGAGCGCCGCGCGGCGGACACTGAGGTTTCCCGGCGGGTGGTTGGGCACGTCGCCCGCTGGGCGGCGCGAGTGGACGTGGTACCAGCCGCAGTAGTAGTCGCAGCGCGCCATCGCGGGGAGCCCGGGGGGCAGGTCGAGGGCGCCGCCGACCACGGCAGCCCCCGCCTCGTGACCCTCGAGCATCCGGCGGAGCCAGTCGGCCGCGGGAAGGCAGTCGGCGTCGAGAAAGATCAGGGGATCGCCCGTCGCGGCGAGCGCGCCGCGGTTCCGGGCGACGGCGGGATTCCCGCCGCCCGGGCGGGCGCCCAGCTCGAGCACCCGGGCACCGGC
>JBOHSB010000076.1:0-23494 GCA_050733015.1 Gemmatimonadales bacterium
CTCTGTTCCCCCCGGCTCCCGCTCTGGCTGCGGCGTTCAGGCTACGTCCGCCAACCGCCGTGTGACCTCACCCTACGCCTGGCCTTTGGGCTCCACCGGCAAGCCCGCGGCCTTCCACGCCACCCACCCCCCGGTGAGCGCTCGGGCCTTCTTCCATCCCGCTCGACGAAGCTCTCGCGCCACCCGGGCGCTTGTGGCCTCGTCCTGTCAAGTACAGTAGAGGACGAGGGTGGCGTTCTGGTCGAGCCGTCGTTCTCGGGCGAGACGCACCGCGTCGTCGGGCGGGAACCGGATGGCGCCGACGCCGATCTCCGGGTCGTCGCGGTAGCTGCGCTCGGTGCGCACGTCGAGCACGATGATGGGCTCGCCCGAGCGGTGGAGGTCGCGGAACTCCTGGATCGTGATGCGCTCGGGGACCGGCGAATCGTCGCTCGGCGCCGGCCGGACCGCGGCGGGGAACGGCTGCGGCGTCGGGTGCACGGCGGTGTCGGCCAGCGACGGCCGGGACGCGAGCGTCGCCGGCGAGGGAACCGGGGAGACGGTTGCCACGGGGGACGCCGACGCGGCCGGCGAGGCGGGCATGGGTCGCGCAGCAGGCGCGGTGGACCCCGCCGGCGTGACCCCGCCGTGCCGCTGCAGGTACAGCGCGATCCCGCCGCCGTGGATCACCACCGACAGCAGCACCACCAGGCAGGCGATGGTGAACAACTGCTCCGATCCCGGCACGTGCGCGAACACCGGCAGCAGCACGAGCAGCAGCGAGCTCAATCCCCGAGGGCCGAACAGCGCGATGATGCGCCGGCTCCGTTCGTCCACCCCCGAGCGGGCCAGCACGGGCAGCAGCACCAGGGTCCGGAGCGACAGCGCCAGGGCAGCGAACGCCACGATGCGCCAGTCGCCCAGGAGCGTCAGGCCGGTCCAGATGAGCCCGGCGCCGAACGCCACGAAGGTGAACAGCAGGAACATCTCGGCCGACGCCTCACCGTAGTCGAGGAAGCAGTCGCACAGCTCGACGTCCAGCGCCGCGATGGTAAGCCCCGCCGCGAACGCAGCCAGGAACCCGCTCCCGCCCACCGCCTCGGCGGCCGCGAACGCCGTGAACGCCACGCCCAGCGCGTACAGGGACTCGTAGTCCCGCCGCACGCCCACCTTCTTCCGCACCGCGTCGAGCAGCGTGAGCGCCACCCAGCCGGAGAACACGCCGAGCATGGGACCCAGCAAGAACAGGCCGACGGCCCGGCTTCCGATCTCCCACGCCGGGGCCGCCATTCCCTCACGGAGCGTGAGCATGCACAGGACCACGATCGGGAGCAGGATGACATCGTTCATCCCGCTCTCGAGCCTGAGCGCGAGCTTGGCCGATGGGGGGAGCGCCGGGTTGCGCATGAGGCTGCGGAGTAGGACCGGGTCGGTCGAGGCCAGCGCCGCGCCGAGGATGGCCGCGGCGGGGAGGCTCAGGCCGAGCAGCAGCCGGGCCGCGAGGGTGATGAGCGCTGCAGGCAGCAGGGTGCCGGGGCCGAGGACGAAGGCGGCCAGCCGGCGCTGCTGGCGGACCTCGCCGATGTCCACCCCGATGGCGTCACTGAAGAGGACCAGCACCAGGCCCAGGGTAGCGATGACCTGGAGCGCGGGCGACTCGAGCGTGAGCTCGACGACGCCGAACCCGGCGGGACCCAGGGCGGCGCCCACCAGGAGGAAGATGGCCACCAGCGGGAGGCCGGTCCGCTCCACGGCGCCGGACAGCAGGGACGAGATGATGATGACGATCCCGACCAGGGCCAGGAGCGCCGTGAAGCTCTCATGAGTCATGGGGACAAGTATACTAGTCCCATGCCCACGAGCGAGCCGTTCGGCACCGCCCTGCTGCTGGCTACCGCCGGGGCCCTGATGACCGCGAGCGTCCTGTTCAGCCGGGCGTCGCAGCGGATCGGGGTGCCGATCGCGCTGCTGTTCCTCCTGATCGGCATGCTGGCCGGGTCCGAGGGCATCGGCGGGATCGCGTTCGACGACTATCGCTTCGCGTTCCGGCTGGGCTCGCTCGCCCTGGCGCTGATCCTGTTCGACGGCGGGCTCAACACCCCGCTCGCGGCGCTGCGCCGCACCTGGGCGCCCGCGACGGTGCTGGCGACGGCGGGGGTGGCGCTCACGGCGCTCGCCATCGCGGTGCCGGCCCACTTCTGGGGCCTCGACTGGCCGCAGGCGCTGGTGCTAGGGGCGGTGGTGTCGTCCACCGACGCGGCCTCGGTGTTCGCGGTGCTCCGGGGAAGCGGGCTTCAGCTCAAGCGGAGGGTCGGGACCACGCTCGAGCTGGAGTCGGGACTCAACGATCCGGTCGCCGTCATCCTCACCGTGGCGTTGAGCGCCAACCTGGTGAGCCAGGGCCCGATCGAGCCGTGGCGGATCGGGCTCGAGGTCGGGCGGGAGCTCGTGATCGGCGCCGCGCTCGGCGTCGGCATCGGTCTCGGCGGGCGGGAGCTCTTGCGCCGGAACCCGCTGCCGAGTGGGGGGCTCTACCCGGCGCTCACGCTGGCGCTGGCGCTGCTGGCCTACGGCGTCACCACCCTGATCCACGGCAGTGGCTTCCTCGCCGTGTACCTGGCCGGCATGATCCTCGGCAACGCCCCCCTGCCCTACCACGCCGGCCTGCTCCGGGTGCACGACGCACTCGCGTGGTTGGCGCAGATCGGCATGTTCCTGGTGCTCGGCCTGCTGGTGTTCCCGAGCCGGTTGTTCGAAGTGGCAGGGATCGGGTTGGGCCTGGCGCTCATCCTGGCCATTGTCGTGCGGCCGGCGATCGTGGCGCTCTGCCTCGCGCCGTTCCGCTACCCTTGGCGGGAGACCACCTATATCGGCTGGGTCGGCCTCCGGGGCGCGGTGCCGATCGTGCTCGCGACCTATCCGGTGCTGGTAGGTGCGCCGGGGGCGGACGGGATCTTCCACGTGGTGTTCTTCATCGTGGTGGTAAACGCTCTGGTCCCGGGCGCCACGGTGGCCTGGGTGACGCGGCGGCTCGGGCTCCAGGCGTCGGAACCGCCGGCGCCCCAGGCGGTGCTCGCGATCGAGTCGCGGCTCCCCCTCGAGGGCGAGCTCATTTCCTTCTACATAGACGAGGCACTGGTGGTGGCGGGGGTCTCGCTCGAGGACCTGGACTTTCCGGACGGCAGCTCGGTGATGCTGATCGTGCGGGGAAACCGGCTGGTGCCGCCGAAAGGATCCACGGTGCTCCGGCCTGGCGACCACGTCTACATGGTGACCCAGCCGGAAGACAAGCCGCTGATGCAGCTCATGTTCGGGCGGCCGGAGGAGGAGTAACGTCGATTTCGTGAATTGGACCTAATTTCGGTGGATCGTCACCAGAACGCCCGGCGTGCACACCGGCGGATCCTGATTGTCCGAGCAGACGCTGAAGGTGAGGTCAGTGAGCCCGGCGTATTGCGCCGATGTCACGGTCCAGGTGACGCTCGCCATGCCGGCGGCGCCGCTCACGCCTGAAGGCGCGGAGAGGTCCCCGGCGGACACGGCATACTTGAGGCTGGCCCCGATCACCGCCGCGGTTCCCACCTCGACGACCATGACGATCGGGGTGGTGAAGGTACCGTTCGCGTCGACCTGCGGCACATCGGTCGAGACGCGGGTGACGCTGTAGGTCTGGATGTCGACTCCCTGATAGTCGCAGGCCCCGAGAGCAGCCCAGGCGAGCAGGCCAGCCGTCCACGCGCTCGCTCGAGCTGTCCGCATCGTCCGCGCTCCATGGTTTCAGTTCGTCACGGCCCGTGCCCGCGGTCGTCACCGGCTCACTCCGCCTGCAGCGCCCGCGCCGGATCGATGGCGGTCGCCCGCCGCGCCGGCACCAGGGTCGCGGCCGCACCGATGACCGCCAGCACCACTGCCGCAAGGACGAACGTGACCGGATCCGTCGCACTCGTCTCATATAGCTCCGAGCGAAGCCACCGGGTCGTCGCGATGGCCCCGGCGGCCCCGAGCGCCACGCCGATACAAGCCAGCCGCATGCCTTCTCCGAGCACCAGCGCGAGCACGTCGCCCCGTTGCGCGCCGAGCGCCATGCGGATGCCGAGTTCGTGGCCGCGCTGGGTCACCAGGTACGCGACCACGCCGTAGATCCCGAGCGCCGCCAGCAGCAGCGCGGGCAGCGCGAACGCCGCCAGCAATCCAGTGATGAACCGGCGGTACGCCAGCGACTCGCGGAGCGAAGCCTTGAGATCGTACACCCGGCTCCACAGCCGCGCGCCTTCCAGGGGGATGTCGGGGTCCACCGCCCGGACCGCGCGCGCGAGCGTGGGGATCAGGCTCTCCGGGTCGCCCGCGGTCCGCGCGATCACCGACATCCGCGGCCACACCGTGAGGGTGTACGGCAGGTAGACCTCGGGCGCGAAATCCGTGTCCAGCGAGAAGTGCCGCACGTTGCCCACCACGCCCACGATGGTCCCCCGGACCGGCTGCCCGAACTCCGGCCGCCCCTGCGCCGACTTGTATACCGTGATCCGCTTCCCGATCGGATCGCCGCCGGGCCAGTAGCGGGCGGCAAGCGCCTGGTTGACCAGCATTGCGTCGCCCGGGCTCCGCATGTCCTCCGGCGTGAAGTCGCGGCCCCGCACGATCGGGATGCCCAGCGTGCGGAAGTACGCGGAGTCCACCTCGCGAAACAGGACCTCGTCGCTTTCATCCGCCGGACCCGCGGGCGCGCCCTCGACCTCGATCGCGCTGTTGATCGACGCGCCGCTCAGCGGCACCTGGTTGCTGAGCGCCGCCGCTTGTACGCCCGGCACCGCGGCGACAGCCGCCGCCACGTCGCGGTAGAGCTGGAGCGCGCGCTCGGGGCTATCGTATCGGGGTGACGGCGGCTCGACCGGCACGGCGACGAGGCGGTCTTGGTCGAAACCAGTCCGGACCCGTTGCAGGCGCTCGAGGCTCCGGATCAGGAGGCCCGCCCCGGTGAGCAGGACCAGCGCGAGGGCGATCTCCCCCACCACCAGCGCCGCCCGGAGCCGCCGGCGCGAGGGGCCGCGCCCGCCGCCTCCGCCTTCACGGAGCGCCACGGTCAGCGGGCCCGAGCGCCCGAGGGCCGGGATGAGCCCCAGCGCCACCACGATCGCGATCGCGAGAACCACCGCCGCCGCCATAGCGCGGGGATCCACCGCCAGCTCGCCCGTGCGGGGCACCAGATCGCGGCCCGCCACCCGAAGCCAGCGGACCAGCGCGACCGCCGCCCCGAGCCCGAGCGCTCCGGCCGCGAGCCCGAGCACCACGCTCTCGGCGGCGAGCAGCCGCAGCATCGCGCCGCGGCCGCCGCCCAGCGCCGAGCGGATCGCAAGCTCGCGCGAGCGGGCGCCGGCTCGCGCAAGCGCGAGGGCCGCGATGTTGACGCAGGCGATGAGCAGCACGAAGACCGCGGCCGCCGTGAGCAACCGGAGCTGGGGACCGGTACCGCCCAGCACCTCCTCGGCCACTGGCTGGAACGCCACGTTGGGCCAGCCGCGACTCTCCGCGGGGTAGACCTCGGCCAGGTGCGCCGCCACTGCGGAGAGGGCCCGGGCGCCAGCGGCCGAATCCACCCCGGCACGGAGCCGCCCGACCACGCGGCTGTCCACGTGGAGCGCACGCTGCTGGAGCGCCGGGTCGGTGGCGAGGATGCTATTGATCGGCGCCCAGAGGTCGGCCCAGACCGGATAGACGAAGCCGACCGGCATCACCCCGACGACCGCGTAGCTCCGCTCGCCGAAGGTGACGCTCCGGCCGATCACCGAGCGGTCGCCGCCGAAGCGCCGCTGCCAGAGCGGCCAGGAGAGGGCCACGACGGCCGGCGCGCCGGGCGCGAAGTCCGAGGGCTCGAGCGTACGGCCGACGGCCGCCGCTTCTGGCACTACGCGGAAGTAATCGTCCGACACGAAGGCCCCGATCAGCCGCTCCGCGCCGTCGGCGGTCTTCATGACCTTGCCGAGCCCCCGCACGAACGCCATCGCCTCAAAGGCGTTGGTGCCGGCGCGCCAGTCCTGGAAGGTGGGATACGAGGCCAGGCGGATGTTGGCCGCGGAATCGCGCTCGACGACGAGCATCACGCGGTCGGTGGGGGCCCAGGCCAGGGGTTGCAGGATCACCGACCGGAACACGCTGAACACGGCGGTAGTGCCGCCGATGCCCAGTGCCAGGGTGAGGATCACGGTACTCGTGTAGCCCGGCGAGCGGGCGAGGGTGCGGAGGGCGTGGCGGAGGTCGCGGAGCATGTGGGAAATTCCGGTCTGGGTGGCTCGGAAAATATGGCGGACGGGCCGCGGCGCCGCAGCCTGCGATCGCGGTCCAGTCAGAAGCTCCCACGCTGGGCCAAACGGCCCATTGCGCTGCACGGGACGACGGGAGAATGTGGGGGCCATCGGGCGACATTGATCGGCACCACCTGGCGTGCCATGAAGGACGTCGAGCGCGACTCATGTATCAGGTCTCGAAGAGGCGAGTGCTGGCGGCGGGAGAGCACGCCGAGGAGGCGTGGCAGCTGACCCGCGCGACCCGGGAGCGAACCCGGACCCAGCTGGAGGCGTGGCGCTGCTGGAAGATTCGCTGGCGCGAGCTGGACCGCGCGCCGGCTGGTGAGCGTACCCTCGTCGTCTGCGCGATCTGCCACCGCTACCGCGGCGGCTCCGGCAATTGGGAGCGAATGCCGCTCGGCCTCGCCGGAATACTCGGCACCGCCCGGGGCGTCTGCGTGAGCCATGGCCTCTGCTCCACGTGCACCTCGCGCGCGCTGCGCGAGGTCAAACATCTACCCTTCCCGGCGCTCGCGACCGCGGGCGTAACGCACGACTGACGGGACCGACACCAACCGGGATCCCGCCCCACCACGTCGTATTCCGAGTCCCCAGCTACGGCCGGCATCGCGCGAGCCAGCGTGGTTCCGGCCGCACCCGCCGGGCTCGCCCCAGGATGTCCCCTCGCAGGCCTGAACCTCCCGGTCGCCTCGAAGGTAGTGTACCGCACCGGCCCCTCGGTGAGTCGGCTCACGGAGACCCCGGCCCCGGCCTCCCATTGTTGGGAGACCGCCGGCTCCACGGCGGCCGGGAGAGATCATGTCCAAGCGCGAAGGCCGTCT
Source organism: Gemmatimonadales bacterium (assembly GCA_050733015.1). Classification (GTDB taxonomy): domain Bacteria; phylum Gemmatimonadota; class Gemmatimonadetes; order Gemmatimonadales; family GWC2-71-9; genus CAVVWJ01. The sequence continues at coordinate 7,103 of JBOHSB010000076.1, forward strand.
GAGGCCTGAGTTCGACCAGTGGTACCCGAACCTACGCCAAGGCGTCTGGTATCCGGCAGACGATTTGACCGCCGTTGTCCTCAAACAACTACAGGACGATGGCCCGCGCTGGCACTCGGAGGACAGGGTGCCTAGCGACGAGCATTTCCAGTTTCGCGGCGGTGACCCGCAACCTCAACGCTCCCAGCGCACACGGCGCCTGGATACTCCAGGCTGACGATTCGGCACAGCCATTGCCGACGGGCACCCCTTCGCTTCGTGGAATGGACCTCGGCGAAAGGCTGCTCAGTGCACGATCTCGAAGTCGCGTACCGCTCGATCGCGGGCGACGTCTACCATACCGACCCGCTGTGCCCGGTCGGGCGACTCATTCCGCTTGAATGGCGCGTGGCCGGCCGAGGCGAGCTGCCGCTCTGCCGTGCCTGCCGCGCCCGCACCGAGGCCCGCAACCCCGCCGGCTCGAGGTCCCGCTCGAGCTAGTCCCGCGACCGGGCAGCGGCCGCCAGCACTGTTCCCACGCGCCGGACCAGGTCATCGGGAGAAAACGGCTTCTGCAGGAATGGACTGACCGTGCCCGACTCTCCGTACCCCGACATGAAGAGGATCGGGAGATCCGGCCGGGTGGCTCGCAGGCGCCTCGCCAGCTCGTGCCCGTCCATCACGGGCATGCCCAGGTCTGTGATGACAAGGTCGACCCGGCCCGGCTGCTGCTCGATGATGTCCAGGGCCTCCTGCCCGTGGGACGCCACGTGCACCGCGTAGCCCGCCTCTTTGAGCGCCCTGACGGCCGTCGTCCGGACCGTGAGCTCATCCTCGACCACCAGCAGGCCCCGGCCGTCTCCAGCCCGCAGACTCTCCTGGCTCGCGACACGGGCCGCCGGACCCGACCCGTCGACCAAAGGGAGGTAGACCAGGAAGGTGGCGCCGTTGCCCGGCGAGCTGGCGATACGCAGGAATCCGCCGCTTTGACTGACGATGCCGTCCACCACCGAGAGGCCGAGCCCGGTCCCTTGACCCACACCCTTGGTGGTGAAGAAGGGCTCGAAGGCTCGCTGCAGCGTAGCCGCATCCATGCCGTTTCCTGTGTCCTCCACCACCAGACAGGCATAGCGGGCCCCGCCGTCGGCCGGCTGGATCGCCACGGTGATGCCCGCTGCATCGACCCACTCCGGGGCGGTTCGGATGGTGAGGCACCCCCCATCGGGCATCGCATCCCGGGCGTTGAGCGTCAGGTTCAACAGCACCTGGTCCAGCTGCTGGGGATCGACGCGGACCACCAGCTCATCCGCGCTCAGCTCGAGGCTCAGCTCGTGGTGCTCCATCAGCGTCCGGCGGAGGACCGGCTGGAACCGGGTGACGATCCGGTTCACATCGACGTTCTCGAGCTTGAGCGCCTGGCGCCGGCCGAAGGCGAGGAGCTGCTGGGTGATGGCCGCAGTGCGCTCGGCCGCCTGGCGGATCTCTATCAGATCGTTCTGGGCCGCGTCGGGCATGTCCCCGCGCCGGAGGAGGAAGTGCACGGCGCCGAGGACCACCAGCATCTGGTTGTTCGCCTCGTGGGCCACGCCGCCGGCGAGCTGCCCGACGGCCCGAAGGCGCTGGGTGTCCCGCATCCGCTCCTCGGCGACCTTTCGGTCAGTGACGTCGCGCTTGATGGACGCCGCGCCGATGATCTTCCCCTGGGTGTCCTGGACTGGCGAGACACTGAGCGAGATCCAGATGCGGCGGCCGTCCTTCCGGATGCGCTCGGTTTCCGCCACCGCCACCGTCTCGCCCAGACGGAGGCGCGCCAGGACTTCGCGCTCGGAGGCGTACAGCTCCTCGGGGATTAGCCTGAACACGGAGGCTCCCACCATTTCCTCGGCGGTATAGCCGAAGATGTGCTCGGCGGCGGGATTCCAGCTCGTGATGGTGCCGTCGAGCGTCTTGCTGATGATGGCATCGCGCGAGGAGGCCACGATGGCCGCGAACCGAGCGGTATTCTCGTAGAGGTCTCCGAGCGACCGCTCCCTGGCCCGCAGCGTCGCCTCGACCTCGGTTCTCGCCGCCAGCGCTTCGGCCGCCTCCTGCACCGCGACCTCCGCCTCGACGGCCGAGGACTCGGCCTGCCTGGCGTGCTCCTGGGCCGCGGCGGTGGCCCGGTCGGCGAGGTGGCGCAGTCGCTCGTTCTCGCGGGCTTGGCGGATGGCGCGCCAGCGGTCCCGATAGGCGGCGCCGCCGCTCCACGTGATCACGCCGCTCACCAGGAGGAATTGGACCAGCCGGGTGGTCCCGACCGGGCCGGCCAGGAGGTCGGGGAAGAAAATGAAGCCGGCCAGGCTCGCTGCCGAGGCCAGTGCCCCGGGGCCCCATCCCCCGTAAATGGCCGCGATCGCTACTGCCACGCTGAAGGCGGGCGCCGCTTGCGGGACGACCCAGCGGCGGAGGGCCTCGGTGGCGAGTACGATGCCAACTGGCAGGGCCAGCGCGACCAGATAGCGGGCGGCTGCGGGCGGCTCGAGAAGCGTCGGGCGGGCGTCAGCTCCCATGGACACCTTTCGGGCTGGGGATCGCGCGGATGGGAGCTTCATCCTATCCCAGCGCGATCGTCTCGGGAAGACGGATCCCGACGGCTGGTGGGCAAGTCGGTTGCATCAGCGGGGGCGAGACGAAAAACCCTACCACAGCTCGCCCGGCCGCCACTCGGCCGACAACGGGTCGCTCGGACTCAGCGGCGGCGATCCCGGCAGCCGATGGATCATGACCCCCTCGCCCGCCGTCTCGATCAGGCCCGAATCTTCGCGGATGAACAGCGGCCCGGTCCACGGCTCCCAGCCGAGGCGGGCGTAGAGGGACTGCCCTCGATCCGAAGGGCTCAGGGCCGCGAGCTCGAAGGCGGAGGCTTCGCTCACCAGCGCTCGCATCACGGCGGACGCGAAGCCACGCCCCTGCCACCCGGGATCGGTGGCGACGGCTTCGACATACGCCGTGCGAAGCGGAGGACGCCCGCCGGGCGCCAGCCAGCGCGTGATCCAGAGCGCGTGGCTGACCACGGAGCCGTTCTCGGTGGCCAGCACGTGGACCGGATCGGCGAAGGTCCGGAAGGCCGCCCGCAGATTTTCCCCGTACGCCCGGTCGCAGAGCGCGAGGATCTCATCCAGGGTTCGCGCCGACAACTGGGCCGACGATACCACGTAAATCCTCAGGGTTCGACTCCGTGCGGCGCTCCGCGCGGGGCATACACCACGGTGCCCTGTGGGGGCGATGCCGAGGCACAGGGCGTTGCCGGCATGGCGCCCCTCCAGCTTGAATTTGGCGTGGCTGCCGAACGCGGTGGCCGAGCGTCCCCCCTCGGGGGGAATCACCAGGATCGCGGGAGGCGGGGACGGCGGCACTTCGGTAGGCATGACAGAACTCTATCCTCTCCTCGGCCTCAAGTGGACTGGCGGAGGAATGGTGTCACAATGGCCGGTGATCCCACGCTCCTATGGCGGAACCCGCTCCCCGAGGGGGTGCCGCCTCGCCATGACCGCCAGACCGAGTATGTGAAACCGGAGGGCCCATCATGTCCACCCGACCGATCGCTCCCGCATTGCTGGCACTGGCCTCTTTCCTCGCGCTGGGATGCGGTGCGCAAGACCCGGTGCAGCCTTCTTCCCTCGCCGACGTCTCGCCCGTGGCTACCGCGGTGGCCGCCCAGGCGGCCGCCGGAGCGTCCGTGGTGTCCGATCTTCCGCCCTTCGATCCCGGCAACTTCGTGACGGGAGTAGACAATCCGCTGTTTCCGCTGCCGCTGGGCCGCCGCCTGATCTACAAGGGCACCGAAGACGGAGAGCCCGAAATGGTGATCACCGACGTCACGCGGGACCACAAGACGATCCTCGGCATATCGGTGGTGGTCGTGCTGGACCGGGTGTTCCTGAGCGGCAAGCTCAAGGAGAAGACGTTCGACTGGTACGCGCAGGACCGGCAGGGCAACGTGTGGTATTTCGGGGAGGACACCAAGGAGTTCGAGAACGGCAAAGTCGTCAGCACCGCTGGGTCGTTCGAGGCCGGGAAGCATGGCGCCCAGGCGGGGATCATCATGCGGGTGCACCCCACGCTCAGCCAGATCACCCCGCAGGAGTTTGCGCCGGGCGTAGCCGAGGACAAGGCACGGATCATCGGGCTCGACGCCACGGTGACCGCCCCGTACGGCACGGTGCGCCACTGCATCAAGACCGCGGAATTCACCGACCTCGAGCCGGACGCGGTCGAGCACAAGTTCTATTGCCCCGCCATCGGCATCACCCGGGAGCGGGACGTGCGCGGCGGAACCGTGCAGACGGCGCTGACCAGGATCGTGACCCGCTGACTAATCTTCGTCGCTCTGGCCGTTGCCACCGTGGTCTCGGCCCTTGCCCCCACCGCCTTTGCCGGGATCCACGGCGGTGACCGTGAAGCGGGCCCGCAGGATCTGAGGCTGGGTGTCCACGACCTCCGCCACCACGATCTGCTCGCCCGGGACCTCACCCAGTCGAAGGGTCGCGGTGGCGAGCCCCGCCACGTCGGTGAGCACGGGCGTCGTCGGGTCGAGCGCGGCCCCGGAGACATTGCCCAGGAAGCTGAACTTCACCGGCGTGTCGGGTACCGGGCGAGAGCTGTCGTCCGCCACCCGGACGGTGAGAGGCTCACCCAGCAGGGCCCCCGGCGCCCCCAGCTGGCCATCGCCCGAGAGGACGATGATCGAGGCAGGCCGAGGCTCCGCGGGCTGATCCCCTCCCGGGAGAGTGAGATCGCCGCCCGAGCAGCCGGCGAGGCCGAGCGACGCGACCGCCGCGCCCATGCAGAACAGGCTTGAGCTCCACATGAGAAAACTCCGGTGGGATGAGACCCCAACATATCATCCCCGCGCAGCTCGACGATGTGTCGTCTCTCACGAGGTGGGTGGGGGACAACCCGTTTTGCTGCAAGACATTGCATTCCAGTGGGGCGACCCGGCCGCAGCCATTGGGGCGGCGAATCCGCTAGTCAGCCTCCTCCGCGTGCCAGGTGACGTACGGCCCCTGGGCGACCCTCGCCCGGCAGCCCTTGTGGTCGCGGAGAAATGTCTCGAACTCGGGGATCGACAGGTGGGCCATGGACTGGGCCTCTTCCTGGGCCAGCACGATCTCGCTCTGGCATCCCTCGCACTTGGCCAGCACACGCGTCTTCATCGGTCCTTCCTTCCTTAGCCTGCCGGCGCGTTCGCAGGCTACCGCTGCTTCCGCACCCGATCCATCGGCTGCACGAACTCCGGATCGGGCAGCGCCACCTTTCGCTGCTTTGCCGCCCGACGAATCCGGACCTTGATGGTCCGGAGCTCCTCGTGGGTATACTTGGCGGCGTTGGCCGGCTGGTGAATGTAGGCCCACGCGGCCTTGATCCGCCCTGGCGTGTCGACGGGGTATTTGTTGTCGACCGGGTCGGCGAAGGCCGCTTTGCCGTACTTCTCGACTCCCTCCCGCGGGTCGGCATCGGGCCGACGATGGATTTTCCCCGCCACGACTCGCCCTCCCTGCCTCGCCGATCGCTCGCGAACGCCATCGATCTCAACGCCATCGATCTCAACGCCAATCGATCTCATAGATGACCATAGGCGTGGGACCGTCGTTTCGCAGCACATGACGGTAGGGCGCCTCGCGCCAACTCCAGCTTCCGGCGCCGCTCCCGCCGCTGGCCGGGGGACTGCCGTCCTCCGACAGGGCACGCCCGGTGCCCAACACCGTGAGCCCGGGAGTGGCATGCGTGTGCGCCTCGGTCGCCGCGCCCGGAGCCAGGGTGATCTGATAGACTCGGATCCTCGGCCCCTGGTTGAGGAGGCGGCGGCTTGGCCCGTCGGGCAGCGCCGGAGCGTCCGGGCCGGACCGCGCGAGCCATTCGGCCACGACGTAGTGCAGTGGCAGCGTGTCGGCATTCGCGACCCGGTGGGTGTAGGGCAGCGTCTGTGACCAGTTGTCGAAGACGTAGGGGGTCGCGTGCAGCAGCGAGACCGGGCCAGGCGGCGCACCCTGCAGCTGGCTCCAGATTCGGGCGTCCTGGACGGCAATCCCGACCAGTGGGGCGTCATGGCGATGGTACGCCGTGGTATCGCCCGGAGCAATCCGCACATCCAGCACGCGGACCAGGGGACTGTGGAACACCTCGCGATGCATGGGCTCTCGATAGACCGGCACGACGTCCCCGGCGGCGACGCCGGGTGCCGCTTGCCGGGGAGCGTGACCACACGCCATCGCGGCAAGCAGGAGCAGGCCTGCAGCGTCGCGGCGTGACCTCATCGCCCGTGCGAAGGGTTGGCCGGGCTCACACGTCTTCATCGGTCCTCGCTTCCATCGTCGGCCGGGCTCAGCGGGCCAAGGCAGCGATCCGGCTCCCCAAGCTTGCCGCCGCCTCACCGAGCGGTCCCACCTCCTCATGGCGGGGACTCATCACGCCGGCCTGCAGATCCTCTTCGAGACCCCGACAGATCTCCTTCGCGCGTCGCAGGCGGAATCGCTCTTGAAATGCGCGGTAGTCGTTGGCGCTGCCGGTGCCGAGGATGCTCCAGAGTCTGAGCCGCAGATCATCCACGGTGCTCTTGAAGTCCGCGACCGCTTCACGCCCCACCTCTCCCGCGGCGACCCGCTTCTCGATCTCCTGGAGCACGCCGTTGAAGGTGGCGATCTGCTGGGCGAAGGACGTGTCAGCCATTGGTCCCTCCGACGCGATGGGAGAACGACCACATCCGGAATGCACGGGCAACGGCGGACGGCGTGATTCACAATCCGGCGCCCCTGGATGATCACAAGGTCTGGTCGTGCGAGTCCGGCCTTGGCCAGCCGGCCGTCGCTGCCCTCAAGCCGACCGTTGATCGAGCTGCTCGAGCAGTCGCTCTACCAGATCCTGCCGCTGAAACATGAGATGGCGTAGGTCGTGCTGCTCGGTGCGTGCCGCCTCGCGCCTGAGTGCCGGCAGATAGTCGGCTAAGAGATCCCGGAGCATCGTGGTGTCTTCGTCCGAAAGGAGTATTGGCATAGAGATCCTCCTGGCATGGGTGCCGAGGGCCATCACGAGCGAGGGCTTGAGGGCCTCGCCGGGCCGGCATCGTGCTCCACATAGCGGAAGACGAGCTCGGAGCCCGCGAGGCTGCCGACCAGCCAGCCACGCGCCACCGCGCCGCCGTCGTAATGGGCGGCCACCCTCGAGCCCCTCTGCGTGAAATGCAGGCGCGTATCGGAACCAACCACGCCGTTCGCGGCCGTAGAGCTTACGAACATCGTCACCCCATCCAGTCTCAGCATCGAGGCTCCGTGTGCCGTTCTAGGGGTGGCGTTGCGGCGCCTGGTCCGGGTGCTTGGCCCAGTAGAGCACGTCCTGGTAGTTGCGCTGGGCCGCCGCGAGATAGAAGCCCAGGCGCCCGAGGTTGCCGCCGCTGAGGGCCAGCATGGCCTGGCGCACGTGCTCAACGTCCCGCTCGTGCGGTGACATTCCATATTGCGTGAGCATCACATGCGCCTGCCGGCGATCGGCGGGGGCGAATCGCTCGGCGAGCTCGCGTTCTATGGCAGCCGACAGGGTGTGATCCATAGCGTGCTTCATCGAAAACGCTCAAGCTCGGCGGCGAGGGCGACGGGCCCCGAGAATGACCGCGCCACTCTGCTCATGCAGGTTGCCCCCGGGGACGGGACGAGGTCAATCTCGTCGCGATCGGAGTAGGCGTGTAAGTACCCGGTCCAAGGCGGCGGCAAAGACCTGCCGCGCCCGAGCATCGTACGGCGGCGGGCCGCCTGTCACCATCCCTGCCAGGCGCGCCTGATCCATGAAGTCGCGCACCGAGAGGCGCTCGCCGATGGAGTCCGCGGTGTGCTCTTCCCCGCGCGGATCCAGCACCGCGACGTCCCGGGGGACCAGCAGCGCCGCCAGTGGCACGTCCTGGGTGACGACCAGATCGCCGGGACTCGCGTGGCTGGCGATGTACCGATCGGCCACGTCGGCGCCGCCGTCCACCCGGATCGCGCTCACCCGCGGATTCCCGGGCGGCGTCTGGAGGCGCTGGTTCGCGACCAGGACGACGTCGATCGCCAGCCGTTTGCCGGCGCGGAACACCAGTTCCTTCACCTCCCTCGGTGAGGCATCGGCATCGATCCAGATTCTCAGGCGGCCCTACACCGGTGTCCGCGTCCGCGGCAGCTCTGCCGGCGGTTGCCGCGAAGCGATGGCCCGCTCCAGGAAATCGACCCGCTCGTGGAGCTGCTCGAGCTCCTCCCGAAGCTGGTGAACGGCGGGGTCGCTGTCGGTGGCAGCCGGCGCTCGACCCTCCAGCCGCTTCGCGAGCGCGCCGGCGACCGGCCCCAGGACCTTGACGAAGACCCAGCACACGGCGGCGAGGCCGCCCAGATCGATCCAACTGAATTCGTGCATGATGCTCCGCCCTCCCTCAGGGCTGTTGCTTGGCGAATACCCGATCACCGGCCCGGCTGCGCTGGGAGTGCGCCTTTCAAGTAGCGCAGGGCGCGTTCCAGCACCTCGTCCCGGCCCGCGCGGATGCCCGCGATCGTGGGCCGCACGAGGACGTCGGGGGTCAACCCGACCCGCTGGAGCTGCCGCCCGTCGGCGTGGCGGACCGCCTGCCCGGTGAACGACATCGTCACGCCTCCCGGAAGGGCCATAACCGTCACGTCGCCGTTGGCGCCGGTCGTCGGCGACCCGATGAACTTGGTGCCGTTGGCCGCCTCCAGGAACAGTCCGGTGTGCTCGGCCTGGCTAATGGTGCGCTCGTCGATGAGCATGACCGTGGGCCGGAGGTAGCGCCACTTGTCCGTGTGATCGAGCGTCTGGGTGAAGCCTAGCTGGTCGCGCTCGGTGGTGTCCGGCGACATGGGATTGGTGCGGGTGAACCGGGCGGCGGGCGGCATGTCGGCCCGGGTGAGCCGCGGCGCGATGGGCCATGCGGTGCCGAACGGGTAGCCCCGCATATCGAAGACGATCGCCCGGGTGTGCCTGAGCCGCTCGAACATGCTGTCCACCTGGTCGGCGGGCATGCGGCCGAGATCGGCGTAGCCGATGTTGCCGGGCAGCACCCGGAACAGCGGGCCGGTCCGGCCGGTCATTTCCCAGGCCTCGGTCCTCCTCAGCTCCACCGTGCGGATGGCGTTGCCGGCGCCGCGCACGCGGAGCCGCGCGGTCGAGCCCACCGGTCCCATCGTGAGGCGCACCGCCGCGACCCGCTCGAGGGCCTGCGGCGTGGACGCCGAGATATAGCGCTCCATTCGGCGGATCCGAGAGTGGGCGTCCTCTCCGTCCACCGCCAGGATCACGTCGCCCACCCGCAGGCCGCTCGGCCATGCGGCGGAGTCGCCCATGAAATGGGTGATGACCGGCTCCCCCTCGATCATGCGCACGTAGACCGCCGCGAAGCCGGTGCCGAAGTGGGCCCGGAGCGCGGGTGAGGTCACCCGCACGTGCGAGTCGTGCAGGTGCGTCGCCATCTCGGCAAGGGCGAGACCGTACTCCACCGAGTCACGGGCGGCCTCGAGCCGCGGAATCGCGTCGGCCAGCACCCGATCCCAGCGCTCGTGGATGAGCTCGCGATAGGGGAAGAAGTACTGGCCGACGGCCCAGATCCGGAACGCCGCCATGAGTCGGTAGGAGAGCGCCGGATAGGCCGCGGCCAAGGCGGGATCGCGTGGCGAGGAAGTCGCGCGGGCCACGGGCCAGTCTGGGGCCCGGGGCTGCGGCGCGGTGGGCCGGTGGGCCAACGCCGCCACGGCCGCCGCGAGCCCGGGATCGCGAAACGGTCCGTCGGAGCCGGCGACGGGTGACGGTGGGACCATGCTGTCCGCCAGCGGGGCCAAGGCGCCGCCGGCCTGCAGCAGCTCGGTCAGCCGGATGGTGACGTGGAGGCTGTCGGGCAGCTCCCAATCGTAGGTCCGCACCGCGCCGGCGTCGCTCGCGCCCCCCTCGGCGACGATACGGGCCCGGCCGGCGGAGCGGAGGGCGAGCATGGCCTCCGGGATGGAGGACTTGTCGTTCACCAGGACCACCGCGGTGCGGGCCGAGGCGCTGCTGTCGCCCGCGGGCACCGTCAGGCCGTCCAGCGTGTAGAAGCCGGACGCGTAGTCGCCCGAGGTCTGGCCGTTCTCGGGCACGAACCCGGCATGGCGGCGGCCGCGCTGGTCGGGCGCGCGGGCAGGAGCAGGGGCGAAGAGGCTCATGAGGCCGGACTCGCCCAGCAGCCAGTCGATGCCCCCACCGCGCGCGACGCTCCGGCGGAGATCGAACACCACGCGCCGCGCGGCGCGGATGGTGTCGGCGATGGCGGCGAGCCGGTCAAGGGTGCGGTTGAAGTCTTCGAAGTCGGCGGAGTTCCGGAGCGAGACAACGAGCACGCTGTCGGCGGTCCACCAGGAGCGAGGGTCGGGCTCGCCGTCGCTCTGGGCTGGCTCGGAGGGGCCCACGGGCTCGAGCCGCGTCACGGGGTCGCCGAGGGTCGCCAGCATCTCGCCAACGGCGACGGCATAGGCGGCGCGGTCGCCGGCGGCGCTCACTCGGGAGACCGCGGCGACCAGCGCGGCGTCCCAGTCGATCGGGCGGTAGGCGAGCCAGGGATGGAAGGTCCTGATGGCGACCCAGAGGCGGCCGAGGGAGGCGAGTCGCTCGACCCGGGCGCTGTCGGCGAGCCGCGCCTGCGCGCCCAGCCCGGCCGGCCCGGTGAGGGCCAGCCCGAGCGCGAGGCAGAGAACCCGGGCCCGACGACGGAGGCCGATCATGCGATCCTCACAGGGTGAGGAGATAAATATGCACTTCGGCGGCACCCTTCGTGATGGGGCCTTCGTGGCGCTGGCGCGCGCGCGCTCCGCCGGTCAGATTCTATCCCACGCGAGGAGGCTCGCATGACAGTCAATCGGCAACCCATCCTGATCCTTGCCGGGCTCGCGCTGGTGGGCTACGTGCTCCTCGTCGCCCTTCAGCCCTATTCGGTGACCTCACCCTGGACCCGGTGGGACGAACCGGGGCGTCGGTACTTCGACGCGGCACTTCGGCTCGACAGTGTTGCTCTCCGCCGGCTGTCGGCTTCTCCCAATGCGGTGAGCTGGGGTCTTCGGGCGGGGCACCGCCAGCGAAACACCCTGGCTGCGTGGGCCACCTCGGCGCGGGCATGGATTGGATTCCGCCGAGGGGACACCACCGATGTCTGGTACGGCACAGCCACCGACGACTGTTCCTCCCGCCTCACCTTCATCAGCGACCAGAGCCCGAGGGTCGTCGGCGCGTATGCGTCGTGCAACTTCCGGCCCCACTGGCCGATCGACCCGTCGGTCATCGACCTCTCCCACTAGCACGAGCGCGGGTGGCTGAATCCGACGCGGATGGGCGACCTCAGTCCACCATGCGCCACCTATCCAGCTCTGGGGTCGCCCGATCGGCGCCAGGGACGCGGCCCTGACCGAGACCGTCGTGGTACAGCCCGGCCAGTGGATCGAGTGGACGCTCGAGAGCGACCTCAGCATGTCGGCGATCGGCGTGTACTAGACGTTTACCAGTGGACCGTCAGCCGCAGCGCCTGCCCGCGCGCCGGGCGCGCTGGAAGCACGCCCCCATTCAACCAGCTTCGGAGCGAGCCCGTGAACACCCGCCGGCAGTTCCTCATCCGCGCCCCGCTCGGTGTCGCCGCCGCCGTGGCCGCCTGTCGTGGCGAGCAGGGCGAGCAGCGGGCCGCCGGACCGGCCGCAGGCTCACCGCCGGCGACTCCCGGCGCCCCGCCGACGTTCGGCAGCGCGCCTCCGGTAGGGCCGGAGGTCGCGCCAGCCACCTTCGCCGAGGCGGAGAAGCTCGCGCAGGTAACGCTCACCGCCGCCGAGCGCGAGATGGCGGCGGCGAGCTGGAGCAAGTCCCTCGCGCCGCTGCTCGAGCGGCGGGTCGGACCGCGCAAGGTGGAGCTCGAGCCGGCCCATGCGCCGGCGACCCGCTGGAACCCCATGCTCGCCGCCTCCGACGTGGGCCCGCGAGAGGACCGGTTCGTCCGCGCCGCAGGTGATCCCGGACCGCTCCCCGCCACCGACGGCGCGATCGCCTTCGCGCCGCTCACGCAGCTCTCGCGCTGGGTCGAGCAGCGGAAGCTCGGCTCCGAGCGCCTCACCCGCATCTACCTGGACCGGATCCGGCGATTCGATCCCAGGCTCCGGTGCATCATCACCCTGACCGAGGACCAAGCGCTCAGGCAGGCCAAGCATGCCGACGCCGAGATCGCGCGAGGCAAGTATCGCGGGCCGCTCCACGGGATCCCGTTCGGGGTCAAGGACCTGCTGGACACCGCCGGGATCCCGACCACCTACGGCGCCGAGCCGTTCCGGAACCGGGTGCCGGCGGAAGACGCGGCCGTCGTGCGGCGGCTCTCCGACGCGGGCGCGGTTCTGGTCGCCAAGCTCAGTCTGGGCGCGCTCGCGCTCAACGACATCTGGTTCGGCGGCCAGACCATGAACCCCTGGCTCCTGGAGGAAGGCGCGTCGGGATCGAGCGCGGGCCCGGGCGCGGCGACGGCGGCGGGACTGGTCGGGTTCTCGATCGGCAGCGAGACAGGCGGGAGCATCGTGAGCCCGGCCATGCGCTGCGGCATCACGGGCCTGCGGCCGACCTTCGGGCGGGTGGCCCGGACCGGGGCGATGACGCTGTGCTGGTCGCTCGACAAGCTGGGACCGATGACGCGCGGGGTGGAGGACGCGATGCTGGTGCTCCAGGCGATCACCGGCCCCGACGCAAGCGACCTGTCCAGCCTGCCGAGCCGGCTCGACTACGACGGGGCGGCGCCGGTCACGGGGCTTCGGGTCGGCTACTTCCCTCCCTGGATGAAAGAGAATCCCGCGACGGACGTGGACCGGGCGGCGCTCGAGACGGTGCGGCGGCTGGGCATGGCGCCCGTCGAGGTGAAGCTGCCGGACTGGCCCTACGGCTCGCTGCTGCACGTCCTGTTCAGCGAGGCGGCCGCGAGCTTCGAGGACCTGACGCTGAGCGGCCAGGCGAGCCAGCTCAAGGTCCAAGTGCCCGACGCCTGGCCCAACTTGTTCCGGCTGACCCGGTTCCTCTCGGCGGTGGACTTCGTGCAGGCCGACCGGCTCCGCCGGCGGGTGGCCGGGGAGATGGCGCGGGTGATGGCGGGCGTGGACCTGCTCCTGGTGCCGTCGCTCCGGGACGAGATGCTCACCATCTCCAACTTCACCGGTCACCCCTCGCTCACGTTCCGGGCCGGCTTCGTGAACGTGTCGCAGGCGCGGAGCGACTGGGCGCCGGATCCCCGGAACCCGCTGCCGACCTTCAAGCCGGCCCGGCGGGTCCCGCACGGCGTCACGCTGATCGGACGGTTGTTCGACGAGGGGACGATCGGACGGGTCGCGGTGGCGATGGAGCGGGCGTTCGGGGTGAGCGGGGAGCATCCGGCGGGATTTCAGTAGACATCACCGGGTGGGACGGAGCGCTTGAGGCGTACGGCGGCGGACCCTTCAATCCATTGCCGGGGCGATCCGCGACTTACGGTCCGCGACTTGCTGACGGTTCAGCATCGAGACCGTTCCCACCACACTGCGGGGTCCCCGTGCTCAAGCTGCTAGCCCATGGTCTGCTGGATCCCGATGGCGTACACGCGCATTTCCGCGACGATTGTCCGCGAGTGCGCTGGCTGCATCCCGGCGACATGCGTTCCGGCTTCGCCCTGCGCCGCACGCATTGCCCAGCCTGCACCGTCCTGGCAGAACGCAAGAAGCCGCGCGCCGCGGCTCCGGACTCCAGGTTCCTCCTCGCGGATGCCGTGTCGGCGGCGGGTTGCTGCTGCTGAACCCATCGACACACCCTGGGCATCGGAGTACCTGTCGCCCAGCTGTTGGTCACGTTGATCCTGTTGACTCTCCGCCGGCGCCCCCACCCGGACTGCGGTGCGTCATGAATCGCCGGCTCCCGCGTTCCATCCTTACATGTGTGGAATCGTGGGCGCGATCTCATCGAGTCCTATCGACCCCCGAGTGCTCGATAGGATGCGGGACGATTTGGCCCACCGGGGGCCCGACCACGCCGCATCCTGGGTCTCGAGCGATGGGAGCGTCGGGCTGGGCCACCGCCGGCTGGCCGTCATCGATCCGCTTCCCGAGGCCAATCAGCCCTTCGCTTCGCACGACGGCCGCTTCCTGCTGGTTTACAACGGCGAGCTGTACAATTATCGAGCGCTGAAGACCGAGCTGGAGACGCATGGCGTCCGGTTCCGCACCAGGAGCGACTCCGAGGTGCTGCTCGAGGCCTATCGCCGGTGGGGCGAGGGCGCGCTGGCGCGATTCTCCGGGATGTTCGCCTTCGCGATCTGGGACCAGGCCGAGCGGACCTTGTTCTGCGCCCGGGACCGCGCCGGGGAGAAGCCGCTGTACTACGCGGCGCTCGCGGGCGCGTTTCTCTTCGCCTCGGAGCCCAAGGTCTTCTCGTCCTGGCCCATGTTTGCCCGCCGGATCCACTACCCCGCCCTGCTCGACTATCTCGCCTACGGCTTCGTGCCCGATCCCAAGTGCATCTGGGAGCACTGCGCCAAGCTGCCGCCGGGCCATTGCATGACGGTGCGCACCGGCACTCGCGGCCGGCCCGTGATCCAGGAGCCGCATCCCTGGTGGGATTGGAGCTTCGACCCGGAGCCGAACGAGCCAGACTGGACCAGGCGAGTGCTCGACACGCTCACCGGGGCGGCCCGGGAGATGACGATCGCCGATGTACCCCTCGGCGTGTTCCTGAGCGGCGGGGTGGATTCATCGTCGGTGGTGGCGGCGCTCGCCCAGGGAGGCGGGGGCGAGCGGATCAAGACCTTCACCATCGGGTTCGACGACGCCGCCTGCGACGAGCGGCACTGGGCGCGGGCCGTCGCGGCGCGGTACGGCACCGAGCACCACGAGCGGCTGCTCGAGCCGCAGGACGCGGAGGCCGCGCTCCACCAGCTGATGTGGCACTTCGACGAGCCGTTCGGCGACCACTCGTTCCTTCCGACCTACTACCTGGCGGCGGAAACCCGACGGGAGGTGACCGTCGCCCTGTCGGGCGACGGCGCGGACGAGATCTTCGCGGGCTACCGCCGGTACAGCCGGGCCATGCGGCGGGTCGGGGTGCGGCGGTTCCTGCCCGACCGGCTGCTGGCGCGGGTGGCCCTGGCGGCCGATCGCCGGCTGCATCCGGACGGGCGAGTCCGCAGGCTCTCGGCCAAGTACGGGTACGATGCGGCGGCCATGGTGACCGGAATCTTCACCCACGGGCTCGCGAACTCGGCGCTGGCGGCCCACGCGCGGGGACCACTCGCCGCCGAGCTGCAGCACTACGACCCGCGCGAGGTCATCAGTCGGCTGCTGCAGCGGGCGCCGCCGGAGCGGGTGGGGCTGGTGAACACGCTCCGCTACATCGATTTCAAGCACACGTTGCCGGGCGACATCCTGGTCAAGGTGGACCGGGCCTGCATGGCGGTCGCGCTCGAGGTCCGGCCGGTCTATCTCCATCGCGACATGCTGCGGCTGGCCGGCGCGATCCCAGGCGCGCAGCTGGCGGGGCCCGCGCACACCAAGGAGACGCTCAAGGTCGCGGTGGGGGGCTGGCTGCCGGCGGGCAACATCCGCCGCGGCAAGCAGGGATTCCTCGCCCCGCTCAACCGGTGGCTCCGGGAGTCCGACGGGGGCGAGTGGACCAGGAGTGCCGGCAGCGTGCTGCCGGAGCTGCTCGACCCCGCGCTGCTCGCGGGGCTCACGCAGGAGCTGCGGAACGAGCCCGCGGCAAAGCCGCGCGGGGTCCATCAGCTCCTGCTGCTGGACCATTGGCTGGCGCGGTGGAGCCCGGCGGGGTGACAGTCGCCCCAGCAGACGACGCCCGGGCGGGAAGATCGGATCGGAGCCATGACTCCCATGGCGCTGGGTGTGGTCGTGGCCGCAGGCCTGTGGTTCTGGCTGGGCCTCGCGTCATTCGCCCGAAGTGTGCGCGAGGATCGCTGAAGCGCGGCTCGTCCACCGACGGCTTGGGGCTCACCAGCTCACGAGGCCTTCCCCGGAGGCTTTTCCTCCTCGGCGGCGCCCACCGCTGAATCAGCTGCTCTTCGAACGGCTCCCTTTTCGCCGCGGCACCTTCGCGCCCTTCTTGCGGGCCTCGGACAACCCTATCGCGATGGCCTGCTTGCGGCTCTTCACCTTGCCGCCCTTGCCGCCCTTCCCGCTGCGGAGCGTGCCGCGCTTCTTTCTGCGCAGCGCGCTCGCCACGTCCTTGCTCGCGCTCGGGCTATATCTCCGCCTTCCGGATTTCTTCGCGGCCATTCTCGATCCTCCTTCGGAAGATGTCTTTCAGCCTGTCTTCAAAAGGCTGCAATCGACGTGCCGGAGGATTCTCGAGAGAAATCTGCCGTGAACGCCTGCGTTG
>JBOHSB010000077.1:0-10723 GCA_050733015.1 Gemmatimonadales bacterium
CGCGCGCTGGAGAACCAGATCGTCTGGCTGTCGGCCAACCAGTCCGGGCAGTTCGGGTCGCTGCGGTTCGTGGCCAGCGCCAAAGTCGTCGACCCCGGCGGTGAGATCCTGGCCGAGACCGGCGTGCACCCCGGCCTGGCCATCGCCGACCTGGACGTCCAGCAGGCGCTGGACAACGCCCGCCGCTCGATGGCCCACCTCCGTGACCGTCGCCCCGACGCCTACACCAGCTCCACAGTTCCCGAACTGAACAGCAGAGCTGTGCACGACGGGAAAAACAGCTCTGCTGTTCAGTTCGGGGGGTTGAGAGCAGGCAGCGCCCAGACCCACCACGGGTGAGATAGGTGCGGTGAGATGGGTGCTATTCGGGTGGGGGCGGTGGCGGCGAAGTTCGGGCGCGATCTCGACTTCGATCTGCAGCGGATCGCCACGCTGATCGAGCATGCGCGGCGGTCGGGGGTGTCGCTGCTGGTGCTCCCGGACGCCGCGCTCGGCGGCTACCTCGGCGATCTGCACCAGCCCGATCCAGCCGCGTTGCCACCCGCGCTGGAACTCGATGACCCGCACGTCCGTAAGGTCGCGGCGCTGGCGGCGGAGATGGTGGTGTGCTTCGGCTCCTGCGAAGCCGACGGGGAACGGCGGTACAACACCGCGCTGTGCGTGCACGGTGACGGGGTGCTGGGCAGCCACCGCAAGGTGCACCAGCCCGCCGGGGAATCGATCGCGTATTCCGCGGGTGAACGTTTCTGCGCCTTCGACACCCCGGTCGGGCGGATCGGCATGTTGATCGACTACGACAAAACCTTCCCGGAATCGGCCCGCACGCTGACGCTGGATGGAGCGGACGTGCTGGTCTGCCTGTCCGCCTGGCCGACCAGTCTCACCAACCGCGCGCCGCGGATGGCCCAAGACCGGCAAGCCCGGCTGTTCGATCTCTACGACCAGGCCAGAGCCGCGGAGAACCAGGTCGTGCTGGTCTCCTCCAACCAGACCGGCGTGCTGGGCGAGTTGCGCTTCCTCGGGCAGGCCAAGGTGGTCGGGCCCGGTGGTGAGATCCTGGCCCGCACCTGGGCCAAGGCCGGCATCGCGACGGCCGAGCTGGACGTGGCAGCCGAGATCGCCAAGGCGCGCCGGGTGCTGCGCCACCTCGACGAGCGCAAGCCCGGCGTCTACCGGATCGGCTGATGAGGATCGCGCTGCTCACCTACTCGACCAAGCCGCGAGGCAGCGTGGTGCACACGCTCGCGCTGGCTGAGGCGCTCGCCGAGCTGGACCAGCGGGTGACTGTGTGGGCGCTGGGCCGCGGCGGGGACAGCACGTTCTTCCGGCCGGTCGACCCTCGGGTGGAGCCGCGGATCGTGCCGTTTCCCGACGTCATCGGAGAGGAGTTCGGACCCCGGATCCTGCGGTCCATCCAGGTACTGCGCGGCGCATTCGAGCCCAGCGGGTACGACGTGGTGCACGCGCAGGACTGCATCAGCGCCAATGCCGCCGACCGGTGCGTCCGCACCGTGCATCACCTCGACCACTTCTCCACGCCCGAGCTGGCCGCCTGCCATGAGCGCGCCATCGTCAACCCGTATGCACATCTCTGCGTATCCGCCGCGGTCGCCGATGAGTTGCTCGACGGCTGGGGTATCACGGCCACGGTCATCCCCAACGGCGTCGACGCGCACCGCTTCTCCGCCGCGGCCGGCCCGGCCGGCTCAGCCGCCCGGGCCACCTGGCAATCACGTTTGGGCCGTTACGTACTGGCTGTCGGGGGCATCGAGCCCCGCAAGGGGTCGTTGGAGCTGCTCGAGGCCTACGCGCTGCTGCGCGCCGATCTGCCCGACGTGCGGCTGGTGATCGCCGGCGGGGAGACGCTGTTCGACTATCGCGACTACCGGGCCCGCTGGGAGCAGCGAGCCGCCGAACTCCAGGTCGAGCCGGTGGTACTGCGGCCGATTGTGCTGGGGCCGGTGGACCACGACGATTTACCCGCGCTGGTCGCGGCAGCGGGGGTGTTCGCCTTCCCGTCCGCCAAGGAGGGCTTCGGGCTGGCCGCGATGGAGGCCCTGGCCGCCGGGATCCCGTTGATCGTGACGAACCTGCCGGTGTTCCGGGAGATCTTCACCGGTGTCGCCCGCTTCGCCACCGGCCCAGCCGAGCTCGCTGCGCAACTGCGCGCCGGGCTCACCGATCCAGACGGCGATGATATGACCCGGGATTCCGGTCGCGCGCTCGCCGCCCGCTACACATGGTCAGCCGCAGCGCAACGTCACCTCGAGTTGTACCAGCGCCTGCGCTGAATTTCCTACTTCAGGTAGTATTCGGGATATGGCCGTGGAGAAGGTATCGGTGAGCTTGGACGCCGAGGTGCTCACGGAGGCCCGTGGGCGCGTCGGGGGCCGTGGACTCTCGGCGTATGTCAATGATGCGGTTCGCCGGCAGCTTCGCCGCGACGCGCTGTCCGAACTGCTGGTGGAGATGCGAGAGACGAACGGCCCGGTGCCCGATGAGCAGATGAGGGAGGTTCGCCGCCGGTGGCCCGCCCCAGGCGACGAGGCGATCGCCCAACCGGCGTAACCGACCTCCTGGTTCTCGATGCGGACGGCGTCAGCAAGGCGGCCTCCGGCGACCGGTCGGTGCAAGCGTGGCTGGAACGGGCGCGGGAACTGGACGCCGATGTCGTCGTGTCCGCGGTGACCGTGGCTGAGGTGGTCCGCGGTGTCGCCCGAGATGCCCAGCTCAACCGAGTGCTCGCGGCGGCCGACGTGCGACCAGTGAATGAGCCGCTCGCGCGCCGGGCCGGGCAACTGCTCGGCCGCGCCGGATCCGATTCCACCATCGACGCGTTCGTGGCAGCCACCGCACTGACCCTGCTCGACGGCGAGGGACCCACGGGCAGGTGCGTGCTGCTGACCAGCGACCCCCACGACCTCGCCGCTCTGCTCTCCGAACAGGCGGCGATCCGGATCATTGCCGTGTAGCTATTGCCGGCGGGCGCGGGCGCGGCGCTTTCCCTCGTGCATCGCCTGGACCCGCGCGATCGGGATGGCGCGGCCCTCCTCGACCAGGTCCGCGGGAAGTAGCTGCGGCTCGGGCATCCGCTCGTGCCACGGATCGCCGTCGGCCAGCAGCGCGGCGGCGGTGCGGATGGTGAACTCGCCCGGGACAACACTGTCGAGCTGGTCCCAGGTCACCGGAAACGACACTGGTACGCGGGGGCGGGCCCGCGGGCTGTAGGCCGCCACAATCGTCGCGCCGCCGGAGCGGGTGGAGTCCAGGAACACCTTGCCGTCCCGGTCTTCCCGGATGAACGCCGTCGTCGCCACGTCGGGATCGAGGCGCTCGGCCCGCGCGGCGAGGGCTCTGGTTGCCGCTGCCGCCTCCTCGATCCCCACCCGGTCGTCGAGCGGCACGAACACGTGCAGGCCCTTCGCGCCGCTGGTCTTCACCGTGCCCGCCAGCCCGGCGTCGGCCAGGGCCTGGCGCACCAGCTGGGCCGCGCGGACGACGTGCGGGAACGCGTCGCCGGCCGGCGGGTCGAGGTCAAGTACCAGGTGCGTCAGGTGGCTCTCGCCGACGCGGACCAATGTCGGGTGATATTCGACCGCGCGTTGGTTGGCAAACCACAGCAGCGTGCGCCGATCGTCGCACAGCGCATAGGTCACGTCGCGCCGGGACGACTCGGCCCACACGGTGGTCGTCCGCACCCAGTCCGGGGTGTACTTGGGTACGTTCTTCTGCATGAATGGCGGCTGGCCGGGCCGCACGCGGATCACCGACAGCGGCCGGTCCCGAAGCTCGGGCAGGATGCGGTCCCGGACTGCGTCCAAGTAGTCCACCAGATCCCGCTTGGTCGCGTCCGCGCCGTCGAACAAGGGCTGATCGAGGCTGGTCAGCCCCACCCCGGCGCGTGATTCCCCGGCGCTCGAGCGGCTCACCAGCACCACCTCCGGAGAATCATGGACAACAGAGTACAGTCTCAAACCTGGGGCGGACTGATAAACGGCGCTCTCAATCCAATAGGTGATCACGCACATTGTCCGAGAAACGCGAACATGCAGAAACAGTCCACCTAGACCTGCGAGCTGATTGCGAGCGCTGTTTCGGGCTGTGTTGTGTCGCGCCGGCTTTCTCCGCGTCGGCGGATTTCGCGATCGACAAAGCCGCGGGACAAACCTGTCCCAATCTACAATCGAACTTCCGCTGCGGCATTCACACAAGCCTCAGGCAGCGAGGATTTCCGGGTTGCACCGCTTACGATTGCTTCGGCGCGGGGCAAAGGGTCTCTCAGATCACCTTCGGCGGGCAGGACTGGCGGCGGTCCCCGCGGACCGCGCAGCAGATGTTCGACGTGTTACCGATCATGCGACAACTCCATGAGCTGCTGTGGTATCTCACCGAAGCGCTGACGCTGCAACCGGCCCGCTCGCTCCACGGTGAGCTCGGCCTCGCGCTCGAGGAGACCGAACGCCTCACCCGTCACGGTCCCGACTTTCTCCTGGAACTGGACGTGGCGGCCCACCGTCGCGGCGTCAATGGCCTACTGCTGCGCACGAGCGAACTCGTACGAGCCGGCGTCCGGCACCAAAAGAAAAACCGCAGAGGAGCCGATCTCATCGGAGCCAACCTCACAGGCGCTGACCTGAGAGGCGCCGATTTGAGAGGGGCATACCTCATCGGAGCTGACCTCTCAGGCGCCGACCTGAGAGGTGCTGATCTCATCGGGGCTGACTTCAGAGCTGCTGAGCTCGGCGGTGCCGACCTCACTGAGAGTATCTTTCTCACCCAACCCCAGCTGAATGCGGCGAACGGCGATGCCAACACGAAGTTGCCACCGTCGTTGACTCGCCCGACGCATTGGTCGTCATAATCCGCACGCACGGCCGCCCTACTGGCGATCAGCCGGGCGACGAGGCCCCCCAGCTCGGCTTGACCGTGGGGTCCACCCCTACCTCCAACACTCGCTGGCCGTTGGTGCGCTCGTAGGGGTCGAAGTGGGCCGGGAACCCGGACAGAGTCACCTGGAAGAGGTTTGCCCCGCTCACGCTGCGGTAGGAAATCGACAGGTCCTTGCGGCTTGCGCCCTTGCCAGTCAACTGAGCGTCGAACCAGGAACTGAGCTGACCGACGGTCTTGGAGCCCTCGGCCACCCCAAGCCGGGGCGAAGCGACATCGAGGCGACCCGGTAGGACCGTGGTAGGGACGCCAGGGATTCGCTGTGTGGCGTCGGCGCGGGTGATCGCAACGGGGTCGGCCTCAACCAGGCCGGCTGGGTCGACGCCGGTGAGGGTGGCGAACCCCGGCCTCCCTGCCTCAATCGGGTCGTCTTGCATGCTTCCCAGGGTCCGGCGTAGGGGGTTAGTCACCTTCGTGGCCTTCCCGTCCTGGCTGACCAGCTCCACCCGTAACCAGCTCGGGTCGGACTCGGAGCGGATGTGCATCGTGGGCAGCGTGACATCGCTGACGTAGCCGCGTAGCTCCAGCTCGGAGGCCACGGCGGTGCCGGTATCGTTCAGTCGAGCGATCGCTACGTCCGCGGACCCCTTGGGGGTCTCCTTGAGGGCGCTGGTGACCGCGTCGCGGAACCGCTGGGACATGCCGAGGCCGATCTCGAGCTGGCAGGGAGCGAAGCTGCTCGGGCCGGCGACGGCCCGCGTCGTGGTGCTGCCGTTCGGATTGGTCTGCGTGACTCTGGTGATGGGGATGTCCGGGGTGCAGCCGGAGAGGGCGTGAATGGGTCCGGCGAACGCACCGTTGTAGAACAGCGCGTAGGCGCCCGCGTAGACGTTGGGCACCGGGTCAGGGGTGAGTGCGCCGAACGCGGAGAGGCTGCCGCTGGCCAGGCCGAGGCCGACCAGCGCGGCGACGGTGGCAGCTCTTTTGCGGACCTTGCCTCGACCGCCCGTGCCGCCAGAGAGTTGGAGCATCTCGTCACCGCCATTGTTCCGGGGTCAGCTCCGCGCACCCGCCGCACACGGATTTCACGCCGAGACGCTGCTTCCCCAAAGCGAACGACAGCGGTCCAGCAGCTGGCCTGGGGATGGCGACACACCCCACAAGGGACAGCAACCTTCGTCACTGTCCGTATCGCCGAAGGAGCGGGGGTGGCAGCATCGGGTACCAACCTTCACCACCGAACGGCCGTGAAATCGATGGGTTGGGGATCGAGCGCACCAGCCCGCGCGGCCAGCGCCCGCAACCGGTGCGTCATCTCCTCGGCGGGCAGGTGCTTGCGGTCACCGTGTCCAGGTAACAGCCATTCGAATCGGAGTGTGCCGACCACCCGGGCCAGGGAGGCGGCCAGCTCTGAGATCGAGAACCAGGTGACGCTCTCGACCACCTCGATGTCCCCGGTGGTGCGCGACCAGTAGAAGCTGTCCCCGCTGAAGCAGTCCAGGTCGTCCATGACGTACAGCACGCTTCCTTCGGTGTGCCCCGGCAGGGGATGCGCCACCATCCCTTCGGCCACCTCGACCGGCTCGGTGCCGCGCAGCACCCGGTCCGCATCCGGGGCCGCCGCGAGATCGCCCTCGTGGATCCAGAGCCGCGCCCCGAAACGGTCGGCGTAGCGGCGGCCGTGCGCTGCGTGGTCGCGGTGGGTGAGCAAAACCTCGGTCACCGGGCCCAGCGACTCGTATGTCGCTGCCAGTCGTTCGCTCCAGCGCGGGGTGTCGATCATCAGGTTTCCCGCCGGGCGGCGCACCAGGTAGGAGTTGGCGCCCGCGGTGTGCGGCGAATTGTGTCCGCACAGGTAGACCTCGCCGTGCAGGCGCAACGGGAAGGGATCGCGCGCAGGGTCGAGCGGCCCAGACGTGTGCCGGATCGATCGGGTCTGGCAGGCGTTGGCGGCGGCGTGCAGCAAGGTCACCTCCGCCTCGTCGACGGGCTGACGCAGAACCGTCGAACGGCCACCGGACTCACCGATCAAACCCGGGGCAATCTGACGTGCGACATCGCAATTCGTGCACCGCTCGTCGACGTACCAGCCAGACACGTGCTCAGGCAAGGCGGGACTCCTTCACAGCGAGCTACTGCTGGCGCACTTCCAGGCATACCACCTCACCGGTGCCTCAGCGCATAAGCGGTTGCTTCGGCTCGGGTGGTGAGGCCGAGTTTGGCGAGGATGTTCGAGACGTGGTGCTCGGCGGTGCGGCGGCTGACGAACAGCCGGTCGGCGATGTCCCGGTTGGACATGCCCTGCCCGACGAGTTGGAGAACCTCCTGCTCGCGGGCGGTGAGCGTGCCGGAGCCCCGGACCGCGGCGTGCCCACGGACCCCGAGCCGCCGGAGCAGCGCGGTGCTGGCAGCGGCGTCGCGGGCGGCGGCCAGCGACTGGAATCGCTCCAGCGCAGCCCGAGCCTCGACCAGGGCCATCGCCGGTCGCGCGGTGACGAGCACCTCAGCCAGATCCAGCCGCGCCCGGGCCTGTTCGAGTGGTAGCCCAAGCCGACCGAACGCGGCCAGCGCGGCCTCCAGGTAGGCAACCCGCTCCGGGTGGGCGCCGACGAGGCCACAGGCATGATCGGCGAGTGCTGTGACCAGGCGATCAGTCCGCGACGTAGCGAGGTCACGCAGCTGAGCGCAGGCCTGCTCGGCCGCGGCCGGCTCCCCCTGATCGAGCTGCGCTCGGACGAGCAGGAACAGCACCGGAGCGGTCAGTTCCGTCTCGGCGTGCTCACGGAGGAAGCGCTCGATCCTGGCCACGGCGAGGTCGGCTTCGCCGCGGGCCAGGTGCAGCTCGACCTGGGGACGAACGGCGTAGCTGTCATGTTCAGCGCTTGCGAGGAATTGGGCAGCCTCCTCCAGCCGGCCCTGCCGGACCCGGAGCACCGCAAGGCGTACGACAGCGGCGCCGCGCAGCGCGCGATAGGTCCGGTCGTAGAGCTGGATGGAGGTCGCGAGCTCCCGCTCGGCGTCGGGCCACCGGCCGGCGGCGATCAGGATCCCGCCGTAATGGGTGCGGCAGATCGCGCTGATCGGCAGCCGATTGGTGTGCGCGACGAAACGGTCGGCCAGCTCCAGCCAGTCCTCGGCGCGCCGGACGTCGGAGGTCAACTCGCACGCGTGCAGCATCTTGCAGTACATCGAGCCGACGGCAACGAGATCGCGCACCTCGCCGCCGGCGGCGGCCGCGAGCGCTTCGTCCAGCAGCGCCATCCCCTGGTCAATCTGGCCGCGGGCGACCAGGTGCAGACCCCGGTGGCTCAGCACGTCGAACACCGTGTCGGTGTCGCCGTGCCGGCGGGCGATGTCCCCGGCGGCGCTCAGGTGCCTCTCTCGCGCCACCGGATCGGACGTCACGCTCGCCTGCATCAGCTCGATCCGCGCACGCTCCGGGCAGTCACCGGCTGCCTCGATCAGGCTCCGGGCCCGCATCAGCCAGCCGTTGAAGGCTGCGCCGTTGCCGTGCACCACCGCATACAGGTACGCCACGACGCGGGCGCTGACTGCCGCCCCGACGTCGTCGCCGGCTTCCCGGAACCGCGCGAACGCCCGCTCCCGCAGCTCGATCGCGGCGGCGTAGTCGCCCTGGCAGAACAGTGCCTGCGCCAGACCGTCTAGGCCCGCCGCGGTCTCGTCGAGGCGCACCGCCTCCTCGAAGCAGCTCCGGGCGCTCGCCCAGTCACCGGCGTCCAGAGCGGCCTGACCGGCGGTCAGGAGTCCGGCCAGCGCGACATCCACACCAGCCATCATGCATCGCTGCCGACCCGTGCCGGAATGGGTGATCTCACCCATGCACTCGCGTCCTCCACAGCCGCACGATGCCACTACCAATCAGATGAGGAGGTCCGTGGTGGACACCAGAAGTCTCATCGAACAGACGGATTCGCCCGGCAGGAGTGCCGAGCACCTGCACCGCATGTGGGCCTCGGTGGCCACCTCGTGGGGCGAGCACGCCGACTACATCGACGCGCGTGCCGCGGAGCTCACCGCCAGGATGCTCGATCTCACCGAGCCCCGACCGGGCGAGCGCGTGCTGGAACTGGCCTGCGGAGCAGGTGGCTTAGGTCTGGCCGCGGCCGCGCGGGTCGCGCCCTCAGGCGAGGTCGTGCTGTCCGACGTGGCCGCCGGGATGACCGCGATCGCGTCCTCGCGGGCTCATGCCTGCGGCCTGACCAACGTGAGTACGCGGGTGCTGGACCTTGAGCACATCGAGCAGCCGGACGGCTCGTTCGACGTCGTGCTGTGCCGCGATGGTCTCCAGTTCGCCCTCGATCCCGGCCGCGCCGCCCGAGAGATCCGGCGGGTGCTGCGACCCGGTGGACGGGCCGCGATCGCGGTGTGGGGGCCACGCGAGCGCAATCCGTGGCTCGGCGTCATTCTCGACGCAGCCAGCGCCCAACTCGGCAGGCCCGTGCCCCCGCCCGGCATGCCAGGCCCATTCGCCCTGGCAGATCCTGCCGAGCTGGTCCGTGCGCTCCGGGCCGCTGGCCTGTCAGGGGTGGTCGTCAGCGAACTTTCCGTGCCCCTGCGGACGGCGTCGGTCGATGAGTGGTGGACGAGGACCACCGCGCTCGCCGGCCCGCTCGCCACCATCCTCGCGCAACTGCCCCACGACGCCGTCCAAGCGCTTCGAGCCCACGCGCAGGAAGCGATCGAGCCCTACACAACACCGACCGGGTGCGACTTCCCTGGTGTCGCATTGATCATCCGCATGAGCTAGTGCAGGACATCTGGCCGTTCCCGCGACCCGGTTACCGCTTGCAGACCTGAGGTGCTAGTTCTTTCAGCCGAAGGAGCTGGAAGTAGTTCTGGCCGAGTGCGATGTCCCGAAACGCCTCGTCGCCGAGATCCTTGTTGATTCGACTGGTGACTTCGAGCTCTTCTTGATAGTCCTTGTATTCCTTGTTTCGGGAAGCCACAAAATCTCCCGCGGCGTCAGCCCATCGGGCACGATCGACAACCCGGCCACCGCGACGGCGACCTGCTCGGCGTAGCCCCCACGCTGGCCGGTGCGAGCGACGACCTCACAGCCGATCCAACCCGGATCGACGCCGTCACCGACCGTCTGCACCCGGCCGGCGACCGCACCCCCGGGCACGTAGGGCGGTGTCACGTCGAAGTACTTGCCACCACCCACCCGCCGGATCATCGTCTCGACCCACAGCACATCCGCGGCCGTCACGTCGATCACGACCTCGCCGGGACCCGCAACCGGGTCGGGCGCCTGGACGAAGGGGCTGCGATTGGCCCTCGGCCGCGATCATCCCGGTGGGGGCCGGCTGGTGGTGCTCGACGAGTTCCCCTATCTGCTGCATGGTTCACCGGAGCTCGCCTCTGCTATCCAGGCCGTCTACGACGACACCCGCAACGACCCGGCAGCGCCGCTGGCCCACCTCGTGCTGTGCGGCTCAGCGTTCACGATCATGTCCGAGCTGCTGTCCGGGGCCCAGCCGTTACGAGGTCGCTCCCGGCTCGATCTGGTGGTGCCGCCGTTCGATTACCGCACGGCCCGGCTGGACCACTGGTTGATCGGGCACGTATTGAACCCGGCGCACGCGCTGTTCGGCGAGACCGACTACCTGCTGCGCGAGGATCCGACGATCACCGATCGGGCGCTCTACCAGTCCGTCCTGACCGCGATCGCCGGCGGGAAGACCACCCCTGGTGGGATCGCCGCCGTCCTGGGGCGTGATGCCCGCAGCCTCTGGCACCCACTGGAGGTGCTGCAGGCTGGCGGTTTCGTCCGCCGATCCGAGGACGTTCTCACCCAGCGGCGGCCGATCTATAC
>JBOHSB010000078.1:0-4683 GCA_050733015.1 Gemmatimonadales bacterium
CTTCTTCCGCCTGCAGGCGCTCTCGCGCCGCAGCCCGCACCCGCCGCCGCGCGCGGTCGAGCGGGTCGTCATGGTCCAGTCGGGGGCCGCCGAGCCCGAGCGCCGGACCCCGCCCACGCCGCTCCGCCCGCGCCGCCGCGCCGAGGCCGATCCCGTGGCCGCCGAGGTCGACCGCGTGCTGGACAAGATCAGCGAGCAGGGCATGAACAGCCTCACCGCCGCCGAGCGCCGGTTCCTCGACGAGGTGGCGCGAAAGAAGAAGACGGAACCCTAGAACGACGGAAGGATGGAAAGACGGTAGGACGGAAACACAGTAGGAGGAGAGGGATTGAGGACGGCGGCTCGCATGGAGAGTCGCCGTCCTAGTCGTTTCCTCACTTTCTCGCGTTCCTGGTTTCCCATTGGTCTTTCCGTCCTTCCGTCGTTCCATCCTTCCGTCCTCTCTTGCTTCTTCCCAGCCGCTTTCGTATTGTCCGCCGTGCTGATCAATCTTCTTCCCGATTTTCTCGCGGTGCTCGGCGCCGGTGACCGGGAGGCGGCGTATCGGCAGTATCGGGAGTCCCACCGACCGATCCTCGACGCCTACTGGCGCAATTACGTACTCGACCCCGACAGCCCGCACGCCGGCGAGATCATCACTGCCGCGCTGCGGGCTGATCGCAGCGACCTGCTCGCCCTCGCCGACGCCGTCAATCTCGTGCAGCTCACCGAAGACGCCATCGGTCGCGCCGAGGAAGTGCTGCAGGTGGATCGCCCGACGGACACCTATCTCATGGTGGGACTCGGCGGCGCCAACGCGGGCGAGCTCGTGGTCGGCGGCCGCGGCGTCGCGTTCATCTGCCTGGAGCACTTCACCGGCCGGGTGAATCCCGAGACCTACGGCATGGGCCTGCCGCCAGACCTGATCCCGCTGTGGATCGGGCACGAGTTGGCCCACTCGGTCCGCTACACCTCGCCGACCAGCGCCAGCGATATGCGCCGCTTGGTGAGCGACGCCGGTGGCTACTACGACTACTGGTCTACCGGCAGCCGGGCGACGCTGCGGGAGCTCCTGGTCAACGAGGGCCTCGCGGTGCACGCCGCGCAGGCCGTGGCTCCCGGGTTCGATGCGGCGGACTACTTCGGTTATCCCCGGCGCCAGTATCACCGGCTGCGCGAGCTCGAGGCCTTCCTCCGGCGCGTGGTCGAGCCGGATCTCGAGCAGAGCGGGCTCGGGCTCAGGCTGCGCTACCTGTCCGGCGGCATGAGCCCCTCCGCTCGACTGGTCGGCGGCCGGGTGCTGCCCGAGCGCTCGGGGTACTATCTGGGGTACCGCATGACCGAGGCCCTGGTCGCCCAACGGGGACTGCCCGAGGCGCTGCGAGCGCCCGCGGCTGAGTTCCAGTCGGCGGAGGACCTGGCGAGGGGCATCCAGACCGCGTAGCGGTCACGCTGAGCATGACTCGTCGCTACGCTTTACTTCCCCACGCAAAACCCCGCGAATACGCTGTCCAGCACCTCCTCGATGTCCACCACCCCGACCAGCTCGTCGAGCGCACCGGCCGCGTCACGCACGTGGTGGGCGACCAGCACTGCGTCGCCGGGACCGCGAAACTGGTCCAGCGCGGAGGCCAGCGCCTCACGGGCCCGGGCCAGCGCCGTCCGCTGGCGGGCCCGGCCCAGCGCGGGCTCGAGGTCGGCGAGGACCACCCGATCGCCGAAGACCTGCTCCGCCGCGACTCGGCGAACCTCGCCGAGGCCGGCCCCGGAGATCGCCGAGACCGGCACGCCGCCGCCGGGCGCGGCCGGAGTGAGGTCCGACTTGGTCCGCACCAGCAGCGTCGGTCGCTCGGCCGCGACGGCCGACTCGTCCGGTCCGGGTGGCCGCCCCGTCTCGACGCACAGCAGCACCAGATCGGCCGACGCGAGGTAACGCCGGCTCACGTCGACGCCCAGGCGGTCGATCGGATCCGGCGAATCCCACAAACCCGCCGTGTCCACCAGGCGCACCGGCCAGCCGATGAACTCGGTGTGAGCCTCGACGGCGTCGCGGGTGGTGCCGGGGATTTCGGTCACGAGGGTGCGCTGGTCGCCCAACAGCGCGTTGAACAGGGAGGACTTGCCGGCGTTGGGGCGGCCCGCGAGCACCAGCAGGGCGCCTTCACGCACCCGCTCGGCGGCCGGCGCGCTCTCGAGCAGCCGCTCGATGCGGGCGGCGACATCCTCGAGCTGTGCGGCGATCCGCGCAGGGGGCACCGGACCGTCGTCCTCGCCCGGGAAGTCGATGTCGTAGGCCAACAGGCCTTCTGCCTCGACCAGCGACTGCCGCAGGTCGGCCAGGCGGCGCGAGAGGCTGCCATCGAGCTGCCGGAGCGCGGCGCGAGCCTGCGCGGGCGCGGTGGCGTCGATCAGATCGCCGACCGCCTCCGCCTGCATCAGGTCCAGCTTGCTGTTCATCACGGCCCGGCGGGTGAACTCGCCGGGCGCGGCCGGGCGCGCCCCGGCCGCGTGCAGGGCGCCGAGGAGCCGGGTCGGCGCCAGCAGGCCGCCGTGACAGGACAGCTCCACCATGTCCTCCCCGGTATAGCTGGCGGGAGCGGGGAAGACGGTGTACAGGCCGCGGTCGATCGCCTCGCCCGAGGCATCGCGGAAGGTCGCGAGCGTCGCCGTGCGCGGCGGCCGGATCCCGAAGCCTACGATGACTCGCGCGGCCACCTCGAACGCACCTACGCCGCTGAGCCGCACGACGGCGAGAGCGGATCGCCCGGGCGGGGTCGCCAGCGCGGCAATAGGATCGGAGAGCATGGCACGGAACTTACCACCCGCGACCATCGTCCGGACCGACGCAACCTGCGAGCAATCCCACCCCCGGATTCTTTCGGCGGAGGTTCCGAATGCTGGCACGTGCCGTCGTCGGGGGCGGTGCGCCGGTGGAGGTGAAGGCCGCCCGCCTCGCGGGAGACCTCAAGCTCGGGCGGCACGTCTTCCGTCGGCCAGGCATCGCGGTCCATCCCCTGCCGCCCGACATCCCGTCTAGAATGACGATCGGAACCCGGGCCATGCGCCACTTCCGCCTGACGATCGATCGGCGCTCGATGCGGGTGCGGCTGTCCCGCGCCGACACCACCGCAATCGTCGAATAGCTAGGCCTTGCCCCCCTTGGGCGGCGGGCGCACGGGCTTGACCGCGACGCTCCCCGGCGCCCCTCGCTTGACCCGTTCCCGCGCCAGCATCCACTGCTGCGGGATGCTCGCGAGGTTGCTCACCGTGTAGTACAGGTTGAGCCCGGAGGCGAAGTTGAGGAACAGGAACGTCATCATGACCGGCATCAGGTACAGCATCATCTTCATCTGCGGGTTGGGCTCCATGCCGATCTGACCCACCTTGCTCAGACCGTACATCGAGAGCCCCATGATCACCGGGATGACGTACAGCGGGTCGGGCCGCGAGAGGTCCGGGAGCCACAGGAACGAGGCGCCCCGCAGCTCGATGGTGTTCTGGAACACGAAGAACAGCGCGAACAGGACCGGCATGGGCAGCAGCATCGGCCAGCAGCCCCCCAGCGGGTTCACGTTGTACTCCTTATAGAGCTTGAACATTTCCTGCTGCAGCTTCTGCGGGTCGTTCTTGTGGCGCTCCTGGATGTCCTTCATGAGCGGCTGGACGGCCTGGAGCTGCATGTTGGCGCGCATCGCCTTCTGGTTGAGCGGCCAGAGCAGCACTCGAACCAGAATGCCGAAGAACACCAGCACCAGCCCGTAGGCCAGGCGCAGGTGCTCGTGCATCCATACGAGCAGCCAGCGGACGCCCACAGCCACCGGCCGGATGACCGTGCGGAATCCGGGCCAGCCGTACGGATTGACGTCATCGAATCCCCGGCCCAGCCGGCTCAGCCGGTCGTACTCCATCGGCCCCACGTAGGCGGTGTAGCCGAACTCCCCGCTGGCCGGGACGGGAATGGTCAAGCGGACATCGGCCTCGGTGGGATGCTTCTCCGTGGTCGGGTGCGCGACCATGGTGGCGCCGCTGATGCGCCCGCCGGTGCTGTCGTAGGCGAGGACCCCGGTCACGAAATACTTGGACTTGATGGCGACCCAGTCGAGCGGACCGCTCACGGTCTTGGGCTCGCCCGGCGTGAGACTCGCCAGGTCGGTCCGCTCGGCATCGTTGCGGCGGGTGACCACCGCCAGGGCACGGTGGTTCTCGACCAGGTTTGCCTCGGTATTGGCGAGCGTGGGCCCCATGCCGACCAGCAGGGTGCCGCCGTTCGGGCCGATGCCGGTCACCCGGCCTTGGACCTGAATCCGATAGTCGTCGGGCGTGAAGCTGTAGGTCAGCTCCACCTGAACCGGACCACGTGCGGTGGTCAGACGGAGCGGTGTTCCCCTGGCCGCGTCGACCGAATCGGCCGAGGGCGTAAAGACCAGGCTCTCGAGCGGAATGGTGTCGCGTCCCGTGACCAGCGTGAGACCGAGGAGGCGGCTGTCCTTGGGCAAGATCTCGGCGACCCTGCCGCTGTCCTCGGGCGCCATCGAGCGATAGCGCGTGAGCCGCGCGCTGACCAGGCGGCCGCCCTGCGCGCTCACACCGTACCTGTAGATCGGCGAGGTCACCGCAACGGTCGATACGGCCGGCTGGCGGGCGGTGGTATCGGCCGCGCGAGCGAGCGTGTCGGCAGGCGCGGCGGCCGGGCCGGGCGTGGCC
>JBOHSB010000079.1:0-7403 GCA_050733015.1 Gemmatimonadales bacterium
GCGCCCAGGTGTCGCGCACCTTCTACGCGCGCGGACAGACGGGGCAGCAGCTCCTGCTGGGCGCCTACCAGGCGCTGGAGAAGGAGATCGCCAAGGGCGGCGTC
Source organism: Gemmatimonadales bacterium (assembly GCA_050733015.1). Lineage (GTDB taxonomy): Bacteria > Gemmatimonadota > Gemmatimonadetes > Gemmatimonadales > GWC2-71-9 > CAVVWJ01. The sequence goes on from JBOHSB010000079.1 coordinate 105, forward strand.
ACCATGTACCCGCGCACCGAGATGCTCGATCTGATCGTGATCGACGGGCGGGCGCGCGGCATCGTGGTGCGCAACCTCGTGACCGGCAAGGTCGAGAGCCACCTGGCCGACGCCGTCGTGCTCGGCACGGGCGGCTACGGCAACGTGTTCTTCCTCTCCACCAACGCCAAGGGGTCCAACGTCACCGCCGCGTGGCGGGCGCACAAGCGCGGCGCCGCGTTCGCGAATCCCTGCTACACGCAGATCCACCCCACCTGCATTCCGGTGAGCGGCGAACACCAGTCCAAACTCACGCTGATGAGCGAGACGCTGCGCAACGACGGCCGCGTCTGGGTGCCCAAGAAGGCGGGCGACACCAGGCGGCCGGGACAGATTCCGGAAGCCGAGCGCGACTACTACCTGGAGCGGAAGTACCCCAGCTTCGGCAACCTGTCGCCGCGCGACATCGCCTCACGCGCCGCCAAGGAGGTGTGCGACGAGGGGCGCGGCGTGGGCCCGGGCGGCCGCGGCGTGTATCTGGACTTCGCCGACGCCATCAAGCGGCTGGGCAAGGACAAGATCGCCGAGCGGTACGGCAACCTGTTCGAGATGTACGAACGGATCACCGACGAGAATCCGTACGAAGTGCCCATGCGCATCTACCCGGCCTCGCACTACACCATGGGTGGGCTGTGGGTGGACTACGACCTGATGAGCACCATCCCGGGGCTGCATGTGATCGGCGAGGCCAACTTCTCCGACCATGGCGCCAACCGCCTGGGCGCCAGCGCGCTCATGCAGGGGCTGGCCGACGGCTACTTCATCCTGCCCAGCACCGTCGGCGACTACCTCGCCTCGGCGAGGCCGGCTCCGGTCGACGCGACGCATGCCGAATTCGCGCGGGTGGAGGCGGAGGTGGCGGACCGGACGCGGCGGCTGCTGGCCGTGCGGGGCAAGCGGACGGTGGACTCGTTCCACCGGGAGCTGGGGCAGCTCATGTGGGACAAGTGCGGCATGGCCCGCAACGCGGCCGGCCTGCAGGAGGCGCTGGAGCGGATTCCGGAGCTGCGCGAGGAGTTCTGGCGCAACGTGAACGTGCCGGGCAGCGACGCGGAGCTCAACCAGGCGCTGGAGAAGGCCGGCCGGGTGGCCGATTTCTTCGAGCTGGGCGAGCTCATGTGCCGCGACGCGCTGCACCGCGAGGAGTCGTGCGGCGGGCACTTCCGCGAGGAGTATCAGACGGAGGACGGCGAAGCGAGGCGCGATGACGCCCGGTTCGCCTACGTGGCCGCCTGGGAGTACACCGGCGATCTGGCCGCGCCGCGCCTCAACCAGGAGCCGCTCGCGTTCGAGTACGTGCCCCTGGCGCAGCGGAGCTACAAGTAGCCGGCGATCCGCTTACGGAGACTCGATGAACCTCACGCTCCACATCTGGCGCCAACCCGGCCCCGGCGCCGCGGGCCGCCTGGTCCGGTACCTCGCGCACGACATCGGTCCGGACATGTCGTTCCTCGAGATGCTGGACGTGGTCAACGAGCGCCTGATGGAGACGGGCGAGACGCCCGTCGCGTTCGATCACGACTGCCGCGAAGGGATCTGCGGCTCGTGCAGCCTCATGATCAACGGCGTGGCGCACGGGCCGAATCCGGGCACCGCGACCTGCCAGCTCCACATGCGGAGCTTCGCCGACGGCGACGTGATCCGTATCGAGCCGTGGCGGGCCCGGGCGTTCCCGGTGGTGAAGGACCTCGTGGTGGACCGCTCCGCGCTCGACCGGATCATCGCGGCGGGCGGATACGTGAGCGCGCCCACCGGCTCCGCGCCGGACGGGAACGCCATCCTGATCCCCAAGGATGCGGCGGACACCGCGATGGACGCGGCCCAGTGCATCGGCTGCGGCGCCTGCGTGGCGGCCTGCCCGAACGGCTCGGCCTCGCTGTTCACGGCGGCCAAGATCTCGCACCTCGGTCTGCTGCCGCAGGGGCAGCCCGAGCGGCCGGAGCGAGCCCGCCGCATGGTCGAGCGCATGGATCTCGAACGGTTCGGCGGCTGCACCCTGTACGGAGAGTGCCAGGACGCGTGCCCCAAGTTGATAAGCATCGACACCATCACCCGCATGAACCGGGACTATCTGCTGGCGGCCGGCGCGCCGGTGCGCGCGGCCGTGGTCGAGTCGGACTGACGCGCGCGGCGCTCGGGCTGGCCCTCCTGGCGCTGGCGCCGTGGGGACGGGCGAAGGCGCAGGAGCGCCCGTGGGCCCGGGTCGGTGCGCAGGCGATCGCCGCATACGAGCATGCCGACCCGGTGCCGGGCGGCTCCGCGCTGGGCGAGGTGCGGGTGGTACAGCCGGTGGTGATGCTGCACGCCGGCGCGCTCGGACGCCTCCGGCTCACCGGCGTGCTCAACCTCGAGGGGCTCACGATTCCCGAGGGCGAGCTGGCGCCGGGCAACTGGGGCGAAGGCTTCGTCGACCGGCGGCACCCCCACACCTACCTGCACGAGCTCGTCCTCACCGCCGACGACCTGCTCGGCCGGCACCACGGATCGGTCCGGCTCTCGCTCAGCGCGGGCAAGGGATTCGCGCCCTTCGGCACCGACGATCCCATGGTGCGGCCGTTCGTGCGATACCCCGTCAACCATCACCTGGCGCAGATCCTGGAGCGGGCGGTCGCCATCGCGGCGCTTCGGGCCGGCCGGGTCACCGCCGAGGCCGGCGTATTCAACGGCGACGAGCCGGAGCGCCCCGGGCAGTGGCCGCGCATCGGCGGACGGTTCGGCGACTCCTGGAGCGCGCGCCTGACGGCGGCGGTGGTGCCTGGCGCCACCGCGGAGGCGTCGCACGCCCACGTCCATTCGCCCGAGCATCGGCCCGGGGCCGGCACCGACCAGGAGAAATGGAGCGTCGCGGGTCGCTGGGACCGGCGGGTCGGTGGGCATCCGGTCTACGGGCTCATCGAGTGGGCGCGCACCTCCGAGGCCGAGGGGTTCTTCGTCTTCCATAGCGTGCTGGCCGAAGGTGCATGGAGCACCGGGCCCCATCGTCTCCAATACCGGTTCGAGCGGACCGAGCGTCCCGAGGAAGAGCGCGTCGCGCGCTTCCGATCGTTCCGGCCGCACCTCGAGAACTCGATTCTCGGCATCACGCGCTGGACCACTCACACGGTCGGGTACGAGCTCCGCGCGGTCGGTGCGGGCCCGCTCACCGTCGATCCACTGGTCGAGATCACCTATGCCAGGGTCACGAAAGTGGGCGGCGGGTTGATCGACGTCGAGGATCTGTACGGCCGCGATCACATCTGGTCCCTCACGGTCGGCGTACGCCTCGCGGGCGGGATAACGATGCACCGAATGGGACGCTATGGGGCCGCGGAAGACGGAGACGGGATGACCATGCACGATCACCACGAGATGATGCAGTGACGACTCTAGCTTGGAATCGGGTATTGGCCGCCGCCCTCGGGCTGGTGGGGGCCTGTCGGGGTGGTGGACCTGGGCCGGAAGGGGGCGGTCCAGGTGGCAACGAACCACCCCCGGCGGCCACCTTCACCGTGCTGGCGGGCGGTCACAACGTGCCCGAGCGGTTCAGCTCGGACCTGTGGGTGCACGGCTCCTGGGCCTACACCGGCACCTGGGGCGCTATCCCCCGAAACGGGGCCATCGGCGACGTCCTCAAGATCTGGTCGCTCGACGCGAACGGCACGCCCACCCTGACCGACTCGATCAAGATCCCCTCGATCAGCACCGTGAGCGACGTCCAGGTGAGCGACGACGGCAGCGTGCTGGCGTTCAGCACCGAGCGCGGCGCCAACGCGGGACTCTACGTCTACGAGCTGACCGACCCTCGCCGGCCGACGTTTCGGGACAGCGCTCTCGTGGCCGATGGCATCCACACGGCAACTATCGCGGACATCGCGGGCGGGCGGTATGTGTTCGCCGCCCGGGACCCCCAGGACCCCGCGCTCCTGATCTACGACATCACCGATCCGGCGTCCATCGTGCTCCGTGCCACGGTGCCCATCCCGCCCGCCTACGGGATCCACGACACCTACGTGCGGGACGGCCTGGCCTTCGTGTTCGCGTGGAACACCGGCGTCATCATCTATGACGTGGGCAACGGCGTCCGCGGCGGGACGCCGTCGACCCCGGTCGAGGTGAGCCGGCTGCTCACAGCGGACGACGGCGTGGCGGGTGGCTCGGCGGTGCACAACGGGTGGTGGTTCCACAACCCGGTGCGGGGCGAGAATCGCTACCTGTTCATCGGACAGGAAGGCGCGGGCGTCGTGGGCTCTAAGTCGAGCGGGGATCTCCACGTGGTGGATGTGTCCGACCTGCCGCACCCCACGGAGGTCGCGTTCTTCCACCTGGACGGGGCCGGCACCCACAACTTCTGGGTGGACGAGGCGCGGCAGATCCTCTACATGGCGTACTACAACGGCGGCGTCGTGGCGCTCGACGTCTCCGGCCAGCTTCTGGGCGACCTGCACGACCGGCTCATGGCTCAGATCAAGCCCGGTGGTGACGGGGACACCTACGTCTGGGGCGTCCAACTCTCGGGCGGATCGCTGTACGCGATCGACATGTTGAGCGGCCTGTGGCAGCTCAAGGTCCCGTAGCCCGACCTACTTGGACGTTCCTGTCGGCGTCGGGGCCGCGGGCGCGGTGCCGGATGGCGCGGGCGCCGTGCCCACCGGGGCCGGTCCCCCCGTGGCCGGCGCGGCGGGCCAGCGGTTGTTGCCCCGGTCCACGTCCGGGTACCAGCCGTCCGGATCGATCACCACGCGGTTCACCTTCTTCGGGCCGGCGATGAGCGCGGTGTACGTGTTTCGAAGTCCCCAGATCTCCACCGGCAGGTGCACCCGCTGCGTGCTCCCGTCGTCCATCAGGAGACCCAGCTCCACCGGCATGGGCATCTCCCCCGCGTTCCGCAGGTAGACCCGCGACACCACCCCCGAAGAGTCCGACAGCGCCACCGAATCCACCGCCTGGTCGAGGCGGCCCGTGCTGTAGAACCAGGAGCGCCAGAACCAGCTCAGGTCCTCGCCCAGGCCGTCCTCCATGGTCCGGAAGAAGTCCGCCGGTGTGGGATGCTTGTACGTCCAGCGGCGGATGTACTCGCGGAACACCGGATCGAATCGGTCAGGCGAGGTGATGTGCTCCCGCAGGAGAACCAGGCCCACGGCCGGCTTGTTGTAGAGGGCCTGGCGCCAGTTCTCGTTGGTACGCATCCGGTCGGCGGGCGTCATGATCGACTCCTCGTCGCCCGACAGGGCATTCTTGATGTAGGTCTCCGGGAGCCCTCTGGCGAGCGGGAGTGGCGCACCCGGGAACTTCTTGGGGAAGCTGTAGTGGTTCATGAAGCTGTTGAACCCCTCGTCCATCCAGCCGTACTGCCGCTCGTTGCTCCCGACGATCATGGGGAACCAGGTGTGGCCGAACTCGTGGTCCGTCACGCTGTAGAGCGCCTGCGGGTCGGTCCGGTTATGGCAGAAGACGATCATGGGATACTCCATCCCGCCTTCGATGCCGTTCACGTTGCTGGCGTAGGGGTAGGGGTAGGGCGCCCATTGCTTCGAGTAGTACTCGAGGGCCGTCTTGGCGTACTGGGTGGCTTCCTTCCAGATCGAGTCGGCCGACGGCGGATAGAAGCTCATCGCGAGCGTCTTGCCGCCGTTCACGCCGACGGCATCCCACACGAAATGGCGCGCGGCGGCCCAGCTGAAGTCGCGCACGCTGTCGGCGGTGAAGTGCCAGGTGAGCGTGGGGTACGACGTCGGTGGGCGCGACGCCGGATCGCCGATCTCGTCCTTGCCGCGGATGATGACCGTCACGTCGCTGGTGCGCGCCCGGGCCAGCCGGGCCCGCTGCGCCGCGGTCAGGACCTCGTCGGGGTTCTGCAGCGTGCCGGTCGCGGCGACGATCATGTCAGACGGTACGGTGAGGCTGACGTCGAAGCTGCCGTACTCGAGGTAGAACTCGCCCTGGCCGAGATACTGCTCGGTGTTCCACCCTCGCACATCGTCGTAGACCGCCATCCGCGGGTACCACTGCGCCACCTCGTAGACCGTCGACCCGTCGATGTCCTCGACACCCATGCGGTTGCTGTTGGCGCCGAAGGGAAACGACCAGGCGAGCTCGAGCACCTGCCTGCCCTTGGGCGGCAGCGGCCGAGCCAGGTCGATCCGGAGCTCGGTGCCGTTCACCGTGTACTCGAGCGCCGAGGCCGGGACCGCCGCCCGGGCTGGAACGCCCGGTCTGGCCTTGGTCGCCGGCTGGGCCGGCTCGCCCACCTTGAGCAGGCGAAGCGACACCTCCGCGCCCTTGGTGCCGAAACGCGGATCCTGGCCGAACACGCGATATCCTCGACTCTCGCTGTTGAACAGGTTCTGCTCCAGATGGAGCCAGACATAGCGCAGCGTATCGGGGGAGTTGTTGGTGTAGGTGAGCTTTTCCTCACCCCGCACCGACCGGCTCGCGGTGTCCAGGGTTGCCCGGATCACGTAGTCCGCCCGCTGCTGCCAGTAGGCGGGCCCGGGCGCCCCGCTGCCGGTGCGGACGCCGCTGGGTGCGGGCAGGTCGAGTCTGTGGAAGACGGTTTCCGGATCGGCGGACGCCGGGGCGGCCTGCGCCAGGGCGGGAGCGGCGGAGAGCGAGAGTAGCAGGGCAGCGGCGATCAGGCGCACGGAAGCGTCCTCGTGGGTGCGAAATGGAGGTGGGGAAGCGAGTCGGACAGCAGCGAAGCCTAGTGGGCCAAGGCGCGCGCGGTGAAGTCGTTCTCGCCGGTGACTTCGCGAACGACGTAGGGCTCGAGCCAGTCGGGCAGCATCACGCCGCCGTCCTCGGATCCCGGGGCCACCTCGAGCAGGACCAGGTCCCGGTCAAGGTATTCGTCGATCTCCCATTGGAGACCGTAGTCCGGCACGACGTGCCGACGCTTTCGGACCCGCCGGCCCGCGGTGAGCGGCCAGATGGCATCGAACATGGCCGGCTTGACCTCCCCCTCGGGCTCGACCGCGGCCATCCCCGTGGCCGGGCGGGTGGTCCGGAGGGTCGCCGGACGATGGTCCGGGCCCAACGGGGTGACCCGCTCGACCAGGCGGAGACCCGGAAGCCAACCCTGCTCGATCTCCGCTTGCGCGAAGGCGAGCGCGGTCGCGGGCACCCGGCGCAGGAGGAAACGGCGCTCGATCTCCGCCACGCAGGCGGGGCGGTTGGCGATGCGCTTGCCGGCCGCGGTCACCGCCTCGAAGAAGCCGTCCGCGGCGCCGGCCAGCCAATCGGCGCGGAGCCGCGCGAACGCCTCGGCCTCGCGCTCCTCGAGCC
>JBOHSB010000080.1:0-8834 GCA_050733015.1 Gemmatimonadales bacterium
ATCTTGAAGTAGTAGTCCACCGGCTTGAGCGTGTCGTGGTCGCGATAGAGTCCGATGTGGCCGACCCGGGCCGACGGAATGAGCTGCGCGATGCCCTCCACCATGCCCAGCCCGGCCCGGAGGATCGGCACCAGGGTCAGCTTCTTGCCGGCCACCTGGCGTCCCGTCATCCGCTCGAGCGGCGTGTCGATCTCGACCGGCTCGGTGGCCAGGTCCTTGGTGGCCTCGTAGGCCATCAGCATCGCGATCTCGCTCACCAGCTGCTTGAAGTCCCGGGTGCTGGTCTCGCGATCGCGCAGGATCGAGAGCTTGTGCTGGATGAGCGGATGGTCGAGAACGGTGAGGTTGGGAAAGCCCGGGGTCGGCATGCGACCAATATGCGGGCGCGATCGGGGGATCGGGAGGGCGAGAAAAACGGCCACCGAAGTGGCCGTTTTCGTTACTGACTGAACGTCGCGTCAGGGCGACTGGTGGTGGCTGCTGGAGCTGGTGTCCGACCCGCTCGAGCCGCTGTCGGCCTTCCCGGTCCACCCCCGTGCCTTCAGCGCGGCCCTGGTCGCGACCGAATCGACGCCGCCGTGGGCGCTGCAGGCGCTCCCACCACCCGCGGCGTTCGAGCCGTCCTTGCAGACGACCGAATCGGCTGCCCCGGCGCCACTCATCTTACCCATGCTGCTGCTGTCGCTGCCCATCTTGCCCATCCCGCTGTCGCCCGCCGTGGGTCCGGTCTGCGCCCCCGGCTCTGCCTTGAGGGTGGTGTCAGTCGGTGGGCCGGTGTACTTGAAGCCCGAGCTGTCCGTCCGGGTCGAATCGGCCCGGTTCTGGTAGCTCTGGTATCCCGACGTATCGGAGCGCGCCGCGCTGGTGTCCTTCGACGCGTTGGTGGGCTGCTGCGCCGTGAGCGCCGAGGCGCCGCCCAGGGCGAGGGCGCCGACCAGCGCCAGCATTCGCGCGCGGCGAGAGTGAATAGCCATGTGTCGTTCTCCTCCCAGTGCATTCAACTGGAACGGCGGTTTGAGGCCGCTCGTACAAACTGCGTCGTGCAGCATAGAGGGGGTGACCGACACCGGCTGTGATTCGGATCATGTGCGAGCGGCCGGACAGGTCCTTTTATTAGCCGGCTTGCGCGTGAGCGGCTTGCGCCTGGACAGGACAGCTTTATTATTTGGCCGCTCAAATAGTAACGCCCAGCCGCGAGCCGATTGGCTCGAATGCCGGTCCGAGTTGTATGGAGAAGTCGTTGACTGAAAACAAGATAGCAGACGAAGAACACACCCCGCGGTGGCAGCGACGCCCGGACACCCGGCGCGCCGAGATCCTCGACGGCGCCGTGCTGGCGTTCGGAAAGAAGGGCTACGAGCGGGCTACCCTGGCCGACGTCGCGGAGCACGCGGGCGTCTCCCCGGGCACCATCTCTCACTATTTCGGCTCCAAGGCCAACCTGTTCGAGCAGGTCATCGCCGAGCGCCTCATGCCCTGGGTCGAGGCGGAAGAGGCGAGTCTGGCGGGTCACCGGGGCCCGATGCGCGCCCTGCTCGACCAGTTGCTGCGCCGCCTGTGGGACCGGTCCTGGGAGCCCGGCTTCCTGGAGCTCATGCGGGTGGTGAAAGTCGAGAGCGCGGAGTTTCCCGAGTCGGGCCGGGTGCTGTGCCAGCAGCTGAGCGAGCGGTGGCGGCGGATCTTCGGCGAGATTTTGAGCGCCGGGATGGCGGGCGGCGAGTTTCGGTGCATGGATGTGGACGTCGCCGCGCGGGCCATCAGCTACGCCATCGTCGGCGTAGCGGAGAAGGTGTCGGCGTTCCGAACGTTCGACGCACGCATGCCGGAGCGCGAAGCGATGTGGACCGCGGTACGCCAGATGGTCGAACGGTTCGTGCTCGTGGAGGGGTCGCGAGCCAGCACACAAGGAGATCACGGGTGAGGCACACGGGACGAACGTTCGTGGCCGTGGCGGCGGCCGCCGTGGTAGCCGGCGCCTGCAAGAAGGACGCGCCGCCGCCGGCGCCGCCGGCACCGGAAGTCGCCGTGATAAAGGTCGAGCCCAAGCGGGTGCCGACTACCTACGACTTTACAGCCGAGGTGCAGCCGTACCGCCGGGTGGAAGTGCGGGCCCGGACGGACGGCGTGATCGAGTCCCGACCCTTTACGGAAGGCGCCACGGTCAAGCCGGGACAGGTGCTGTACCGCATCGATCCGGTTCGGCCGGCAGCGGCCTTTCGGAGCGCGTCCGCCCGGTATCAGAACGCCAAGCGGACCCTGGCGCGGCTGGAGCCGCTGCTGGGACAGAACGCAGTGGCGCAGCAGGACGTGGACAACGCCCGGGCCGAGCTCGACCAGGCCGCGGGGGACCTGGCGGAGGCCAAGAAGAATCTGGACGACGCGGTGGTGCGGGCGGAGATCGGCGGGCGCGTGGGCCGCACCAACCTCGAGGTCGGGGGACGGGTGACGGGTCCGTCGGACCTGCTCACCACCATCGACGTGCTCGATCCGGTGTACGTGAGCTTCCGGCCGTCGGCCCAGCAGCTCCTGCAGTGGCACCAGGACCGCGACTCGCGGAACCTGATCCAGCCGGGCAGCCCGCTGTCGGTGGAGGTCACGCTGCCCGACGGCTCGAAGCTGCCGCGCACCGGCCGGCTCGATTTCGTGGCGCCGTCGCTGGACGCGGTGACCGGCACGCAGGAGTTCCGCGCGGTGTTTCAGAACCCCGATCGCGTGCTGGTGCCGGGCCAATTCGTCCAGGTCCGGCTCAAGGGCTTCACCCGGGACAGCGCGCTGGCGGTGCCGCAGCGGGCGGTCCAGCAGGCGCTGGGCCGGCAGTTCGTCTACGTAGTCGGCCCGGGCGACACGGTCGCCGCGCGCGACGTGGAGCCCGGACCGTGGAGCGGCAACCTCTGGATCATCGACAAGGGCCTCGCCGAGGGTGATCGGGTGATCGTGGACGGGACGCAGAAGGCCGCGCCCGGTCGGCCGGTGCGCGCGGTCGCGCTGGCCGACAGCGCCGTCGCCGCGCCCGAGTCCACGTCGAAGCTGGGAGCCACGCGGTGAGCGCAGCGAGCACAGGAAAATCGGACGGGCCCCGGTACTTCTTCATCCGGCGGCCGGTCCTCGCCATCGTCATCAGCGTCATCGTCACCCTGCTGGGTGTCTTCGCCATCCGCCTGCTCCCGATCTCGCGCTATCCGCAGATCACGCCACCCGCGGTCCAGGTCCAGGCGACCTTCCCCGGCGCCACCGCCGAGGACGTGGCCGAGGCCGTCGCCGCGCCGATCGAGGCGCAGCTCTCCGGTCTGCAAGGGCTGCTGTATTACTCGTCGGCCAACGCGAGCGACGGGACCATGAGCCTGCAGATCTACTTCGACGTGAACCGGAGCCAGGACCTGGCCGCGGTGGACGTGCAGAACGCCGTCAAGCTGGCCGAGTCGCAGCTGCCTGACGCGGTGCGCCAGAACGGGATCACCATCCTCAAGGCCAACACCGACATCCTGGGCGTGGTGGCGCTCACGTCGGACGACCCGCGCTACGACGCGGCGTATCTGACGAACTACATGAAGCTGAACATCGAGGACGAGATCAAGCGGGTCCCGGGTATCGGCAACGCGCTGACCTTCGGCGGGCTCGAGTTCTCGATGCTGATCCAGCTCGACCCCGACCGCATGGCGCAGCTGGGCATCACGACCAGCGACGTCGCCGCGGCGGTGCGGGAGCAGAACGTGACCAGCCCGGCCGGCCGCCTGGGACGGGAGCCGGCACCGGCAGGCACCGAGCTCACCCTGCCGGTCACGACCCTGGGCCGGCTCAAGACGCCCGAGCAGTTCGCCGACATCGTGATCCGGGCCAAGGCCGACGGCTCGATCATCCGGGTGCGCGACATCGGGAAGGTGGTCCTCGGCTCACGCAACTACGACCTGGCCGGCCGCCTCAACGGCAAGGCGGTCGCGCCGCTGCTCCTCTACCTGCGGCCGGGCGCCAACGCCCTCGCCGCCAAGCAGGCGGTGGTGCAGCGCATGACCGAGCTGGGGCGCAACCTCCCGCCCGGGGTCCATTGGAAGATCCCGTTCGACACGACGCCGTTCGTGACGGCCTCGATCAAGGAGGTCGTGACCACGCTGGTCGAGGCGATGCTGCTGGTGACCCTGGTGGTGTTCATCTTCCTCCAGAGCTGGCGGGCCACGCTGATCCCGATGCTGGCGGTGCCGGTCAGCGTGATCGGCACGTTTCTCGGTTTGCTGGTCCTCGGGTTCACGATCAACGTGCTCACCCTGTTCGCGCTGGTGCTCGCGATCGGCATCGTGGTGGACGACGCCATCGTCGTGATCGAGAACACCGAGCGCCTGATGGCCAACGAGGGGCTCTCCGCCCCCGACGCGGCCGACCGCGCCATCCGGCAGGTGGCGGGCGCCCTGATCGCGATCGTACTGGTGCTGTGCGCGGTGTTCGTGCCGGTGGCGTTCCTCGGCGGGGTCACGGGCGAGATGTTCCGGCAGTTCGCGGTGACGCTGGTGATCGCCGTGGTGCTGTCGGGCGTCGTCGCGCTCACGCTCACGCCCGCACTCTGCGCGCTCCTGCTTCAGGAATCCAACGAAGCGCACACGGGCGGGTTCTTCGGCGTCTTCAACCGGTGGTTCCGCCGGGTGACCGACCGCTACGCCAACGGGGTCGGCCGCGTGCTCGGGCGCCCCCGGGTGTGGATCGCGGCGTTCGTGCTGATGGTGGCCGGCGCGCTCCTGTTGTGGAAGCGGGTCCCCACTGGGTTCATCCCGACCGAGGACAAGGGCTACTTCGCCATCGCGATGCAGCTGCCCGACGCGGCCTCGCTGCAGCGAACGCAGGCGGTCATCCGGCGGGTCGAGGGCTTCCTGCGCGAGGAGCCGTCGGTACTGAACGTGGTGGCGTTCGCCGGCCTCGACGTGCTGACCCGGACCAACCAGACCAACAGCGCGACGATCTTCATCCTGCTCAAGCCGTGGGACGAGCGGGGGTCGGACCAGACCATCGACGCCATCACCAAGCGGATCAACGGCAAGCTGTTCGGGATGAAGGACGCGGTGGGCTTCGCGTTCAACCTGCCCGAGATCCCGGGCCTGGGCGCCACGTCGGGCGTGGAGGCCAACCTGCAGAACCGCTCGGGCAAGGACGTGCGCGACTTCGCGCTGCAGGTCCAGGCGTTCACGGCCGCGGTGAACAACCTGCCCGCCGTGCAGGGCATGACCACCACGTTCCGGGCCAACGTGCCGCAGGTGTATCTCGAGGTCGACCGGGCCGCCGCCAAGTCCCGGGGCGTGAGCCTGACCGACCTGTTCAGCACCCTGCAGACGTTTCTGAGCACGCTGTACATCAACGACTTCAACCTGTACGGCCGGACCTACCGGGTGCAGGCCGAAGCGCAGCAGCAGTTCCGGCGGACGCCGGAAGACATGGCCCGGCTCTACGTCCGCGGGCGCGACAACGAGATGGTGCCCGTGTCGTCGCTCGTGCGGACCGAGTTCCGCAGCGGTCCGACCCAGCTGCTGCGCTTCAACGGGTTCGGCAGCGCCTTTTTCACGGGCACGCCCAAGACCGGCCGCAGCAGCGGCGAGGTCATGAAGGAGATCGACAGCCTGGTGGCAGCGCAGTTCGGACCGCAGGGCGTGAGCATCGGGTACTCGGGCCAGTCGTTCCAGGAGCGCGCCGCGTCGGGACAAGCCGGCATGGTCTTCGGGCTCGGCCTGGTGATCGTGTTCCTGGTGCTCGCGGCGCAGTACGAGAGCTGGTCGATTCCGTTCGCGGTACTGTTCGGCGTGCCGTTCGGCGCGCTGGGCGCGCTGCTCGGCATCTGGCTCCGCGGAAGCCCGAGCGACATCTACTTCCAGGTCGGGCTGATCACGGTCGTGGGACTCGCGGCCAAGAACGCCATTCTGATCGTGGAGTTCGCCAACGAGATCCGGCAGCGCGGCACCGATCTCCGCGAGGCGGCCGTCGAGGCGGCGCGCGAGCGCTTCCGCCCCATCCTCATGACGTCGTTCGCGTTCATCCTGGGCGTGTCGCCGCTGGTGATCTCGCACGGCGCGGGCGCGGGCAGCCGGCACTCGCTGGGCACCGGGGTGTTCGCGGGCATGCTGTTCGCGACCTCGATCGGCATCTTCTTCATCCCGCTCTTCTTCCGCGTGATCGCGGGGCTCGCGGAGGGCGCCCGTCGGCATCCGGCCGGGGCGGCCGAGCCCTTGCCGTCGCCGGCCTCGCCGGAGGCCCGATGATCCGGCGCCTGTGGGCGCCGGCGCTCCTCCTGGTCGGGATCGGGTGCGCCGCCGGACCCAGCTATCACCCCGAGCAGCCGGTACCGCCCGCCACCAAGGTTGGGGCGGCGCGGTCGAGCGACAGCGTGGCCGCGTTCTTCGATTCGCTCTCGGCGGCCCGGGCGCACGACAGCGCGGCCGCGGGAGCCGCGCCGCCGCGAGCGCTCGCGCCGGATTCGCTGGCCGGCCTGGCGTGGCTGGATCTGTTCCGCGACTCGACGATGATCGGCCTGGTGCGCACGGCCCTGGCGCAGAACCGTGACCTCCAGACGGCGGTCGCCCGGATCCGCGAGTTCCGGGCGGAAGTGGGCGTCGCCCGGGCGCCGCTGTTCCCGGAGATCAGCGCGAACGGCAGCGCGAGCAAGAACCAGGTGGCCATCGGGTCGTTCCCGCCCACAACCTATGACGCCTACCGGCTCACAGGAGACGTGGCCTGGGAGCTCGACTTCTGGGGCAAGACCCGGCGCGGGATCGAGGCCGCGCGGGCCGACCTCGCCTCGGAGGAGGCGGCCCGGCGCGCGGTGGTGCTCTCCCTGGTGAGCGACGTGGCCACGGGATACCTGTCGCTGCTCGAGCTGGATCAGGAGCGCTCGATCGCCGAGCGCACGCTGGCGTCGCGCCAGGCCACGCTGGCCCTCGCCCGGCAGCGGTTCGAGCAGGGGATCACGTCGGAGCTCGACGTGCGCCAGTTCGAGGCCCAGGTCGCGGTGCCGGCGGCGACCCTGGCGCAGACCGAGCGGCTCCGGGCCCAGCAGGAGCACCAGCTCAACCTGCTGCTGGGCGAGACGCCGACGACCGTGGCGCGGGGCGGCGGCCTGCTCCAGGCGGTGAGCGCGCTTCAGGTTCCCGATTCGCTCCCGGCGGCGCTGCTCACCCGCCGGCCGGACGTGCTGCAGGCGGAGCGGGCGTACGCCGCCGCGACAGCGCGGATCGGTGTCGCGCAGGCGGCGCGGCTCCCGACCATCTCGATCACCGGCACCTACGGCACCCAGGCGACCCGGCCGGGCGACCTGTTCGGCTCGAACACCGAGATCTACCAGGCACTGGCCGGCGTGTCGGTCCCGCTGTTCACCGGCGGGCGGCTGAGCAACGAAAAGCGGGCGGCGGCGGCGCGCGCCGAGCAGGCCCGGGCGCAGTACGAGCAGACGGTGCTGGTGGCGCTGCGCGAGGCGAGCGACGCGCTGGTGGGGGTGCGCACGGCGCGCGACCAGGTGGCCGCGCAGCAGACCCAGGCGCAGGCGCTCAGGCAGGCGCTCAAGCTGGCCGAGCTGCGGTATCAGACCGGGATCTCGAACTACCTCGAGGTGCTGGAGGCGCAGCGGAGCCTGTTCGACGCGGAGCTGGCGCTGAGCCAGGCGCAGCTCGGGCAGCTGTCGGCGGCGGTGGCGCTGTATCGGGCGCTTGGGGGAAGCTGGGCGGACGGCGGGGCGGTGGGCGGTGGGCGGTGAGCGGGTGGTCAGAGCTCGAGGGTCAGGCTCCGGCACACCAGCTCGTCGTCCCGGCACACGCTGGCGTGGAGGGTGCCGTGAGGTTTCCGGTCGCGGCCCGGCATCAGCGCCGTTGGCGGCTCCGCGAAATAGGCCGAATCGGGCGTGAGCCGGGTGCCCGCGAAGCGCAGCACGGTTCCGTCGGCGAGCTCCAGCGCCGGGGCCAGGCGGGCGTTGATCTTAAGGTGCGGCTCAGCGTGCAGCGTGAGCCGGGTGCTGTCGGCCTGGCGTGTGGTGGTGAGGTAGAGCGGAGCGTCCGCGCGGGGTGCCGCATGGCAGCCGGCCAGGGCGGCCGCAGCGAGGCTCAGGCACAGCACCATGAGCGGGGCAAGGCGAAGGTGAGCGGCGCTCACTCCGCCAGCAACTCCCGAATGCGCTTGCCCCACGTGTCGTAGCTCCCGTCGTTGAGGTGGAACTCGCCGTATCCCTCGTACCGGATGTCGCCCTTCTTGTCGATCAGCACGAAGCTCGGCCAGTATCGGATGTTGTAGAGGTTCCAAGTCTTCGAGTCGTTGTCCTGGGCGTTGGGATACTCGATGCCGTACTTCTTGAGTGCACGCTCGACGTTCCCTCTATCATGCTCGCCCGCGTAGGGCGGGAACTCGGGCGTGTGAACGCCGATAATGGTAAGGCCCTGGTCGCGGTACTTGTGGTCGAAGTCCACCAGCGACGGGACAGTGTTGGTGCAGTTGTAGCAGGTGAACACCCAGAAGTTGAGCAGCACCACCCGGCCCTTGAGCTCGGACAGGGTCAGCGGGTGATCGGCATTGAGCCAGCTCGTGTTGCGCCAGGCGGGCGCCGGGGCCCGGAGCCGCGAGGGCTCGTTGAGCAGGGGAACCCGGGCCTGGGCTTGGGCTCGGCTGGCGGATTCGAGCGCGGCGCCGCCCGCCACGGCGGCGGCCAAGGACGCAAGGAAGAGCAGGGCGGGGCGGGACATCGGCGGCTCCGAAGGGGGTCGTCCGGGTAACGCCGCCAGATGGCAAACGGTTTCCCCGCCTCCCTTGGCTGGCCCCGGGCCTCTTTCTATATTCTCACCCCCACGGCCAGGTAGCTCAGTTGGTAGAGCAGCGGACTG
>JBOHSB010000081.1:0-7896 GCA_050733015.1 Gemmatimonadales bacterium
GGCCGGCCCCGGCTGGTCCGGCCCGGCTCATCGCTCGGCCAGCGCTGCGCCGCAGCTCACGCAGTGCCGCCAGCCCGGCTCCACCTCGCTGTGGCACTGGGGACACTCCGGCGGGATCTGGCGCTGCCCGCAATGGGGACAGAACCGCACCGGCCGGTCGGACGGGAGTCGGTCGCCGCAGTAGAGGCAGTGCGGACCGGGGTCGGCGGCTTCTTCGGCGGTCGGTTGTTGCTCGAGATCCTCGATCGGCTCGTCGAGCTCTCCGATCGGCTCGATGGGATCGAGCCGAGGCAGGTCGAGGCCGGGGATGGGAGGAGCTGGCGGTGCCGAGGCCGTGGCCACGTACGGCAGGTCGGACTCGGGCTCGGGATCGAGCGCCCGCGCCAGCGGATCGGACCGAAGCGAGATCACCACGTGCTCGACCTGGCGCAGCACGTCCAGGTCGGGGTGCGGGCTCTGCAGCTCCTCCACGAATCGCGCTCGCGCCTCCTCCGGCTCGGTGCGGACCAGGTTGCCCTCGCCGGCGCAGAGGCGGAGCAGGACCATCTCGAAGTCCTCGCTGCTCTCGAGGTGCAGTGCCCGGCGATTGGCGCGGTAAGGGATGATCGACTGCAGCACATCGTCGAGCGGGATCGGGTGATGCAGCCGCGCCGGATCACTCGCCGCCAGGTTGGCGACGAGCCGCCGAAAGAAGCGCTCCAGATCGGTCACGCGGACCTCGCGAGGACGGGCAGTGTCGCAGGTTAGGAGTGGCCTGCAGCGGTGTCAAGGAAGGAGTTGCGAGGCGAGCGCAGGGACTCGCGGGCCGCCGCGCCGCGCCGCCGCCTCTCCCGCGCCTGAATCGTGCCCGGTATCCGCCGGCGACTGGCTCGGGCCGTCGCCGGGCCGTATAGTTGAGCGACTCCCCCTCATAGGACTCCGATGTCCGATCTGCTGACCCGGCTCCAGACGGCGCTCGGCGGCGCCTATCGCCTCGAGCGGGAGCTTGGGGGCGGGGGAATGAGCCGGGTGTTCGTCGCCGAGGATGCGGCGCTGGGCCGGAAGGTCGTCCTCAAGGTGCTCCCGCCCGAGCTCGGCGCGGGTCTCAGCATCGACCGGTTCCGTCGCGAGATCCAGCTCGCCGCCAGTCTGCACCACCCCAACATCGTGCCCCTCCTGACCGCCGGCGAGGCCGACGGGCTCCTGTACTACACCATGCCGCTCATCGACGGCGACTCCCTGCGCACCCGGCTGGCTCGTGAGGGCGAGCTCCCAGTCGGCGAGGTCGTGCGCCTCGTGCGGGACGTGGTGGACGCGCTGGCCTGCGCCCACGAGCGTGGCGTCGTCCATCGAGACATCAAGCCCGATAACGTCCTGCTCTCCCGCCATCACGGCCTGGTCACCGACTTCGGCGTGGCCAAGGCGCTGAGCGAGGCCACCGGAGGGAGCTCGCTGACATCCGCGGGCGTCGCGCTGGGCACGCCGGCCTATATGGCGCCCGAGCAGGCCACCGCCGACCCGCATGTGGACCATCGGGCCGACATCTACGCCGTGGGCGCGCTGGCCTACGAGATGCTGGCGGGCCGGCCGCCGTTCGTGGCCCCGACGCCGCAGGCGGTCCTGGCCGCCCAGGTGACGCAAGCCGCCGAGCCGGTGACGCGGTTCCGGCCATCGGTGCCGCCCGCGCTCGCGGCGCTGGTGATGCGATGCCTCGAGAAGCGGCCGGCCGACCGGTGGCAGAGCGCCGACGACCTCCTCCACCAACTCGAGGCGATGGCCACCCCCAGCGGCGGTATGGCGCCGACCGGAGCTTCGGCGGCATTCCCCAGCTCCGCTCCCGTGACGGCGACGATGCCTTCGGCCCGAGCGCGGCGGTGGCATCGGGCCGGGTATCTGCTGCTGGGTCTGGCCCTCGCGCTGGCGGGCGCGTGGGGCGTCTCCCGTTTCCGCGCGCCCCGGGCGGAGGACGGCGGGACGGCCGGGCCACGCACCGTGGTGGTGCTCCCGTTCGAGAACCTCGGCCGGCCCGAGGACGCCTACTTCGCCGACGGCGTCACCGAGGAGATCACCAACCGGCTCACCGGGATCGCCGGCCTCAAGGTGATCGCCCGCAGCAGCGCGAAGCAGTACAAGGGCACCAGCAAGCCGCTCCACCAGATCGGGCAGGAGCTCGGTGCGGCCTACGTGCTCGAGGGAACGGTGCGGTGGGAGAAGGCCGGCGACACGGCGAGCCTGGTCCGGGTCAGTCCGGAGCTGATCCGGATCGCCGATGCGACCAGCGTCTGGGGACGGGGATACGACGCGGTCATTTCCGGCGTGTTCCGGGTGCAGTCCGAGATCGCCGAGCAGGTGGCGGGAGCGCTGGACGTGGCGCTGGCCGCCCCCGAGCGGGCGGCCCTGGCGTCGCGGCCCACCGATGATCCCCAGGCGTACGACTACTACCTCCAGGGCAAGAACTACTACGAGCGCACGGGCGGACGTGATGGCGGCGATCTTCGCTCCTCGGAAGACCTCTACCGTAAGGCGCTGGAGCTCGACCCGAAATTCGCGCAGGCGTGGGCGGCGCTCGCGCTGACCCACGACGGGTTGTACTGGTTCTTCTTCGATCGCAGCGAGGCCCGACTCGCTCAGGAACGCCAGGCCGCCGAGCGCGCGCTGAGCCTGGGGCCATCGCTGCCGGACGCCCACGTCGCGATGGGGTACTACCACTACCACGGCCATCTCGACTACGACGCCGCCCTCAAGGAGTTCGAGCTGGCTCGCGCCGCGCGTCCGAACGACAGCGAGGTACTCGCCGCCATCGCATTCGTGCAACGGCGGCAAGGCAAATGGCAGGAAGCGTACGACAACCTGAAGCAGGCGGCCGCGCTGGATCCTCGCTCGCTGCAGAGCCTAAGCGAGGCCGGCAACACCGGCGTTCAGCTCAAGCATTTCGAAGAGGCGGAACCCTATCTGGTCCGCACGCAGGCGTTGTCACCCGACGCGGCGGACGTGTACCAGGAGATGGCCTGGCTGCGCTTCGCCTCGAGCGGCGACACCGTGAAAGTGCGGGAAGAGATCCAGCTCGGGCTCAGCCGGGTCGGTGCCGAGCGCCTCATTCCGAGCATCTACCGGACCGGTGCGGTATCCCTGCTCATGATCGGCGCCGAGCCATCCGACTTGCCGGCGTTCCACGCGCTACCGATGCGCGTGTTCGGGGCCGACACCGCGTTCTACTTCTTGTTCAACGCCGAGCTTTACCGCTATCAGGGCAGGATGGACGCCGCGCGCGTCTATGCCGACTCCGCCCGCACGATTCTGCAGTCACTGGTGAGGGCGAGCCCGGATGAATGGGTCTACCACTCGTGGCTCGGTGTCAGCGAGGCCATCGGCGGACGTAAGGAGGTCGCCATTCAGGAGGCCAAGCGGGCGATCGAGGTCTTGCCGCTCGCGAAGGACGCCCTCGGTGGCCAGGCGCCCATTGCCATCCTGGCCAGGGTCTACACGATCGTAGGGGAGAAGGACCTGGCCGTCAGCCAGCTCAAGACGCTGCTCGGCCTGCCTTCGCTCGTGACGGCGGCGAGCCTGCGAAACGACCCGTATTTCGTGTCGCTCAGGGCATATCCCGCCTTCGAACGGCTGCTCGCGGGCCGCTGAGCGCTAGCGCTCGTCGGCCAGCGGGAACGGCTCGTCGGCGGCCAGCCGCCGCTCGAGGACCGCGAACGCCTGGTCCGGATCGTACTCCAGGTACAGCCCCTTCGCCCGCTTCCCCTCGAGCCAGTCGCCGAACCCGGAGGCGACGATCCCCTCCGAGGTGACCTGCTCTCGCGCGGCCTTCACCGCGAGATCGTTGGCGTACTCATTCTTCGCATGCCCCTTGTGCCCGCGCACCCAGGTCCACTGCACGTCGTGCAGCCGGGAGCTCGCGAGCAGCGCCTTCCACAGCTCGAGGTTCTCGATCGGGCCTTCCTTGCGCCGCCACCCCCGCACGGACCAGCCGGGGACCCACTCGCGCATGCCCTTCACGAGATACTGCGAGTCGGATACGATGAGCACGCTGAGCCGGGCGCCCTTCTTCGACAGCAGCTGCAGCGCGGCGATGGCTCCGGCCAGGGCCATCCGGTTGTTGGTGGTGGCCGGGGCGCTGACGTAGAAGTCGCGCCGCTGGATGTGGCCGTTGCCGGTCCGCGCCTCGATCAGGCCGCCCCCGCCACCCGGGTTCTGGCCCTCGCGGCCGTTTCCGAGGCAGCTCTCGTCGAGGTGCAGGATCGCGAGGCCGCTCACCCGACGACCTGGAAGCTGTCGATCTGGTCCAGCCGGAAGGTGAGGTCCTCCCCGGTCATCGGCAGGCGGCCGATCAGGACCTCGTGCTGGTCCGCCGTGGTCACCCTGAGCGCGACGACGATGTACTCGGTGCCTCGACGGGACAGGGCCACTCGCTGGCCGCGGCGGGCGGCGCTCTCGAGCTGGTCCATGCGATCGGCGGTCCAGCGGACGGGGGACATGAGGGTGGACGCGGGCGTTGGGGCGCAGTAGAGGTTCCGAGTCACCATGAGCGGAGCGAAGGGGGCATGCGCGCGGTCATGGCTCCTTCGCTTCGCTCAGGATGACTCAGGGCGTCAGGATGACGCAGGGCGTCAGGATGACTCGGGACAACCCTCATCACCGCTCGAGCTCGCGGGTCACCCGGATGTGCCCGGCCGGACCGCGGGTGAGCCGCCCGATGACCGCGGCCGCCGGCGTCTCCGCCTCGCGCAGCGCCGCGAGGAGGGCCGCCTCGTTCTCCGACGGCACGGCGAGCAGCAGACCGCCGGAGGTTTGCGCGTCGACGCAGATGATCCGCTCCGTCGGCGTCACGTCGTCGGCCCATTCCACCTGTTCGGCGGCCGCCAGGTTCCGCTGCGAGCCGCCGGGCACGATCCCCCGGCCAGCCAGGCTCAGCGCGTGGGGCAGGATCGGCAACGCCTCGAACGCGATCTCCGCGCCGACCTTGCTGGCCGCCAGCATGTTGCCCAAGTGGCCCAGCAGTCCGAAGCCGGTCACGTCCGTCGCCGCGCTCACCCCGACCGCCAACGCGGCGCGCGCGGCGCCTTCGTTGAGCGTGGTCATCGAGCGGACCGCCTCCGACATCCCCGCCTCGAGCAGCGCATCGCGCTTGAGGGCCGTCGACAGGATGCCGGTGCCGAGCGGCTTGGTGAGCACCAGCCGGTCGCCGGCGCAGGCGCCCGCATTGGTGAGCGCGCGGTCCGGATGGACCTCGCCGATCACCACCAGTCCGAACAGCGGCTCCAACACGTCGATCGAGTGGCCGCCCAGCATGGGACAGCGGGCGCGCTCGGTGACCTCCACCGCCCCTGCCAGGACTTCGCCCAGCACCTCGAAGGGCACCGTCTCGCGGGGCCAGCCGACCAGGTTGAGGGCGAAGAGCGGCGTGCCTCCCATCGCGTAGACGTCGCTCAGCGCGTTGGCCGCCGCGATGGCGCCCCAGGCGCGCGGATCGTCCACGATGGGGGTGAAGAAGTCGGTCGTCGCCACCAGGGCGCGGCTGTCGCTCAGGCGGAAGATGGCGGCATCGTCACGGGTGGCGGCGTCCACCAGCACCCGGGGATCGACCACGGTCGGCAGGTGCCGCAGCACCTCGCCCAGGTCCACCGATCCCAGCTTGCAGGCGCAGCCCGCCCCGTGGGAAAGGGCGGTGAGGCGGAGTCTTGGCTTGGGGGCGGTGCCGGTGTCCGTCATGATCACATCGTCGGGTTGGCGGTCGGGGGCGAGTGTCGACCGGAAGTTACACCTGCCCCGGTGCCGGGGACACGCCCCGCGGCCGTCAGCCCGCGCCGGCCCAGCGGATCGCGCGGAGCCCGATCAGCGCCCGCTCCTGCTGCGCGGTCGCGCCGAAGCTGCCGTCGGCCCGTTGCCGCTCCTCCAGCGCCGGCACCGCCCGGCGGACCACCGCCCGGGCTGCCGGCAGGCCGGTCGCGATGAGCGCTTCGATCGCCTGGAACAGGTCCCCCGCGTCCCACTGGCCGTCGGCGCGCTGCTGGCTCGCGACCAGGAGCACCAGGCGCTCCACGGTAGGACGGTACGAGGGCCCGCCGAGGGTGAGCGCGTGGAGGCCGGCCACGATGACGTCCGGCGCGAACAGGCCGGTCCAGTCGGTCCAGCCTTCCGCCAGCGATCGCAGGCTCTCGAGATGGCGGACGACCGCCGGCCGCTCGCCCATTCCGGCCCGGAGCACGGCCCGGAGCGCCAGGCAGCTGATGGCAAACCGGGCCGCCGGCTCGGCGCGAAAGGCCTTGCCGTTCGGAAGGGTGATCGGCGCCAGACGCTCCGACGACGCCGCGGGCGAGAAGAAGCCGCGGACGTAGTGCTCGCAGATCCGCTGGGTATGGCGGGTCTTGTCACAGCCCTCCCCATAGGCGCCCGGGGCATCCTGTCGCTCGAGCACCCAGCCGAGGACCCGGGACAGCGCCGGGTCGCCCGGCCCGCGACCCAGGTCCATCAGCTCGTGCGCCCGCCAGATGGTGGGCACGGCCGCGCCTCCCACGCCGCCGTCGGGGCGGAGCTCGGCGGCGAGGTCCTGGGCGAGCTGGGCCGACAGGGCGGTGTCGTCCGGATCGGCCAGGCCGAGCTCGACGCGCGCCAGCAGGGCCTGACGGGTTCGGAGCGCGCCGAAGTAGAGCGCCAGCCGCTCGATCGGCGTGGGGCTCACGCGGGAAGCACCCACGCGAGCAGGCCCCCGGCAGCGAGCAGGCGGAAGATCCGGAGGCCGCCCCGGATCGATCGAATGGGCCATTCGCGGATGGCGCCGACCAGCAGGAACGGCAGCCACCACGCGCCCGCCCCGAGGCTCGCGAACCACAGGGCGCCGAACAGCGTCACCAGCAGCGCCTCCCCGGCGACGTCACCCAGCTCGCGCCGCCGAAGCCGGCCGGCCTTCTTGCGCCGCTCCGCCCACCACCACCCGAGCAGCCACGCCGCGACAGCCACCCAGGCCAGCAGTATCCGCCCCAACGCCACGCCTACCACGCCTTCCGGATGGAGTCGGCCGAGAGCAGCAGCCCGCGTACCATCACCTGGTCGATGCTCAGCGTGTTGCGGATGTCGGCGAGCGGATCGCGCGTGAGGACCACGAGGTCGGCCGCCTTGCCGGGCGCGATGAGCCCCAGCGAGTCCACGCCGAGGATCAAGGCGCCGTTGCGGGTGGCCGCGAGCAGCGCGTCGCGGGGCGAGAAGCCGGCACCGACCAGCAGCTCCAGCTCACGGTGCTCGCTGTATCCGGGGATGAGCAGCTGGTTCGAGGCATCGGTCCCGGTCGCGAACCGGCCTCCGGCCGCGGCGAACAGACGCAGAAACTCATCCTGCCTGGGACGCGCCGCACGGAATGCGGGGTAGTCCTCCTCCGTCCAGCCCGCCCGCCGGACCATGTCCGGCACGTTCCAGCGCCGCTGCTGCAACTCGGGCACCGCCCGGAGCATCGTGTCCTGAAGCACGGCCGGATCGTCGAGGTGGCTGAAGGTCTCGTGCAGGACGAGGGTCGGGACCAGCATGGTACCCTGCTGGGCCAGGGCCGTCGCTACCCGCGCGAGGGCGGCCGAGTCGAGTCCGGCCCAGCTCCGCTCGAACGCGGTCCAGCCGGCGAAGAACCCGCGGTAGTGCGCCGCTTTGAGGGAGGAGGCATCGGCCAGGCAGGCCTCGGGGACGCCGCTCAGGTGCTCGATGCTGTTGATACCCTCGCGCGAGGCGGTCACCGCGTCCACCAGCCCGAGGTGGCCGGTGACCCGCATGTTGAACGTGCGGGCCTCGTCCAGCACCGCCTTGAGCAGGGTGGGATCCACCCGGGTGTAGACCTTGATGAGATCCGCGCCCGAGTTGACCAGCCGGTCCACCGCCTTCCGGGCGTCGCGGGGCGTGTTGGCGCCGAGCGCGTCGGGGTAGGTC
>JBOHSB010000082.1:0-28289 GCA_050733015.1 Gemmatimonadales bacterium
GACGCGTAGCGTACTCGCGCGCCGCCGCGCCGTCGCGGGCGGCGCGACCCGGAGCCGCTGACCCGCCCGGATCACCTCATCCGGGCCGAGCACGTTCCAGTTCCGGATCTGGCGGGCCGTGACACCGTATTCCGCCGCGAGGGAGGAGATGGTCTCTCCGCGGCGCACCCGGTGGAAGCCGGTCGGGCTGCTCGAGGCCGGCTCGACCGGGTCGGCCATGCGGCGGGCCACCGACGCCGAGATCGCGCCGCTGGTGGGCACGATGACGCGTACGCCGGGGCGAATCATCCGGCCACGGAGCCGAGGGTTGGCCTGGATGACAAGGGCCAGGCTCACGTGGTACCGATGGGCGATGCCGCTCATGGTCTCACCCCGCGCCACCGTGTGCTCGACGAACGTGATGCGGCGCTGGGGCGGCAGCTCGGCGTAGGCCGCGACGGTGGTCGGCCCGCGGCCCGCCGGGATCCGGACCACGGAGGCCGTGCCGGGCGGCGTCGCCAGCCGGAGGTACTGCGGATTCATCTCGCGGATGGTGGCGACGGTGGTGTCGGCCAGCCGGGCGATGACGTCCAGGCCGGTCATCGTGGGCACGATGATCGAGTCGTAGCTCGACGGCTCCACCGAATCGATGTGGAAGCCGTAGCGCGCCGGCTCCTTCGCGATCCGCGCCGCCGCGATCAGTTTGGGAACATAGTCCTTGGTCTCGCGGCGCAGCAGCTTGGTGTCGTACAGCCGGAAGAAGGTGGCGTCGGAATTGACCGAGTCGGCGTCATCGTCGTCCGGCAAGCGGCGAACGCCGCGTGAGACCTTGCCGGCCCCCGCGTTGTAGGCGGCCGCCGCCATGTAGACCGAGCCGAAGCGGTCGTCGAGGCCCTTCAGGTGGCGGGCCGCGGCGGCCGTGGCCTTGTACGGATCCCGCCGCTCGTCCACCCACGAGTCCACCCGCAGGCCGTAGCCCTTCGCCGTGCGCTTCATGAACTGCCACATCCCCACCGCCTTGGCGCGGCTGGTGGCGGTGTTGGAGAAGCCGCTCTCGATGAGCGCCAGGTAGACCAGGTCGCCGGGCAGGTTCTGCCTGGCGAGCTCATCGCGGATCATGCCCTCGTAGCGCGGCATGCGCGTGAGCCAGATGCCCATGCGCTCGCGGCCCTTGCCCCGGAAGAAGTCCAGGTAGTACTGCACCCGATTGTGGCTGGTGTAGGTGTCGACGTCGATGTCCCACTTGACGGGGGTCGCCGTGGCCTCGTCCGGGGCGGCGTCTTCGGCGGGCGCCGCATCCTCGAGCTCCTCGAGCACGGCCTCGTCGGCGGCGCTGTCGGCCGCGAGCCGCAGCTCCGCGGCGACCTCTTCCGGTGGCACCAGCGTGTCGAGCGCGGGGGCGGGCGGCAGCAGAAGTGCCGCGTCGGCCTCGGCCGGCGTGGGCGACTCGGTCGGCGCGGGCGGCAGCGCGCGCGCGGGACTCGGCCCGTTCGCGGGCTGAGGCCGATGGCCGCCGCAGGCGAGCGTCACCACCAGGAATGAGAGCAGGACGGACCGCTGCATCACGATGCTCCGGATTGAGCGGATCAACGGTACCTCCGACCGGAGGGCGCCGGCGAGCCGGTTCGGGGGTCGTTCGGGTACGCAAACCGCGGGAGGCAGGGCGAAGTACAGCGAACCACCCTGCACCCGGAGGGCCTAACGCATGAAGAAACGGTTGCCTAGGATGCGATTGGTTGCGTTCAGCACGGCGAGTGCCGCGCCGCGGGGAGCGTCGTTCTCGGTCAAGTAGGAGCCGACTACGCGGTGCCCGTTGCCCTCCCCCTGAACCGAGAGCGATACGATGACGACGGTAGCGTCGAAGGCCCGCACCGCCTTCACGCCGAGCAGCTCAAAGGTCATCTCCCCCTGGACCGCCTGGGTGAGGGCATCCACGCAGGCCTGCGCCGCACAGCGCAACTCGCCGGCCTGGGAGCCGAGGCCCTCATTTTCTCCGCTGAACTGCTCCGATTCTTTCCAGGTCAGCCCTACCCTCGCACGGCACCGCCCATTGGGGAGGCGGTCGAGCACGAACTCGGCGAAGCGGAGCCGTTCGCTGAGCGGGTTGGGAGGGGACATAGCACTCCTTGGGGGGCAAAGGCCATGCCAGTCAACATCATGCGGACTCGAAGCGGACCTCCAGCTGGTTGCCCTGCTCGGCGGGTGGACGGATCACGTCCACCTCGAGCTGGGGGCGCCCGCTCTCGTCGGAATCCACCCCCACGACGAGGAGCTGACCGTCGGCCATCTCGATCCTGAGCTGCCGCCGATCGGACCGCATGACCGCCCCGCCGACGGTGCACCCCCGAACGGCGGCGAGGGTCTCGGTGATACGACGCAGATCCTGGAGCGATACCGGACGCACGGGTGGGCGGGTCACTGGAGATGCTCCGCGATTAAGGCGGCGATGGCGTCGTCCGGGATCTGCGCGGCCTGCGCGAACAGCGCGGACCTCGAGGTGGACGAGAGCGGATAGATCGCCCAGAACGAGCGTTGCCCGAGGTCGGCCGGCCGGAACGAGAACACCAGATTCCACTGTGGCGAGTTGGCGCGGCGTTCGGCGGCGATCGAAACGTTCCAGCGCCGGTCGTCATGTTCGACGACTCTCCAGACCATCCGCAGGCTCCGGGCTGGGGCACGAGGGTCGGCCGTTGAAGGTCGGCCAATATGGACCGCGCCCGCAGATCAGGTCAAGAGTCCTTCGGTTCGCGCATCCTCCACGGTGTCCACGTCGCGGAGCGTGGGCAGCTCGCGCCAGGCCACGCCGGCGCGGGTGAGCCGCACGCGGGTCTCGGCGAGGACGCCCCCGGTGCTCCAGGGCATGTCCACGAACAGGGCCGGCGGCAGCGGCGTGCGGCCGCCGATCAGGTAGTATCCGCCATCCTCGCTTGGGCCCACGACGATCTCGTCCCGCGACACGACCGTAGCCGCGACCTGGAGCAGCTCGGCGTCGAGCCGCGGGCAGTCGCCGCCGATCGCGAGCCAGCCGTCCCCGCGCGACACCGCCTGCTCCGCGGCCGCCAGCCGCGCGCCGAGGTCGCCCGAGGCCTGAGGCCGCAGGTCCCACTCCTCGCCCAGCCAGCGCCGCATCTCGGCGCCGGCGTCGGCCGGCGCGAACCAGATCGTGGCGTCGAAGCCCGCCTCACGCACCGCGGCGAGCGTGCGGCTCGCCATCACGCGATAGAGCCGGAGCGCCTGCCGCTCGCCGATGGCGGCGGCGAGCCGCGTCTTGACGCTGCCGACGCGGGGCGCCTTGAGGAAGATCGCAACCGTTGGCGTCACCGCGAACCGGGCTCCGGCCGATACCAGCGGGCCAGCCGGTCGGGCGAGACGCCGGCGAGAAACAGCGTGATGAGCGCCGCGTTGCGGAGCGTCCCGCGCACCTGGCCCTCGCGCCGCCAGCGGCGGGCGTCGGCGAGAATCGGTGGGGACAGCCGCAGGACCCGCGCGAGCCGAGCGATGCGTCGGATCAGCACGACGTCCTCCATGATGCGGGTCTCGGGATAGCCGCCGACGGCGTCGTACAGCGAGCGCCGCAGGAGGAGGCCCTGGTCGCCATAGGCCAGGCCGGTGAGCCGCCAGCGGAGCGCGGCGCCACGCTCCACGACCCGGAGCCAGATGCCGATCCCGTCGATGGCCAGGGGCCACGCGGCCGCCTGCACGTCAGGGCGAGCCATCGCCGCCTCGGCGGCGCCGAGGGCCGCGGCCGGCAGCCGGGCGTCGGCGTGGACCACGAGGATCCAGTCGCCGGCCGACGCAGCCACCCCGGCCGTGAGTTGGCGTCCGCGCCCACGCCGGGTAGCGACGATTCGAGCGCCTCGGGCAGCGGCCAGCTCGCGGGTGCCATCCGAGCTGCCGCCGTCGGCGACGATGATCTCATGGGGAACGGAGAGCGCCGAGAGATCCTGCAGCAGCCGTGGCAGGGTCGGCGCTTCGTCGAGCGTCGGGATGACGATCGACAGGAGCGTGGTCAGCTCCTGACGAGCGCCTGGAAGCGGGCCCTCAAGTCGCGCGTGATCGGGCCGGACTTCCCGGCGCCGATGAGCCGGCCGTCCACCTGCCGGATCGCGACCACCTCGGCGGCCGTGCCGGTGAAGAAGGCCTCGTCCGCGGTGTAGACGTCGTAGCGGTTGAGGATCGTCTCGCGCACCTCGTAGCCGGCGCCGCGGGCCAGCTCGATCACGGTGTCGCGGGTCACCCCCTTGAGGATGCCGGCGTACACCGCGGGCGTCGAGATGATGCCGCGCTTGGCGATGAACAGGTTCTGGCCCGAGCCCTCGGCGACGCTGCCGGCGCTGTCGAGCATGAGCACCTCGTCGGCGCCGGCCTGGGCGCCTTCAATTTTCGCCAGGATGTGCGCCAGGTAGTTGAGCGACTTGACCCGGGGCGAGAGCGACTCGCGCTGCGGGATCGGCGTGCCGGCCGTGACGACCTTGAGGCCGGTCTCGTACACCTCCTCCGGCCACAGCTTGATCGTGTCCACGATGATGATGATGGACGGACGCGGGCACTTGCGGGGATCGAGGCCCAGGTCGCCCACGCCGCGGGTGACGATGTGGCGGATGTAGCCCTCGGTGATGCTCGAGCGCCGGACCGCCTCCTCCGTCACGGCCGCCATCTCCTCGCGCGGCATCGGCACGGTCATCCAGATGGCGTGGGCCGAGTCGTACAGCCGCTCAAGGTGCTCGGCCAGCTTGAAGATCTTCCCGCCGTAGATGCGGATGCCCTCGAAGACGCCGTCGCCGTAGAGCAGTCCATGATCGTAGACCGAGACCGTGGCGGTCTCGCGGTCGTACCATTTGCCGTCGAGCCAGATGGTGGGCACACCGGCTCCCGTGGTCGGGGCCTGCTTGGCAGGCTGGAGGGTCGCTGTCATAGGGGGAATGTAATCATCCGAGGACTCCTCCGCAGGGAGCCGGCGGACCAGCGAATCATGGCACCCGCCCGCCGGATGATATTCTCGGAAGATCAACGGAGACAAGGATCTTACACTTATTGTCGCGACCCAGAGATCCCGCCTGCCATTTGGTCCCATCCACCATGGGACGCAGGCTGCCTCTAGACTAAGTTACTCTAGCCGGATTCTAATACTCGCGATCCTCAACGCCTGTCTCGCATTTCGGAACAGAGAATGGACCTCGTCACGCAGCCGGTAAAGCAGATTGTGCGGAAGTTGGTTCCTGTCAAAGCGAGGCTAAGACTCCACCGCCTCTACGAAACAATTGCGGAGCGAACTGGCGAGTTGCTCGGCCAGTCCGACCCGCTCCTGCCGCCGACGCGCCTGATGTTTGTCGGTGGGAGCCGGCGCGACTTTCGAATGCTCGGTCAGAAGTGGCTCGGCACGTTCATCCGCGTTGGGGGCCTCAAAGCGTCCGACGATGTGCTCGACGTCGGTTGTGGAGTTGGCCGCATGGCAGTTGCCTTGGCCGGATACCTCGATCCGGGAGCGAAGTACCGAGGGTTCGACATCGTCCCGGAAGGAATAGAGTGGTGTCAGAAGGCCATCACACCCCGGCATCCGCGTTTCGAATTCCAGCACGCTGACATCTACAACGAGGAATACAATCCCAACGGCGCACTCCGCGCCGCTGATTTCGGATTTCCCTACGCTGACGGGGCATTCGACTTCGTCTTCCTGACGTCCGTGTTCACTCACATGCTCCCCGACGATGTCAGGCACTACATGGCTGAGATACGGCGTGTGCTTCGGCCCGGTGGACGGAGTCTGATCACATGGTTTGTCTTGGATAGTGAAGGTCGGAAGCGTATCGAGGCCGGAGCGACCAGCCCCCTCCGTCGTTTTTGCAAGGATCAGGTAGGCTACTGGGTTGTTGACGGGCAAACGCCTGAGGCTGCTGTGGCCTATGACGAGGTTGATGTTCGAACCGCCTACGCCGATGCCGGACTGACGATCAAAGACCCAATCATTTATGGGGGCTGGTCCGGGCGGCCTGACTCCAAGAGCAATCACAGTCAAGACATTGTATTCGCACGCCGTTAGACGTTCGTATCATCCCCAATCGACGAGAAGAGCGGCGCCCCGCACCCAGTCGATTGACTGCTAGCATCGGGGGTGCAACGCCGACTGTGGCCAACATGCAGTATGCCGAAGTGCACAACGCCGGTGGGGCCGTCACCATGACCAACATGCTGGGCGGAAAGCGAGATCAAATGATCACGCTTCGCTTCGAGGACAACAACACTACCGTGCAGAATACAGCCAATTTGCGCCTTGCAGGAGCGGCATCCAAGACTTTCAAGATCCTCGATACGCTGACACTACTGAACGTAGATGGCGTTACCTGGGTGGAGGTGTGCCGCAGCATCGACTAGCAGGCCGGTGCGGACCCCTTGGCTTCACGCGACGGCTCCGCCACAGCTCGAGCCCGCCCCCGCCGTACAGCCGAAGCAGTGCGGCCCCAGGACGATCGGCCGCGTCGCGAGCCGCGCCGAATCGAACTCGCGGATGTCGCGCGGCAGCCCGTCGGCCAGCGGCAGGTCGAGCATCTGATTGAAGTCGCAGTCGTGCAGCGTGCCGTCCCACGCCACCGACAGCGTCGAGCGGCACATGACCCCGGCCGCGGCGGCGGGGTTGAAGCCCTGCGCCAGGCGAGCGAGGTAGGTCTCGGTCTGACCCTTCTCCTCCAGATGCTCGAGGAAGCGGCTGATCGGCATGTTGGTGATGGTGAACAGCCGGTCGAACATGATCCCGTGGCGGCGCTCGAGCTCGCGCTTCCAGTCGCGCTCGGCGGCGCGCTGGTCCGGCGGCAGGAACGCGCCCACCGGGTTGGTCACCAGGTTGAGCACCAGGCCGGACCCCGGCCGGCCGTAGCCGAGCGCGTTGAGCTCCCGGAGCGCCTCCACCGACTCCTCGAACACCCCCTCGCCGCGCTGCGCGTCGGTCTGGCGGCTCTGGAAGTAGGGCAGCGAGGCGGTGACTTCGACCCGGTGCTCGGCCAGGAACGACGGGATCCAGCGGTAGTTCGGGAGCCGGGTGATGGTCAGGTTGCAGCGGTCGATCACGCGGCGCCCGAGGCCGACGGCACGCTCGACGATCGAGCGGAAGTCGGGATGCAGCTCGGGCGCGCCGCCGGTGATGTCGAGCGCCGGGATCGCCGTCTCGGCGAGCACGCGGAGGCAGGCCGCCACCACATCGGGCGGCATCGTCTCGGTGCGGTCGGGCCCGGCGTCCACGTGGCAGTGGCGGCAGGTCTGGTTGCACTTGCGGCCGACGTTGATCTGCAGGACCTCGATGCCGGTCGCGACCAGCGGAAACAGCCCCGCCCCGTCGAGCGCGGCCTCGAAGCTCCGCGCCAGCGGCACGCCGGCGAGCCGGCGCCGCTGGGCCGTCCCGCTCGCGAGCGGATGGCCTTGCTTCTGGAGCGTCGGCAGGACCCGCATCTACATCCCGAGCTGCTCGAGGTGATTGCGCATTTGCACGCCGTGCACCAGCGACGCGCCGCCGCGGATAGCCGCCGCGACGTGAATGGCCTCGGTCATCTGCTCCTCGTTGGACCCGTGCTCCAGCGAGGCGGTGGTGTAGGCGTCGATGCAGTACGGGCACTGGACCGTGTGGCTCACGGCCAGCGCGATGAGGGCCTTCTCGCGCGCGGTCAGCGCGCCCTCGGCGAACACGGCGCTGTACCAGGCCAGGAACTTCTCCCACAGCTCGGGCGAGCCCTTGCCGACCTCGGGAAAGCGCGCGAGGTCGGGCGCGTGATAGTAGTGAGTATGATCCATGGAAGCGGTCGGGGTGACGAGAGACGCGGGGATCGTCGAGGAACGGCTGCTCAGCGAAACATGGTACCGGGGCCGTGCGCAGGGAAGGCGGCGGACCAACGCGGACGCGTCGCAGGCTGTATTCCCTGCGTTCCCTCTATCGCGTCAACTGAGATTGGAGATAGCTCCATGCGTTCCCGTGCGTTTCCTCTTGCACTGCTCACGCTCGCGCTGGCGGCCCCGGTGGCCATGGCGCAGTACTCGGATGATCCTGGACAGCAGGGTGGCCATCGCGGCCGGATGCACGGCCCGGGGCGCGGAACGCCGCCGGACCCTGTGGTCCTCAAGGGCCCGCCGGCGCCGGCGGATTTCCAGAAGCTGGTCGAGCTGCCGCCGGACAAGGTGGCGGGCTATCAGGGCCTGTACGACCGGTTCATGGCGGAGACCAAGCCTCAGCGGGACAGCCTGGCCGCCCTTCGGGCCGGCATGGGCGGGGACAGCGGCGATACGGGCGACCGCGAGTCGTTCCAGCAGCGGCGGGAGGTGTTCATGCCACTCAGCCAGGAGCTCACCCGCCGGCAGGCTGCGTTCGACGACGCCCTCAAGGACATGCTCGACAAGGATCAGTGGAAACGCTACCAGAAGTGGCGGGACCAGGAGCGGAAGGTGGCCGAGCAGCAGCGGCAGGACCGCTGGCGGCGCCATGGGGGCGCCCCATCGCCGGCGGACGGCCAGCCATCTACGTGACGCGCGCTACGGCGGCGGCCCACGGGCCGCCGCATGGTGGTGGGCCGGACGGAGTCGACAATGGGTAGCTCGGCCTCCGGCTCACCCTCGCCTCAGAGGATCGCATGGCCAGGAAGAAGAAGGCCCCTCCCAGGAAGGCAGCGAAGCGTCCCGCCACCCGGAAGTCCGCCACCGCGACACGCGCGACCCGCCAGCCAGCCGCCAGGAAGTCCTCGCCGAAGTCCGCTCCCAAGACTCGTAAGCGGGTGCAGCGGGTTCGCGCGGTCGTCGAGGAAAAGGCCCGTCAGGGGCTCGAGGTGGCGCGCGAGGGGCTGGAGCGCATCAAGCAGACAACGGTCAGCCTGGTGGAGGAGGTGAAGGGCCGGATCGGGAACCGCGACGAGACGCGGGTTGGATAGCGGTCTTCAGCGTGGAGGGCCGACGGCCAGGCCGATGCCGAAGCTCCAGAGACTGAACGAGCTTTCCCCCGGCTCGAAGTAGACCCGCCGGCTCAGGTCGAGCCGCAGGTGACAGCCCTGCTCGAGAGGCACGGTCGCGGCCATCCCGCCCTGCAGCCCGAAATAGATGTCGCTGGCTCCGCCGACACCGAAGAAGGTGGCCGGACCGCCCTTGAGCAGCAGCAACCCGGGGCCGACCGGAGCGGCGTACGCGAACCCCGCGTCGATGTCCACCAGCAGCGTCCGCGCGCGGAGAAACTCGGGCACGAAGCCGATGGCAAGGTCGGGGCCGACCCGGCCCGCGCTGACGTCGGTCCGCCGGAAATTCACGGCCGTCAGGCCGGCCAGGCCACCGAAGCGCTCGATCGAGGCGCCGGCGATGCGCGCCCCCTGCGCCTGGGCGACGGTCGCCGCGAGGGCCGCGGCCACGAGGGCCATGATCGGGGCGGGTAAGGCGCGCATGGGATACGATACGCGGCCGCCGTTGCCCCGCCGTGACCTGGGACATACTGACTCACCCTGCGCCGGTCCCCGAGCGTAACGCCTTTTGGGCCAATATGGACCGCACTCTTGCGGAGTCCGCCGGAGAAGTGCAGTCTCCCCTCCCCCTGCATCACGCCCGGTCACTCGAGACGCCGATTTCTCGCCCGCACCTTTGGGGCACGGAGGACACGATCGAGATGGCAATGCCCGACGACGTGCAGTCCGAGAACACCGGCTTTCGCATGGTCCGGCTTCGCCCAGGGCTCGAGGCACAGCACCCGAGCCTGGGGAGCCTGTGGTACCGCGTGCTCGACCGAAACGACGCGGCGCTTAGGCCTACTTCCCCGCCAGGCCAGCTCTGGGTGGAGGTCGGGCCGCGGGTCCGGCTTCTGCCCGCGAACATCTTCGAGCTCGAGAGGGATCTGGTCTCGTAGAGTGGTGATGGCGGGACCCCGGGCACCGTTTACATCACGACGATCAGACGCCTCAGGCCGACGGATCACCGCCAGTGTCGGCGGCCGCCGAGCCGCCCGAACCCCACTGCTGCCGCGGGATGCCGGTTGCGACCGAGAGCCGCCAGCGGAACTGCAGGCCGCGTCCCTCACCACCCGGCGCACCAGTGGCGTCGGGCGTGAGTTCCAGCACCTGGGCGAATTGACCGGACAGGCGCTTGATCAGCTGTTGCTGCTCCGGAGTCAGCTGGATCTGGATGGGCTGCGCGGGATCGTCCATAGGTGTCTCCGACAGAGCGTGGCGCCTCGGGTTACGCGAACGTGCCAAGACCGCGCAGCCGGCGCAAGAGCATTCCGAGCGTCGTCACCTGATTGTTACGCGCCTCGCCGTGGGCTCGCATGACCGTTCAGCACGACCCCGATCAATCCCGCTTCCTCGTGGCGCTTCCCGGCGGCGACGCGCAGCTGGTGTACGCCATGTTCGGAGATGACGTTCTCAACCTCCAGCACACCGAGGTCCCTCCCTCGGCCAAGGGCCAGGGTGTCGGCGACGCGCTGGTGCGGCACGCGCTGGCCTACGCCCGCGAGCGAGGCCTGCGCGTGATGGCGACCTGCCCGTACGTCCAGGCCTGGCTGCGCCGGCATCCGGACGAGCGGCCGTAGTCGCACCCAACCGCGAATCCGCCGTCGGTGGCAGACCGGCCGGCTGGCCGGAATGTCCAATCCCGCGCTTCTCTCGGGCCCTACCTTGGCGGCATGAGTCCGCGCGTCCCGCTGCACGTGCTCGCCCTGCTGGCCTGTTTCGCGAGCACCGCGGCAAGCCAGTCGCCCGGCGCCATGTTCCGCGGTGGTCCCTCGCATCCTGGCTCCTATCCGGCCTCCGGACCACGAAGCGCGCCGCGGGTGGCCTGGCGGTTCCACACCGGCGGCCGCGTGTTCGGCTCGCCCGCGGTGGTCGGCGCCACGGTCTACATCGGCAGCACCGACGCCAACGTGTACGCCCTCGACCGCGCGACCGGCGGGCTTCGGTGGAAGACCGCTACCGGCGGGCGGGTGACCTCCACCCCGGTGGTGGCCGGCGGCCGCGTCTATCTCGTGAGCTACGACGGGCGGCTCTACGCGCTGGACGCGGGCACCGGCGCGGTCGCGTGGACCTTCCGCACGGCCGGCGAGCGCCGCTTCACCGCTCGCCACCTCCATGGGTTCGCACCCGACGCCGAGTCGATGCCCGATCCGTTCGACATCTACCTGTCGTCGCCGGTGGTGTGGCGGGACCTCGTGGTCTTCGGCAGCGGGGACGGCCACGTCTACGGCGTGGACGCGAGCAGCGGGCGGCTCCGGTGGAGCTATCTCACGGGCGATGTGGTGCACGCCTCGCCTGCGGTGGCCGGCGGGACGGTGTACATCGGCAGCTGGGATGGCTGGCTCTACGCGCTCGACGCCGCGAAGGGCACCCTGCGGTGGAAGCTGCGCACCGGCCAGGATGACGACATCCACAACCAGGTGGGCTTCCAGTCGTCGGCGGCGGTGATGGACGGCGTGGTGTACGTCGGGTGCCGTGACGCGCACCTGTACGCGGTGGACGCCCGCACCGGGGCCCGGCGGTGGGGCTACTCCACTCGGGGGTCGTGGGTGATCTCCTCGCCCGCAGCTGTGGATGGACGGGTCTACTTCGGCACCGGCGACTCGCGGCGCTTCATCGCGCTCGATGCGCGCACCGGTGCCGCCGTCGGCTCGTGGCCGTTCAGCTGGTATCTGTTCGCATCCCCCGCGATCGCCGGCGGGCTGGCCTACGTGGCGGGGTGGGACGGGAAGCTCACCGCGATCGACCTGGCCACGCGGAGACCGGTCTGGACCTGGCAGACGGACGCCTCGCGGCAGCACCTGGCGGAGTTCTCCAAGCCCGACGGCAGCATGCGGCTCCGGCCCGAAGGCAGCGACCCGTTCTACGACGAGCTGGTCACGGCGGTGACCCGCAGCTTCAGCCTGGGCTCGCTGCTGTCGTCGCCGGTGGTGGTGGACGGCACGCTCTACATCGGGAGCGCCGACGGCGACGTGTACGCGCTGCGGTAGGAGCGCCGGCTGGGACACGACCGGCGGTCGCCCAGCGCCCGAGGCGGCAGAAAACACGAAGGGGGCGGAGCGTGGCAGCCATCGCCACGCCCCGCCCCCTTCGCGTGTGTTGCGTTCAGCGCCCGAAGTTCATCGCACCCATCAGCCCGAACGACGTGCTGCTGCCGTCGAGCCCAACTGGGATGTTGATGCTCGGGTTCAGGCTGAAGCGGGAGTTGAACACGAACCCGGTGGCCAGCGTGAGCAGGCCATAGCTCTGCGAATCGGACGTCGAAGTCGTGCCGTCGTTCGCCGTCGCGCGGGTGTTGGCGAACTGGAACGCCGCGTTGGGCAGGATCCGAAGCTGCGGATTCCGGCCCAGCACCGCGCCCACTGAGGCGCCGAAGGCGAACGTGCGGCTGGACAGGTCCACACCGCTGCCGAGCACGTCCTTGGGGCCCGAGCCGAGGCTCAGGCTCGCGATGGGGCACAGCTCGGTGGTCCGGCTGGCCTGGAGCGGGATCTGGTAGCCGCCGCCCAGGTTGAGATCGAACGACGAGCCGCTGAACGCGTCGTACGACGTGGTGCCGATCCCGGCCTTGCCGTACAGGTTCTTGGGCGTGCCGTACCCGAAGGTGCCGCCGAAGCTGTTCGCCCCGCTGGCGAACTGGCCGCCGCCGGCGATCTGCATGTGGCCGCTTGAGAACGCGGGCATGCCGGTACAGGTCTGGGCCGCGGCCTGCGCGGTCAGGTAGAACGGAAGGGCCAACGAAAGGATGAAAATGCGCCGCATGGATATCTCCCGGCTGTGGTGGTGCCGTCCGTGCTCAGGCAACCGGACGGTCTCGCGTGCTGCGAGACTCCTGGCTTTGCGTCCCCGCCTCGCGACGGGTTTGCCTTGATCTGGGGCTGGTGGCTCGGCTTGCGCTCCACCGGGCGGGCGTGCGGCAACCCTCGTGCCTGGAGGAGTGCAAGCTTCTGCACTCGGCTCGCGGTGGGCCTTCTTAGTGGCGCAAACGGTCGTCGAGGACCGCCGGGAACGGTCCGGTTCCGAGGGGACGCCAGAGCAGCGCGGTTAGTGCCAGCGCGCCGGACGTGACGGTCAGCGTGTCCGGCGCGGCGATTCCCTGCCCTGCTAATGCAGTCGGCGCGAACAGCACGGCGGCGGCGGTTGCGCACGCGCTCATGACTCTCATAGGATGCGGCCTGCGCCGATGGATGCCTCAACGACCTTTCAAGGCGGGTGCGGCGTTCCGGACGATCCAGAGATCCTGGCTGGTCTGGCCGGGACGATGCTCGAGTACCTGCAAGCCGGACAGAGCCCCGCAGGAGGGTCTCCGATGGGGCAGAGGCGCTTCCGGGAGGCGATGATCGTCCGGCTCCACCGTGAGCACGAGGCGAGCGTCTGCCCGTGCGCATTCATGAGGCGCTACGGCGTGACCCGGCAGGCCTGTCGTGAGCGTCGTCGGAGTGCCGCTCAACAGCTGGTTCAAGGGGAAACGTCGGACACACGGTTTCTGGGTCGGGATGGCGCGTAGCTCTAGATCTCCATATCCGGGCCTGTCCCATTCTTCCGCGCTCGCCAGAGCCGTCTCGGCACTCTGTCTGATGGCTAGGTAAACGATGCTTAGCGACCCGGGCCCGCCTCGGGCATCACCTGGAGCAACAGCGTCGGCTGGACGGCGATCGCCCCCGAGAACGGCCGGCTGTATGCCGCGATCAGGATGATGGCGGCGGCCACGCCCGTGGCGAAGATGCCGAGGATGATGCGGTTGGCGGCGCGGTTGTCGCAGTGGACCAGGGCGATCGCGATCAGCATGAGCCCGGCCTGGACCAGCAGCGCGCCCCACTTGACCACGTTCACCGAAGATCCGCTCAGCACGATCCGCTGGCGTCGGGCGTCGAGCGCGGACTGGATCGAGGCCACCAGCTCGCGCTGGGCGATGTTCTTTCCCGGCGTGTGCGGGTCGAGGCCCAGGGCCAGCTTGAGCGCCTGGGCGAGATCGCCGGGGACGATGCTGAGGGTCACGTGGCGGTGGGCCATGGCCGGCCACTCCTCCCGCGCCGCGGTCTCGATGTGCTGGCGGATGAGCTCGCGCATGCGCGCCTCCGGCTCGCCCGGGAACTGGTCCGTCAGCAGGACCGTGGCGCGGAGTGCGCCTGCCTCGCGGTTGACGGCGGTGGCCGCACGGTCCGCGTCGCTCCACACCTGGGCCGCCAGGAACCCTACCAGCAGCGCGAAGACGACGGAGAGCGGCGGGAGCATGCCCGGCGAGATGGCCTTGAAGACCCGGGTCCGCTCGCCGACGGCGAGGCGGGTGACCACCAGGTAGATGGCGGCGGTGACGAGGTAGACGGCGGCGAGGATCACGAGGGTCATCGCCGGGATCGGGAGATTGAGGAGCCAGTCCAATGGGTTCTCCGCGGGAAAGTTGCCTCGGAGTGGATGGGGGATTCGGGGACGGTGAACGATGCACCGCTGGGCGGGGTCGGGCCAGTGCCGGCCCTCGCGGTCAGCGCCCCGCGGGCCGCCGCGCGCGCACCAGGCCGGGACGCAACGCGCCGAAGGTGATGATGCCGAGCAGCGCGCGGCCGATCGCCGACCCCTCGACTCTCGCCTCCAGCCCCTGGCCGCGCAGCGCGTCGGCGTAGTCGCCCAGGTTCCGGATGTCGGCCAGCAGGATGGTGCCGCCG
The DNA here is from genome assembly GCA_050733015.1 of Gemmatimonadales bacterium. Classification (GTDB taxonomy): domain Bacteria; phylum Gemmatimonadota; class Gemmatimonadetes; order Gemmatimonadales; family GWC2-71-9; genus CAVVWJ01. The sequence continues at coordinate 14,603 of JBOHSB010000082.1, forward strand.
GGCCGGAGCACCCGCGCCATCTCTTCGACCGCCTGTCTCCGGCCCGCGGCCTGGGGCACGTTGTGGACGGCGGCCTGGGAGAGGATGACGTCGAAGCTCGCGTCGCCGAACGGCAGGACGCACATGTCGCCCGTCTCCAGCGTGACCCGGTCGCGGACGCCCTCGGCGGCGGCGTTGGCCAGGGTAGCCTCGGGGGCGTTGCCGGCCAGGTCCTCGGTGCGCCACAGGTCGATGCCGGTGGCGTGGCCGCTCCCGAGCCGGCGCGCTGCGCCGATCAGCATGAGGCCGCGGCCGCACCCCACGTCGAGCACCTGCTCGTCGCCCCGCCAAGTCAGAGTGTCGAGCAGACGCTCGCGCTCGCGCACCTTGCCCACCTTGCTGGACCAGATCATCCACAAGGCCATCGCCAGGCAGGCAGCGCCGATCGAGACGCCAGCCGGCGCGAGCACGAGGCGAAGCTCGTCGGCGCCGAGCGGGATCCGGACGGCGCCCGACCAGAGTCCGGCCGCGGCGCCGGCCCAGAGGCCGAGCCCGACGACGGCGGCCACGAGCAGGTTGCGAACGACGGGCGGAGCGTCCAGGCCGTAGTCGGGCTGGCTCAGGAGGCGGGCCCTCCAGGCAGAGGATGACGAAGTAGCCTAGCGCCGATACGGCTCCGCCGAGCGGGGAGCGTCGGGAAGCTGGCGGTCCAGCGACTGCCGGTACGCGAGGCACCCGCGGAGGAACTCGGGCCAAGTGGGTACGGTCGGCAGCGGGTCCTGCTTCTCTGGCAGCAGGCCCCAAAGCTCCGGGTGATGCCAGCAGAGGTCGTGCCCCGTGCTGTCGCGATGGGTGCGGATGCCCTGCCGCAGCCGCCGGACCTCGTCCATGAGCTGCTCGCGCGACATCCCGGCCAGATCGTCGTCCATCGTCCCTCCCGGTCAGGCGCCGGGCGCGGGCTTCTCGGCCAGGTACGCGAAGCGCGAGAGCCGCCGCTCCACGGACAGCGTGCGCACGCAGCGCAGGAAGCGCTGCAGCCCCTCGAAGTTGGTCTCCCCTTCCCTGGCCACCAGCGCCTCGCGGTGCCGCGCCCGCGCCTCCATCCAGCGCGAGGCGACGTCGGCCGCGTTCGCGGTCACGTCCCGCACCGCGCGAACGGCGAAGCCGGCCTCGCGCAGCATCGCCTCGTTGGTGCCTGGCGGCACGAAGAGATAGAAACCGATCGAGCTCCGGGTGGCGAGCTCCTCGTGCGACACCGGGCCGGTGACCACCATCGCGTCGGTGAACAGGGCCCGGCCGCCGGGCCGCAGCACCCGGTGCCAGTCGCGCAGCACCGCGGGCCGGTCGGCGATGTGGCACATGGCGTCGTTCGAGATCACCGCGTCGAAGCTCGCGTCGGCGAAGGGCAGCGGCCGGCTGGCGTCCACCGCCTCGAATCGGACCCGCTCGGTGAGGCCGCGAGCTTGAGCGAGCGTGCCGGCGTTGCGGACGCCGTGCTGGTTGAGGTCCACGCCGGTCACCCGGCAGTCGCGCGCGGCGGCCAGATACACAGCGGGTCCGCCCGAGCCGCTTCCCACCTCGAGCACCTCAGCGCCTGCCCCGATGCCCAGCAGATCGGCGAACTCGAGCCACTCAGTCGCGGTGAGCCAGCTGCTCTGGCCCAGGTCCTCGCCGTACGCCTCCTGCCGGACGGCGCGCTCGGCGTCGCTCCCGAAGTCGGCGTAGACGTTGTCGTACAGGTTGACGGAACCGGCCATCGGTGTCGCCCTCGAACCTGAGGTCAAGCCGCAGGCAGCAGGATGAGCTTGCCCTGAGTCTGCCGCTGCTCGAGCCGGCGGTGCGCCTCGGCGGCCTGGGCAAGCGGGAACGACTGGGCCACGGTCACCCGCAGCTCGCCGCCGAGCACCCATTCCTGGAGCTCGCGGCGGGCGGCGTTCCAGCGCTCGGGCGGATCGGCGGCCAACCAGAAGCTGCTGACCCGCAGGTTTCGTGGATAGAGCTCGTCGGCATGCACCGGCGCCGGCGACCCGCTGGCCTCGCCGAAGAACACCAGGTGCCCGTAGAGTCCCAGCGCCGCCAGGCTCTCGGCCTGGGTGGCCCGCCCGACCGAATCGAACACCGCGTCCACGCCCCGGCCGTCGGTCGCCTCGCGAACCAGCCCGGGCAGCTCGGAGCCGTAGGACAGCGGCATAGCGCCCAATTGCCGCACCGACTCCCGCTTGGCGTCGGACGACGCGGTGCCGAACACGCGGACCCCGCGCCGGACCAGCAGCTGCACCAGCAGCGCACCCACGCCGCCGGCGGCCGCGTGGACCAGGGCGGTCTGACCCGGTGAAAGAGCGGTGGCGAAGTGGGCGAGGCCGTAGGCGGTCAGGCCCTGGGCCGGCAGGGCGGCGGCTACCGCGATGTCGAGGCCGTCGAGCAGCGAGAAGAGCGTGTTCGCGGGCGCGACGGTGTACTCGGCGTACGCGCCGCTGGTGCGCGGGGCCCAGAAGGCGACCCGACGGCCGAGCCATTCCTGCTCGACCCCCGCTCCGAGGGCCTCGACGACACCGGCGGCCTCGTTGCCGGGAATCCATGGCAAGGCGGGCGGATCGTAGATGCCGCGGCGGCGCTCGGTATCGGAGAAGTTGACGCCGACGGCCTGAAGGCGGACCAGCACCTCGCCGGGGCCAGGCTCGGGAACGGGGTGCGCGCGGAGGGTCAGGACCTCGGGGTCGCCCAGGGCGTGAACGACGATGGCTTGCATGCGGGAAAAGTAGTCAGGCCGGGACCGTATCCGTCCCTCATGGCGGGCGGCGTGGCCAACCGAAAACCCTTCGCACCCCGCTCTCGATCGCCGCTCCGAGCAGCAGCAGCAGGAAGCTGCAAAACAGAACCGCCGGCACGAGCCCCAACGGCTCATGGGCGTGCACCTCGAACGTCGGGCTCTGGAGGAGGAGACGGCCGACGATCGCGATGTACGGCAGGGTCAGGATGTCGAGCCAGATGTCATACAGAAAGACGCCGCGCTTGGACATCGCGTCGAAGTAGGCCACGACGAACACGACGAGGTAGATCGCCACCAGCAACCAGCCGAGCCTGGATCTCACGAGTCGCATGCGGCGGCCTCGTCGAATGTCATCGGAAGGGGCCTTACGGCTCGATCACCCGTTCGGTGCTATCCTGGTTGATCAGCTTCACCATGCTCTCCCCGCCTTCCGCCAGCACCTGGACGTAGGTCGGGTAGCGCGGGTCCGCGTGACTATCGGCTGTGGCATTCAGTTGGCTCCAGGTACCACTCGGACCTTGGACCGGCGGCGCGGAAGCCCCGGTCCCGAGAGCGTGTCCGCCGTGACGTCCGGCTCCGAGGGCGGCCGGACCTCACCGGTGAGCCACTCGCGAAACATGCGGAGGTTGCCGGGCGTGAGCTCCCAGTTGATCTCGGGCGACGCCCAGTCCAGCAGCACGCGACCCGCCACGCCGTCGTCGTCCTCCCAGCGGAAGTGGTCGGAGGCGATGATGGCGAAGGCGATGGTCTCGAGCGCCGCCGCCGAGATCGATCCTGCCAATGTGGCGTCACACAGCCGCAACAGCATCTCGCGGGTGACCGTGACCTCCTCGCCCGCGGGCAGATCCTCGATGTGGATCCGGCGGGCGGTTCCCCCCAGCGGCTCGACCGCGTCGCGGGCCTCCGCCGCCAGCCGATCCGGCGGGGCGGTGCCGGAGAAGAAGTCTCGGACAGTGGCTTCCTTCACGAGTCGCGCACCCCTGGTGAGTTGGTTTCCCGAGACGCCGCCTGGCAGGCCATGCTTCCTGCCCCATCAATCTGCTGCACGCGGCCCTCCGGCCGAAAGGGACGTTACCTTACGATCACGGCCGCCACGGCCGGACCATCTACGCAGGAGCCAGTCATGCCCCCTACCGCCACCGCCACCAAGATCCGCGTCGGCCTCTATGTCCGCCTCGAGGCCAAGCCCGGCCAGGAAGACGCAGTTGCTGCCTTCCTCAAGAGCGCGCTCCCCATCGTCGAGCGCGAGCCGGCCACCATGACCTGGTACGCGATGCGTCTCGGCCCCACGAGCTTCGGCATCTACGACACCTTCCGCGACGACCAGGGCCGCGAAGCGCATCTTGCGGGCCAGGTCGCCGCCGCGCTCATGCAGAAGGCGTCCGAGCTGCTGGCGAGCCCGCCCGTCATCCAGAAGATCGACATCCTCGCGGCCAAGCTGCCCGACTAGCCGAGAGACGCGAGTGTACTGCCAGGTGAGCGCGTTGAAGCGAGGGAGACCATCCAGACCACGATCGACATCGCGATCACCAAGCACTAAGATCGCGGCGCGTTGCGGCGATCAGGTCTTCGATGCACAATAGAGCCGCACTATCAACCACTACTGCACCTGGCTTTGCCAGGAGGACACGATGGCCCGCATGAACGAGATCGACCGATTCCGCTCCGTCTGGAATATGGAATCCCAGCTCACCTCCAAGGTGCTGGAAGCGCTGCCCCCCGACCAGTACGACTTCCGACCCGACCCTGGGAACCGTTCCATCGGAGAGATGGCGTGGCACCTCGCCGAGATCGAGGGCTACACCAGCCTGGGCATCAGCAAGGGCGCCGTCAACTTCCAGGAGGCCCCACCCAACATGAAGCGCCCCCGCGAGATCGGGCTCCTCGCGCCGGGGTACCGCAAGATTCACGAGGAAGCCGTAGGGCGGCTGGCGAACCTCACCGAGGACCAGCTCGATCAGGAGATCACCTTCGCCGACCGGCGGATGGCGCTGCGCGACGTCCTGTGGGGCGCGATCCTCATGCACCTGATCCATCACCGCGGGCAGCTCTCGCTCATGTGCCGTCTGGCCGGCGGGACGGCACCGGGCATCTACGGGCCCAATCGGGAGGAGATGGTGGCGATGCGGGAGCGGATGCAGACGGCCAAGGTCTAGCCGCCGAACCCGCTTAGCGTCTGGATGCCCGGCGGCCAGTCCAACGCGAGGCCGCCGGCTGCCCAGGGTCACCGACCCTGGGCGGCGGCGGGAAACACTACTCGTTGGTGGAAAGCGACTTGTCCTTCTTCTTCACCTTGCCGCCCGCCTGAGCCTGCCGATCCAGATTCTCCGCGCGGGTGAGGTGGTCCTGAATCTTCGGCAGCTCGTTGTTCACCAGGTTGCGCACCTGCGATGACTGGACCTGCCGGCCTTCCTTCTGGAAATACGGCACCACCGACGCGAGGTTCTCCCGCACGATGTCGAGGTACACGCGGTCGAACTGCCCGCGAGCCGCCTTCTTGAGGCGATCCACCTTGTCCTGGTGCAGGTGCCCGATGTGCGAGGGGACGGTCATGCCGTTCTTGGAGGCCAGGTCCGCCCAGCGATCGCGGTAGTCCTTGAAATCGTCGAGCATGTTCTCGGCGAACTGCTTGACCTTCGAGTCCTTCGCCCTCTCCTTCGCCAGCTGCGCCAGCTCGACTTGCATCTCGTGGCCCTGCCACACCTCCTGCACGTATTCCTGATCGGCTCGCACGCCAGTGCGGTCGGTCCTGTTGTTGTTCCCGACTCGTCCCGGCTGGTTCGGGGCCGGAAGCCCGTTCGAGGTGGTGGCCACCGCCCCGCCGACCTGATTGGCCACCTGCTGCGCCATCGTCAGGTGCTGCTCCAGGGTGGGAAGGTCATTGGCTGCCAGCTGCCGCACGTCTGCCGACTGGGCCGACGGCCCCAGACGCTGGAACGTGGAGACCGTGATCTGATGATCCTGCACCATCGTGCTCATGTACTCGCGGTCGAAGTCGGCGTTGGACAGCGAGGTCAGCCGGCCGACCAGCTGCTGCTGCGTCGCGTCCAGCCCGGGCGTGACCCGAATCCCGGTTCGGGCGGCCAGGGACGCCCACGCGTTGCCCATGCGGGTATGGTCGGTGACCATCTGCTGGGCAAACTGCTTCACGGCCGAGTTGGAGGCCCGCTTGAGCGCCAGACCGCCCAGACGGGTTTCGAGGAGATTGTCGGTGCGCGCCTCGCGGACGAAGGCCGTGTCGGGGACTCCAGCAGTGGACACGGCCGTCGGGGTGGTCGACGGGTTGGTGGTGGGATTGGTGGTCGGAGTCGGGACCTTCCCCCGTCCCGGGATGTTCCAGGTTCGGTGCGCGGCGGAATCCTGTGCCGGCGTCTGCGCAGTCACGGCCGGCGCGGCGGCCAGCGCCGCCGCCAGTGTCGCGGCCGGGAGGTATCCACATATCGAGGTGAATCCAATCGTGCCCATGGTCACAAGCCCTTGTGGGAGTGTGCGTTTTATGTTCGAGTTTCCAATGCCCATCATAGCGGGCCGGGCCCGCCAAGGCTGTGACCGCAGGCACGAAGTGGACCGTTTTCGTTAGCCCCGGATCGAGCGGCCTAACGGCTCGCGAATGTGCGTTGGATCACCTCGTGGTGTCCGTCTTCGGGCACAGCCGCCGACTTCATCGTCCGCGGCATCCTTGCCGCCGATTCGGACGCTGACCACGACCCGTTCCTCGGCGATGTGACCCGGTTGACAGCTTGGCCCATCGCGGACGACCGGGCGAGCCAGAACGTCCTGCCTGAGCGAGGAACCTGTGTAGAGAGGGCTCACAGCAACACTTTGCGATCTGGCCGTCTTCTTGCCTTTGCGCCCAGCTCCATCCTTCGGAGCGAGGGGCTGTGCGGATCGCGCTCGTCACCGAGTACTACTACCCCCACCTGGGCGGGGTCACCGAGCACGTTCACAACCTGGCCCTCGAGCTCGAGAAGCAGGGCCATCCCACCATCGTGGTCACCGCCCACATGCGCGCGCCGGCGCGCGGCATCGACCTGCACGGCGCGAGCGACCCGCCGTTCGTCCGTCGCATCGGAACCAGCCGGACCATCTACAGCGCCGGCTCGTTCGCGCGGGTCACCACCGGACCCACGTTGCGTCGCGACCTCCGCGCACTGTTCCGGCGCGAGCGGATCGACGTCGTCCACGTGCATGGCGGCCTCAACCCCACCCTGGGGCTGGTAGCCCCCGAAGCAGCCCTCGACCTCGACCTGCCGGTCGTCGCGACCTTCCATTCCTGGTTCGCGGGCTCGGCGCTGTGCCGCCTGTTCCGGCGGCCGCTCCAGCGGCGGCTCGACCAGCATGCGGCCGTCATGGCGGTGAGTCAGCCCGTCATCGACGCCCACGCCCGCTACTTCGAGGCCGACTGGGAGATCATCCCCAACGGGGTGGACACCGAATTCTTCAGGGCCGATGCGCGTCCGGTGGGCCCGCGGGGCTGTCCCGAGCTGCTCTTTCTCGGCCGGCTCGATCCGCGGAACGGCCTCGACACGGTACTGGCCGCGATGGCCCAGGTGCTGGAATCCCGCCCAGGCGCCCATCTCACCGTGGCGGGCGACGGGCCGCTCCGCCCGGTGTATGAGCGCCTGGCCCGGCCGCTGGGCCGGTCGGTGTCGTTCGTGGGCCGGGTGAACGGCGATCGGCCGACGCACTACGCGCGGGCCGACCTCTATCTCTGCCCCACCACCAAGGCGTCCTTCGGCATCACCCTGCTCGAGGCCATGGCCTGCGGGACGCCCATGGTGGTCTCCGACATCACCGGGTTCCGCGAGCTCATCAGCGACGGTGAGGAGGCAGTGCTGGTTCCGAAACAGCGGGCGGCGGCCTGGGGGGATGCCATCCTCGAGCTGCTGGGCGATCGTGCCCGGCTCGAAGCCATGTCGGCCGCGGGCCGCCGGAAGGCGGAAGCGTATGCCTGGCCTCGCATCACCGAACAGGTGATGGGCGTCTACCAGCGGGTGCTGCGATGATGCTGCCGGCGCTGCTCGGCACCGCCGCGGGTGGCGCGGCGGTCCTGGCCCATGGAACACTCGCGCCCAACAGCCCCGTATTCGGGCCGGTGGTGGGTCGGGGACCTCGCGACCGCGCGCTCTATCTCACCTTCGACGACGGGCCCAACCCCGTCGCCACCGAGCGGATCGTCCGCCTGCTCCAGCGCGAGTGCGTGCCGGCCACGTTCTTCATGGTGGGGCGGCACGTCGAGCGGTTTCCGGAGCTCGCGCGGCTGGTCGCGCGTTCCGGCTTCGGCATCGGCAACCACACGCACAGCCACCGGCGCCTCGCGCTCGCCGGACCGGCCCGGACCGCCTGGGAGGTGCGGGCCGCGCACGAGGCGATCACGGCCGCCGCCGGCCAGCCGCCCACCTGCTTCCGCGCTCCGCACGGGTATCGCAATCCATATCTGCGCCGCGCCGTTGCCGCCTACGGCTACCAGGTGTTCGGCTGGACGTTCGGCGTGTGGGACACCGACCGCCCCGGTCCGTTCGTGATCCGCGAACGCATGCGCCGGGGCGTGCGCCCGGGGGCCGTCCTGCTGCTGCACGACGGGGACGGGTACGATCCCGTCGGCGACCGGCGCCAGACGGTGGATGCCCTGCCCGGCATCATCGAGGACTGCCGGGCGATGGGCTTCGAGTTCTGTCCCCTCGGCCGGCTCGCACCGGAGTGAGATCCGTGTGGCGGTGGGTGCTCGGGGCCGTGATCCTGGCGGCCGCCCTGCGATACGCCGCCCGATTTCCCTGGTCCGACACCTGGGGTGCGCTCGCGGCGGCGGACTGGAGCCTGCTGGCCGCGGCGGCGGGCGCGAATCTCCTCTCGCTCGCCTGCAAGGCGTGCGGCTGGCATCTCCTGCTGCGCTCGCGGGTGTCCGTCCGGGCGCGGACCACGCAGGTCGCGACCTTCGCCGGCGCGGCGGTCGGCTCGTTCAGCGTGGCCCTGAGCGGCGAGGCGGTGCGGCTGCACCTGCTGGCCGAGCGGGACCGGATCGACGCCGCCATGGCCGCGCGCACCATCGCGGCCAGCCGCCTCGTGGAGGCCGCCGGGCTCGGTGTCTTCCTCGGCGTGTGCGCCGCGGATGCGGGCGGGGTCCCCGGACGGTGGGTGTTCGCCGGAGCCGTGACGCTCACGGCCGCCGCCGTGGGTCTGCTCCGCTGGCTGCCATGGCTCCGGGCGCGGCTTCCCGACGGCGGTCGGGATCCCGGATGGACCGTCGGCGGCATCCTGGCCCCGCTGAGCTTCGGGGTCGCGGCCTGGGCGCTCCAGTGGGCCACGTATCACTGGTCCATTGCCGCGACCCACGTCGCGGTCCGGCGGTCCGGCTCGATGCGCGCGCTGCTGCTTTCCAACCTTGGGGGCCTGCTTCGGCTGACGCCGGGCAACGTCGGCGTCGTGCAGGGAGCGGTGGTGATGGGCCTGGCGCCGGCCGGCGTGCCGGCCGCCCGCGCGGTGGCCGCGGGCCTGGCCCTGCAGGCGGTGCAGGTACTCCCGGTAATGGTGATCGGCATGGCGATCCTGGGCCGGCACGGCATCCGGTGGCCGCTCCGGCGTTCCGCGGAGGAGCTCGAGCCCACCACCTGACGCCGCCGCCTGACGCCGCCTCGGCTCGGGGGCGGACCTCTTGGCACAGCCGGTCCGGGCTGGTGATCTTCCCGCCGGCCCCCCCCATCCTCACGCTCACCTCTTGATCACCTCTCGAGCCGCCTATGACCGTCGCGCCTGAGCTCCTGTACCTCTTGGCGGGCGACCCCCAAGAGTTCGCCGAGGTGGTCGGCGGCATGCAGCCCGCGGACATCGCCGAGGCCTTGCGGGCCCTGGCACCCGAGGCCGCCGCCCGGGTTCTCGCCGCCCTGCCCTTCGAGACGGCCGTGCTGGTGCTGGATGATCCGGACCTGGACAACCGGCTCGAGATCATTCGGTCGCTCGATGCGGAGACCTGCGGGCCGTTTCTCTCGGCGATGTCGGCGGACCAGCAGGCGGAGCTGTTCCGCGAGATGCCGGAGGAGGAGCGGGAGCGCCTGCTGCCGACCCTCCACCCGAAGGCGCAGGAGGCGATGCGGCTCCTGCTCAAGTACCCTCCCGAGAGCGCGGGCGGGATCATGACGACGGAGTTCCTCAGTGTGCCCACGACGTGGACGGTGGACGAGGCGCTGCACCTCATCCGCCGCGTCGGCGGCGCGAAGGAGACGGTGTACGCGGTGTACATCGTGGACCCGGCGAACGGCTCGCTGCGTCACGTGGTTTCGCTGCGGGAGCTGATGCTGAGCGACCGGGCCCGGCCCGTGGTGGAGGTGGGGAGCTCGCGCAAGGTGCTGACCGTCACGCCGCGGACCGACCGCGAGGACGTCGCCCGCATGATCTCCAAGTACGACCTCCTCGCCGTTCCCGTGGTGGACACCGACGGACGGGTGCTCGGCATCGTCACGGTGGACGACGTGATCGACGCGCTCGTGGCCGAGACCACCGAGGACGTCCAGAAGTTCGGCGGCATGGAGGCGCTGGACGAGCCGTACATGGAGATCAGTCTCGGCCACATGCTCCAGAAGCGCGCCGGGTGGCTCGCCGCGCTGTTCATCGGGGAGATGTTGACAGCGACGGCCATGGGCTACTTCGAGCACGAGATCGAACGGGCGGTGGTCCTGGCCCTGTTCGTGCCCCTCATCATCAGCTCGGGCGGCAACTCGGGCTCTCAGGCCACGTCCCTCATCATCCGCGCGATGGCGCTGGGCGAGGTGCGGCTGCGCGACTGGTGGCGCGTGGCGCTCCGGGAGCTGCCGTCGGGACTCTGCCTGGGCGCGTTCCTCGGCGTCATCGGTACCTGCCGGGTCCTGCTGTGGCAGGCGGTCGGCTGGTACAACTACGGGCCTCACTACCCGCTGGTGGCGCTGACCGTGGGGGCCGCGTTGATCGGTGTGGTGACCTTCGGCTCGCTGGCCGGATCGATGCTGCCGTTCGTGCTCCGGCGGCTGGGCTTCGACCCGGCCAGCGCCTCCGCGCCGTTCGTGGCGACGCTGGTCGACGTGACCGGGCTGGTGATCTATTTCTCGGTGGGGCTGGTCATCCTGCGGGGGACGTTGCTGTAGGTGGGACGTGCGCCGCCGTGGACCGGCGCGGCGCGATGAACCCTCGTGGGCGCGGTGACGCTAGTCCGCTGAGTCGACCGGCTCGGGTCGGGACGGACGCGGGACGCGCCGCGAGGGCCGCTGATAACTCGCACGGCCCTCGTCCCGGGCATCGTCGCGGCCACCTGGTGCCTTCGTCCTGGTGAATCTTGGAATGCTACTCGCTGGCATTGGCGGCGCCATGGCAGGCAGTGGGCGCTGGACGCTCGCCGGCAGGAGTGCTGAGGCGATGGCAGCCGTGGCGTTCGCGGTGCAGGCCTGGCCCAGGGTGAAGCCGTTCCGCTCATGATCAACCAGGCTTCGGAGCAGGTCGTCGGAACTACTGGCGCATAATTGGATAGGTTGAATGAGGGCGGTGGGACTCGAACCCACGACCTAGGGATTAAAAGTCCCTTGCTCTACCAGCTGAGCTACGCCCCCGACAGCAGCCGAAACATCCCCTGAAGGAACCGCCGAGACAAGGCGGCCCACTCCGCTTGCGGTGAACTCGACTTCAAGTGCTACCGTTGGGCCCATGAGACCCCTCGTCTTCCGCGTGGTGCTCGCCTTGGTGCCGCTGACCCGGGGCGATGCCCAACACCAGGTCCGCGGGCCTGGCCCCACCGGCGACCGCCAGGCCCTCGAGATCCTGCTGACCGTCGTGGAGCGCAACATCGAGTCGGCCGCCGAGGCCATGCCGGCGGACAAGTACCGCTTCGCGCCGACCCGCGGCGAGTTCCGTGGCGTGCGGACCTTCGGGGGCCAGCTCAAGCACCTGGCCGCGACCAACTACATCCTCGCCGCCGCGGCGCTGGACCGCGATCCGCCACCCGATGCGGGTGACGAGGCCGGACCCGACTCGGTCAACTCAAAGGCCGAGGTGCTGGCGTACCTGAGGGGCTCGTTCGTCTCGCTGGGTGAGGCTTTGGCGGCGCTCGACGACGCGCACCCGAGGGTGAGGGTCTCGCCGATCTCGCCACTGGGGCGCGACACCCCCACCCGCGGCACCCTGGTCGTCGAGGCGCTGATCCACAGTTACGACCACTACGGTCAGATGGTGGAATACCTGCGAATGAACGGCGTGGTGCCACCGGCGAGCAGGAGCTAGGACCACTTCCCGCCGCGCTCGAGGTTGAGCAGCCGCCGTGCCGCGGGGAGCGGCGGCGGTGCCAGATTGGGGAGCGCACTCGAGGGCGAACAGCCGCTCGCCGCATTCCTCGAGCGACCGGCACCGGCAGGAGTCGCGCAGCAGCCGGTCCATGGCCTGCAGGCGGTCCAGCATGGTCCGCACCCGGCCCAGCGGCCCCGGGGAGAGTGCCTGCCAACGCTCGGCCGGAGGCGCATCGTCAGGGAAGCCGGTGAACAGCGTTCTGATCTCGGCCAGCGAGAAGCCCGCGGCCCGCGCACGCCCGATGACCAGGAGACGCCGGATGGCACCAACGTCATAGCGCCGCCGGCCCCGGCTTCGGGCCGCGACGGGTAGCAATCCTATGCGCTCGTAATAGCGGATGGCGGAGGGTCGGAGGCCGACCTGGCGGGCAACGGCAGATATCGGAAGATCCGGCATCGGGCTAGACCGCGTCGGTCCGCCGCCGCCGTTCCTCGAGCCGTTCCGCCTGCCGCGCCTGCTTGACGGCGTCGGCCTGCGCCGCGGACGGGACGCCCCGGAACTCGAAGTGCCGCTCGTCGAGCGCCCGGTCGCGCGTCAGCGGCACCCGGTCGCGCGCGCGGAGCCGGAGCGACAGCACCTGATCGGTCAGCACCGCGGCCGGCATCCACTCGTTCGCCGCGATCCCCGGATACAGGTGCGCGAACTCGGGCTTGAGCATCGCCTGCCGGATGCCGGGCCGGGTCACCGGAGGTCACCGCTTCCGGCGCGCGAGGAGAAAGCCCAGCGCGACGGCGGCGACGCCGATGAGGGCGGCGGAGCCGATGGCGCGCTTCACGTTCTTGGACAGGCCCTTCTGTCTCGCCGCGATCTCGCGGGAGGTGTCGGCCAGCGCCGAGTTTACCCGGTCGCGCTGCTCCAGCCATTCGTGGATGAGGCCGGGCTCCTCGACCTCGGTCGGCTTCGCGGCCAGGCGGCGGCGCACCTCGTCCTCACCGATCGAATCCAGCTCCCGCCACACCTGCTCCCGCGTCTTGCGCACCATACGGACTCTCCCAACCGGGGTCACGCCTACAGGGCAGACCGGGAATGTACCTAGGAGTCACCCGGAACGAGAGCGACCACCCCCTCTCCGGGCCGCCACGGAACGTTCGCCTTCCCCCCGCCGGCGGGTATATTCCGGCCACCGGCGCGGGGGAACCCCGCGAGCGGGCAGGTCTTCCGCACGAGGCCATCGCGCATGCTCAGACTGGTCGCCGCCACGCTCGTGGCCGTCACCGCGTTTGCCCGGCCGCTCGCCGCGCAGGACGACCGCTGGCAGATCTCCCTGGACAACGATCAGTACGTCTGGGACATCCGGCTGGTGCGGCTGGAGGGCGACTCGCTGTTCGTGCGGCAGTCGGACAGCGTGGTCGGCGTGCCGGTGGCGCACATCAAGGAGCTCCGGCTCATCCGCAAATCCGAAGTGCAGCTCGGCGGCGGCGACCCGGCCGGCGCCATGAACGCGCTGGTGGGCGGGGACGACGAGGTGTACGACCTCTCGCCGCTCGAGTTCGCGGAGCGGATTCGGACGGTGCAGAAGATCCTGCTGATGCATCCGGCCGGGCCGTGACCCTCATCCCGAGCGGAGCGAGGGACCTAGTCAGGGCGTTTCCGGGCCTATGCCACACTCCGACATGTCCCAGCCAGGTCCCTCGC
>JBOHSB010000083.1:0-5449 GCA_050733015.1 Gemmatimonadales bacterium
GGTCCATGGTCGCCATCGCGAGACCGGCGCCGTTCACCACGCAGCCGACGTTGCCGTCCAGCTTGATGAACGTGAGGTTGGCGCGGCGCGCGGCGGCCTCGCTTGGCTCCTCGGCCGAGTCGTCGCGCAGGACGCCCAGGTCCGGCCGCCAGAACAGCTCGTTGTCGTCGATGACGATCTTGGCGTCCAGCGCGAGAACGCGTCCGTCCGGCGTGGTGACCAGGGGGTTGATCTCCGCCAGCGACGCCCCGTTGCTCACGAACGCCGAGTACAGCTGCTCCATGATCTTGGCGGCGGCCTTGACCTGGGTGAAATCCCGGTAGAGGACGAACGCCAGCCGTAGCGCCTGATGCGGGAACAGGCCGTAGGTGGGATCGACCGGGAGGCGCACGATCTTCTCGGGCGTCTTGGCCGCCACCTCCTCGATGTCCACGCCGCCGGCCGAGCTCACCATGAACACCGGGCGCTGGGTCTCGCGGTCCATGATGAGGCCGACGTAGCTCTCGGTGGCGATCTCGGCGGCGGGCACCACCAGCACCTTGTGCACCGTGAGTCCCTTGATCGTCATGCCCAGGATCTGCGCGGCCTCGTCGGCGGCCTCGGCGGGATTGCGCGCCAGCTTCACGCCCCCGGCCTTCCCGCGGCCGCCCGCGTGCACCTGGGCCTTGATGACGACGGTCCCGCCGATGCGCCTGGCGATCGCCTCGGCCTCGGTGGGCGTCGAGGCCACGTCCCCCTCGAACATCGGGATGCCCGAGGCCTTGAGCAGTGCCCGGGCCTGGTACTCGTGCAGGTTCACGGTTCCCTCGTGATGATCGTTCCGGTCTCGCCGCGGAGCGCGGCCGGGCCGTCGCTCAGCCGCGCGATGATGGCCCGGCCGCCCGTGTTCTCCGCGAACTCCGCTGCGGCCTCCACCTTGGGCTTCATGCCGCCCTCGTCGAGCGCACCGGCGGCGATCAGCTGGTGCGCGCGGGCGACGCTCATCAGGCGGATGGGCCGCGCGGCCGGCGTGCCCCACCCTTCGAACACCGCATCTACGTTGGTAAGGATCATCAGCACCTCGGCCCCGAGCTGCGCCGCGAGAATGCCCGCCACCCGATCCTTGTCCACCACGGCGTCGACGCCTTCGAGCCCCAGCAGCGGATCCTCGTACACCGGGGGCCCGCCGCCGCCGGCGGCGAGCACGATGGTGCCCGCCTCCACGAGGCGGCGGACAACCCCAAGCTCCACGATCCCCAGCGGCCGGGGGCTCGTGGCCATCCGCCGCCAAGCGCCCGCGCCGTCGCGGCCCACCGCGCGGCCGGCCTCACGCAGCCGAGCCACCTCGGCGTCGGTCAGCGCGTGGCCGATGGGCTTGGTGGGGCGGTTGAGCGCCGGATCGTACCGGTCCACCAGGGTCTGGGTCACGACCGTCGCGACCTCGCGCGACACCCGACCCGCGGCCAGCGCGTTCTGCAGCGACTGCTGCAGCATGTAGCCGATCCACCCTGCCGTTTCCGCGACCAGCACGCCGAGCGGAAGCGGCTCGACCAGGCGGCGCGCGATCTCGTTGCGCGCCAGCTCGTCGCCCACCTGCGGGCCGTTCCCGTGGACCAGCACGATGGCCCAGCCCGCGCGGGCCAGCTCGACCACCATCGCCATGCTCTCGCGCGCGTGGCGGAACTGATTGGTGATGGTGGCCGGCTCACCGGCGTGCGCCAGCGCGTTCCCGCCGAGAGCCACGACCGCCGTTTTCACCCGCGCGTCCCCGGGAAAAAGCTCCCGAAGCTAGCCCCTGCCCCACGGCCGATCAAGCTCACCGCGCGGCCGAATCCGAGGGGAGGCCGACCGCCCGGCGCAGGTCGTTCCAGGCCTGGCCGAAGCGGCTCCAGTCGGCGGCGCGCAGCGCCGAATCGGCGCGGAGGAGAAAGCGCCGGGCGTCATCCAGCCGGGTGGTCTGCGCCTGACCGGCGATGGCCGGCACCGAGGCCCCGAGGAGGTTGCTCCACGCCTCCTTCATCGAGTGCCCCGCCCCCTGGCGCTCACCGGCCGCCACGGTGATCCAGACCAGCGCCGGCCGGCCGTTGGCGGGCACTCCGAAATGCGACTGGTAGGCGACGACGCCATCGTCGTCGAGATCGAACCGTACCGGCCCACGCTCGAGGCGCCCGCCGTCTTCCTGGATCGAGTCGCTCAGGGCCTTGTAGGTCGCGAAGCGCGCCCAGCGGCTCTCCACCCCGCTGCGGGACGGGAGCGCGGACGCGGAATCGAGCCGCACCAGCCGCAGCACGTCGGCGGCATCCTCGTGGCTCCCCACGAGCAACGCGCTCAGGCGTCGCTCGGCGGGCATCTCGAAGGCCACCACGTTCACCGGGCCGGTCGTGTCATCCGCCCACGCGACGTCGATCCGGGGCAGCTCGTTCGCGTCGGCGCCCGAGCGCCCGCTGAGCGTCCCGAGCCGCCGCCAGGAGCGCTCGAGCTGCCGGGCCTGGACCCGAAACAGCTCCGCCGGGTAGGGGGCGCCGCGCCAGACCCCCTCGGGCAGTGCGGCGGACGGCTCGATCACGCCGGCGGCGACGGCCGCCCAGGCCCCGGCGAGCGCGTCGCTGCCGGGCCGCAGGAAGACGTGCACTGCCCCGGTCTGCGCGGACACCGTGCCCACCAGGGCGCCACGCAGGCCGGCGATGCGGCGGCGGCGCCATTCGATGCGGGTGCTGAGCGGAAAGGCCGCGGCCGGCAGGTAGCCGTCCACCAGCCAGATGAGGTCGCCGTCGACGATGCGCGCCACCGGATCGCCCCAGGCGGCGAACGGCACCAGCCGGCGCAGGCGCTCGCCGGGCGTCAACGACCAGTCCACCCGCGCCCCGCGGTCGACGTGCCCCAGCAGCTCCGGTGCCTGGAGCGACCACGCCAGCAGCACGCGGCGAAGCCAGGAATCGAGCGTGACGCCGGGCTCCTCGTCGCGGTTGAGCCGGTAGCCCGGCAACCGGTCGTGGAAGCCCGCGCTGCCCAGGTCCAGCCAGGGCACCACCAGCGGCTGCGGCAGCGAGTCCGGCGGGCGGTAGTAGAGCGCCTCGCCCGCGCGGCCGGTTCGATCGTCAGCCAGGGCGTTCACGACAAAGCGGCCGCCCGGCAAATTGCGGCCGATGAGCCACACCGGCCGTGCGTGCCCGCCCACGGCGAGCAGGGCCGGATCCGCCTCCACGATGTCCACCGAATCGGCGGCCAGCAGCCGGGTGGCCATCGCCGGGGTCCACAGCGCGGGCACCGCGGGCGGCGTGTTCCGTCCCCGCGCCACGGGCGGCCCTTCGCTCAAGGCCTCGAGCCCGTACGCGAGACGCTCGAACTGCTCCACCGTGCGCTGCTCGGCGACCGGCTCGCCCTCGCCTCCGAGCGCGGGGGGTACCAGCCAGTGTCCGACGAGCGAGGCGAGCGGGAGCACGATCCAGCCGGCCGCCACCAGGGAGTGCCGCGCGCGCATGGCCCAGATGGCCGACAGCATCGCCGTGGCGATCGCCACGCCCGCCAGCAGCGGGGCGATGAAGCTGGTCGCGCGCCAGACCGCGCGGTCGGGCAGGCCGTCCACGGCGGCGACCAGCTCGAACGGCTCCAGCAGATAGCCCCACATGAGGGTCAAGGCGAGGGCAACGAGCAGCCAGCCGAGATGGGTGCGCGCGTGGTTGTTGATGGCGGGCCGCCCGTCCATCCAGCGGATGGCGCCGACGAGGATGTACAGGCCGAACACCAACGCCAGGCCAAGCGTGACCAGGAGGAACGCGAAGCGTTGGGCGTCGCGCCACAGCGGCACCTGCGCGACGTAGAGGCCGATGTCGCGCTGCAGCAGCGGCTCGACGACCCCGTAGGTCACCCCCTGCCACCCGAGCGCGACCTCGGCGGCGCGCGAGCCGACGTCCTTCCCCACCATCGCGCCCAGCACCGCCCCGGTGGCGACCACCACGACGAGCAGCGCGCCGGGCGTCAGCGCCTCGCGGAACTCGAGGTTGGCGACGTTCCGGCGGACCTGCACCGAACCGACGGCGCGGTAGACCACGAGCAGGTGGCCGATGAACCATGAGCCCGCGACCACGACGCCGGCCAGGGTCAGCAGGCCGTGGAGCAGGTGCCAGTCGGTGAGGAAGTCAACGGCCGAGGGCGAGACCTCGGCGGCCCACCAGCGATCGGCGAGCACGCCCGACGTCCATCGGCCCGCGAACAGCAGGACGACCACCCCCGCGAAGATCGCGGCGAACCGGCGGCCACGGCGCGACACGCGTCAGGCCTGCACGCCCTGCCCCGCGAGCCAGCCGACGACCTCGCCACGGGCGGCGTCGAGCGACGGCTGGTCCGAGGCCTCGAACCGGAGCACGAGGATGGGCTGCGTGTTCGACGCGCGGAGCAGTCCCCAGCCGTGGGGAAAGGTGATCCGCGCGCCGTCGATGGTGTTGACGGGATAGCGAGAGGAAAAGTGCGCCACCGCCCGCTCGACCAGGTCGAACTTCCGCTCTTCGGGCACATCCACCCGGATCTCGGGCGTGGCGATCGTGGCTGGGAGGTCGCTGAGCAGCGACGCGAGGCCGAACGGCCCGCGGCTCACGATCTCGAGCAGCCGGGCGGCGGCGAACAGGGCGTCGTCGAACCCCAGGTAGTCCCCGCCGAAGAACATGTGGCCGCTCATCTCGCCCGCGAGCGGCGCGTGCTCTTCCTTCATCTTGGCCTTGATGAGGGAATGCCCGGTCTTCCACATGATCGGCCGAGCACCCGCCTCGGCGAGGGCCGCCGGCAGGACCTCGGAACACTTCACGTCGAAGATGACCGGCGTGCCGGGCCCGAACCGGGCCACCGCGTCGCGCCCGAGGATGACGAGCAGCTGGTCGCCGTAGACGATGCGGCCGGACTCATCCACTCCCCCGATGCGGTCGGCGTCGCCATCGAACGCGAGGCCCAGCTCGGCGCCGGTGCGCCGCACGCCGGCCTGGAGATCACGCAGGTTCTCCGGGACGGTGGGGTCGGGGTGATGGTTGGGAAAGGTGCCGTCGGACTCACAGAACAGCGGCGTCACCTCGGCGCCGAGGGCCTCGAGGGTGCCCACCGCGACCAGGCTGCCGGCGCCGTTGCCGCAGTCCACCACCACGCGCACCGGCCGGGCCAGCCGGTGGCGGGACACGATCCCGTCGCGATAGCGGCCGAGCACGGAGCCGTCGCTGGTCTCGCGGCCGGCCCCGCTCCGCCAGCGCTCGGCCACGATGATCTCCCACAGCCCGAGGATCTCGTCGCCGTGGAACGCCTCGCCGCCAAGTACCAGCTTGAAGCCGTTGAACTCCGGGGGGTTGTGCGACCCGGTGACCTGGACGCCGCCGTCCGTGCCGAGCCCGGCGACCCCGAGATAGAGCGCCGGCGTGGGAAGGACGCCGACGTCGATCGCGGTGGCGCCGGCCTCGACCATCCCGGCGCGGAGCGCGGCCGCGAGGGC
>JBOHSB010000084.1:0-17345 GCA_050733015.1 Gemmatimonadales bacterium
GCTCACGGCTCCCGCCCGGCGGGCGGCCGCCGCCACCCTGGCGCCGTTCCGCCACCTGCTCCGGCTCGCCGCGTGGGCCGACACCCGCGCGCGCAGCGCGGCGCGGGCGGATCCGGCCCACCATGCCAACGCCGCCGAGCGCGACATGCTGCTCGGCGTGTTCTCGCTCGCCGACACCACGGTGGCCGAAGTGATGACCCCGCGGATCGACATCGTGTCCGTCGATTCCTCGGCCGACCGGGAGGAAGTCACCGAGACGCTCCGGAGCTCGGAGCACGCCCGCCTGGTGGTCTTCGACGGGCATCCCGACGCCGTCGCCGGCGTGATCTACGCCAAGGACATTCTCGCGGCCAGCGCCGAGGACGAGACCCCGTGGCAGTCGCTCATCCGGCCGGCGGCGTTCGTGCCCGAGGGCAAGCCGCTGGACCGGCAGCTGCGCGATTTCCAGCGGGGGCCCAGCCACCTCGCGGTCGTGGTGGACGAGTTCGGCGGCACCGCCGGCCTGGTCACGCTGGAGGACATTCTGGAGCAGATCGTCGGCGAGATCCAGGACGAGCGCGACATCGACGAGGTGGCGCCGATCCAGGTCGTGGCCGAGGACCAGCTCCGGGTGGAAGGCGGGGTGGCCCTGTCCGAGCTGGAGGGGGTGCTGGGCCACAGCTTCGACCGGGAGGACGTGAGCACGGTGGGCGGGCTCGTGCTGGCGGAGTTCGGCCGCGTGCCGCGCGCGGGTGAGACCATCGACCTCGACGGGTACCGGCTGGTCGTGGAGCAGGTGATCCGCCGCCGGGTGCGGCACGTCGCCGTGTACCGGCCGGCGGTCGAGGTCCCGGTCCACACGGCCGAGCGGGCGCTTCCGTGATCTGGCTGGCCATGGCGGTCGGGCTCATGGTCGCGGCCTTCGGCGCGACGGCCGGCGCGGCGCTCATCACGGTGAGCCGCGCGGAGCTCACCCGCGCGGTGAGCCGCCGCCTTCGTGGCGCGGTGCCATCGCTCGCGTGGCTGTCGCAGGTGGACAACTACCTCACCGCCGCCTCCGCCACCACCTCGCTCGGTGTGCTGCTCGTGGGCGCCGGGCTTCCCGCGCTGGCGGGCTCGGGGGCCCCTCGGGTCGTGGTCGCCCTCGCCGTGCTGGGCGTGCCCCTGGTGCTGTTCGCGGCCTACCTGGTACCCCGCCGGCTCACCCAGCCGCGCGCCGAGACGGTGGCCGACCGCGTCATTCCGCTGCTCCGCCCGTGGTCGCGGGTGCTGGGGCTGCTGCTTCCGGCGCGGACGGCCACCCGTCCCACCGACCTGCGCTCGATCTGGCGCGAGGGCGCCGCCGTCGGCCTCCGGGCGGACGACGAGCTGTTCCTGGTGGGTGGCGTCATGGCCTTCAGCGTGCGGCCGGTGCGCGAGGTCATGACGCCGCGGACCGACATCGTCGCCATCGACGAGAACGCGGCGCTCGAGGACATCCGGATGGTGTTCGGGCAGAGTGGGTACAGCCGCATTCCGGTCTACCGCGAGACCCTGGACGACATCATCGGCATGCTGCACGCGTTCGACCTGTTCCGGCTCCAGCCCGGCGACCCGCTCCCCGTGCGCCCCCTCGCCGTCACGCCGGCCAGCCGGAATTGCGGCGACCTCCTGCTCGACATGCAGCGCGAGCGGCGCCATCTGGCCGTGGTGCTGGACGAGTTCGGCGGCACCCTTGGCATCGCCACGCTCGAGGATCTGCTCGAGGAGCTGGTCGGCGAGATCTACGACGAGCACGACGACGAGGTCCGGTCCTCGCCCGCGGCCGGCCCGGCGCTGTTCGAGACCGACGGTAACCTCTCGCCCGAGGCCATCGAGGAGCGGTTCGGCGTGTCGCTGCCCGAGGGTCGGTCCACCACGGTGGCCGGCCTGCTGGCCGAATGGGCGGGCCGGATCCCCAACGCGGGCGAGCGCTTCGCCGTCCGCGGCCTCGAGTTCGACGTCCTGCAGGCGTCTCCCACCCGCATCGAGCGCCTGGTGATCCGGTCCGGCGCGTCGGCTCCCGTCACCCTCCAGCCGATCGGCTCGTGACCCCGCCCGACGACAAGGTCGAGCGGATGGTCGACCTGGTGCGCACCGGCGAGATCACCGTCTTCGTCCGCCGCGCCCGCGAGCTCGAGCCCGCGGACCTGGCCGACGTCCTCTCGGCGCTCGACGAGCAGGACCGCCTGACGGTCGTCCAGGCGCTGCCGCCCGAGCTCTCGGGCCAGGCCCTGGTCGAGATGCCCCAGGCGGATCACGCCGAGGACACGCTGGCGGCGCTCGCGCCCGAGCGGGCGGCGGAGATCGTCGAGGAGCTCGAGGACGACGACGCCGCCGACATCCTCGGCGACCTCCCCGTCGCCGACCAGGAGCGGATCCTCTCCACCCTCGAGCACCGCGCCGACGTCAAGCGGCTGCTGCGCTACGATCAGCGGACCGCCGGCGGGCGGATGACCACCCACGTGGTGACCGTGCGCGACACGGCCACCGTGGCGGAAGCGCTGGACGAGATCCGGCGGCAGGCCGAGACGGTGAGCGAGTTCTACCAGGTCTTCGTGGTGGACCCGCAGCGGCGGCTGGTGGGCGTGCTGCCGTTCAAGGACCTGGTCGTGAGCCGACCCGACCGGCGGGTCCGCGAGTTCATGGCGCCGGCGGACGTGTCGGTGCGGCCCGAGGCGGACCAGGAAGAGGTGGCGCACCTGCTGGCCCGCTACAACCTGCCCAGCCTCCCGGTGGTGGACGAGGTGGGCCACCTGCTCGGGCGGATCACCTTCGACGACGTGATCGACGTCGTCGAGGACGAGTCCACCGAGGACCTGCTGCGGTTCGGCGGTGTCTCCGCCCGCGAGGCCCTCGCGGCCGGGTGGCAGGAAGCGGTGCGCCGCCGGCTGCCGTGGCTCTACCTCAACCTGTTGACGGCGTTCCTGGCCGGCGGGGTGGTGTACGTGTTCCAGGGAACGGTCCAGCGCACCGTCGCCCTGGCGGTGTGGATGCCGATCATCGCCGGAATGGGTGGCAACGCGGGCACCCAGGCCCTGGCGGTCACGGTGCGCCGCCTGGCGCTCGGCCTGATTCCGACCCACCTGTTCATCCGCGTGGTGGGCAAGGAGGTGCTGGTCGGGATCGTGAACGGCCTCGCGATCGGGGTCGTGGTCGGCCTCGTCTCCCTGGTCATGGGCGAGCCGAGCCGTCTCGGGCTGGTGGTGTTCCTCGCCATGACCGGCAATCTGCTGGTGGCCGGGTTCGCCGGCGGTTTCATCCCGGTCGTGCTCGAGCGCTATCGGATCGATCCCGCGATCGCGTCGTCCATCTTCGTCACGACCTTCACCGACGTGTGCGGCTTCCTGCTCCTGCTTGGACTGGCCGGATGGCTGCTCCTCTGACGGCGTAGTGCGGGCGCTCGTCGTCTTCGGCCGGCTGTGTCCCTTCGTGCTGGCCTTCCTGCTGGACCGCCGCCGCTTTCTGCTGTTCGGACGGCCCCGGCGGCGCGCCGCGGAGCACCACCGCCGCCGAGCCGAGCGGCTCACCGCCACCCTCGCCGACCTCGGGCCCACCTTCATCAAGCTGGCGCAAGTGTTCGCCGCTCGGGCGGACATCCTCCCCGAGCCGTACCTCTCGGCCATCGGAACGCTGACCGATCAAGTACCGCCGCTGTCCGCGGGCGTGGCCCAGCAGGTGGTGCGGGAGGAGCTGGGGCGTGACGTCGCGGAGGTGTTCGAGCGCTTCGACGGCGAGCCGCTGGCGGCGGCCTCGCTGGGCCAGGTCCACCGCGCGTCGTATGCGGGACGCGAGGTGGTAGTCAAGGTGCTGCGGCCGGGCGTCGAGGCCACGGTCGCCGAGGACCTCGACGTCTCCTTCCGGATCCTGTTCCTGCTCAACCTGCTGTTCCCCAATCACCACACGCGGGCCATCACCGCGATCGTGAGCGAGTTCGCCAAGCGGATCCGGGACGAGCTGGACTTCCGCGAGGAGGCCCGCTACGCGGCGACCCTGCGCCGGAACTTCCAGGCGGAGCCGCGCGTCGTCGTGCCCGAGGTGGTGACCGCCCTGGTCACGCGGCGGGTGCTGGTGCTGGAGTACGTCGAGGGAACCCGGATCGACCGGCTGCAGGACCGGCTGGCGTCCGGCGAGCTGGATCTGCTCCGGCTGCTCGAGACGGTGGTGGACGCCTACATCCGGATGATGCTCGAGGACGGCGTGTTCCACGCCGATCCGCACGCGGGCAATCTGCTGGTCGATGACCGGGGCCGGCTGGTACTGCTCGATTTCGGCATGGTGCTGGAAGTGGACCGGGAGACCCGACGCCGCCTGGTGGAGACGGTGCTCGCCGCCGCCCGCCAGGACGTGGAGGGTGTGATCAACGGCTTTTACGAGCTGGGCATCCTGGACCCGGACGTGGACCGGGGCACCGTGCGGGACGCGGCCCGGAGCCTCATGGCCGTGTCGCTCCGGGGCGATGTCTCGCCCCGGCAGATCCAGCGACTGGTGGAGCAGGTGCTGCAGACGTTCTACGAATGGCCGCTGATCCTGCCATCGAACCTGGTCTACTTCGGCCGGGCGGGTGTGCTGGTGGAGGGCATCGGCCTCCGCTACGACCCCAATTTCAACGCGCTCGCCATGGCGCGGCCGGTGCTCGACCGCGCGGCCACGCGTCTGATTCGCGGCGCCCTCGAGCAGGATCCGCGGGCCCGGGTGGCGGACTGGACCCAGGAAGCCCTCACGACGGTGCGCACGCTGCGCGACCTGGTGCGGCGGGTCGAGCGGGACGAGCTCCGGGTCCGCTGGCATCCGCGGGACGCGCTCGAGCTGCAGCGCTTCCTCGCGCAGCAGATGCGGCGCGTGCTGCTGGCGATCTTCGCCTTCACCATCGCCATCATCACCAGCATCCTCTTCGCGGCGACCCGGCGCCTGGAGGTGCTCGCCGTCGGGCTGGTCATCGCGTTCGGCATGTTTCTCGTGATTTTCCTGCTGCCGACGCACCTGTTCCAGAACCCGCTCCGGTTTCGAAAGAGCTGGCCGCCCCGGTGAGGGCTTCGCGGTAGCGGTCGTGCCACCGCCGAAGCGAATCGGTGGACAGCTCGTCGAGGGTCCGGGAGACCGCGGCGACCGCGCTCATGGCCTGCGCCAGGCGCTCGCGCTCGCCCGCCGTGGCCGCGCCGGCATCCTGCTCCGCCAGGGAGAACACGACGATCTGGAGATGATTGTTGATCCGGTCGCGGAGCAGGCCCTGCACCTCCGCGATGAGGCGCTGGCGGCTCGCGGTGGCCCGCCGGCGCAGCACCCACAGGAGCGCCGCCTGGACCACGCACGCCGCCAGCGCGGCGCCGGCCAGCTCCTGAGTATCGGTGCCGAGCTCCAGCGCGAGCGGCACGAGCAGGACGACGCACAGGGTCACCGCGACGAGGTAAAGCTCGACGTTCGCGGCGACGTGGGCCTCCAGTCGCCGCCAGCGGGTTCGCTGGCTGGAAGGCAGGCGCCCCCCCATGTGGAGGGGCGCCCGAGAGGGAGTACGCGTGCGGGGGTCAGGCGGACTTGAGTTTGACCAGCACGCTGTCGCTCAGCCGGCCGGTGACCGGAAGCTTGTTCTGCTTCTGGTACGTGCGGAGGGCCTTGCGGGTATCCGCGTTCATCACACCGCTGACCTTGCCCTTGTAGAGCCCGGCTTTGGTGAGCCCTTCCTGGGCATCCTTCACCTCATCCTTGGTCCACGCGGCGTGGTGCGTCGTGGTCGCGGCCTTCGTGCTGGCCGCGGTGGCTGCCTTCTTGGTCGTGTCCTGCTTCACGTGCACCGCCGGCGTCTGGCTCATGGTCGGCTTGGTCGCCGGCGGCGGGGTGCTCGTGGACTGTGCGGCCAGGGCGCCCGCCGAAAAGGTCAGGGCGGCCATGGCGGTGACGAGAGCAAGCGTACGCATCGGAATCCTCCTCGGGAGTACATCGCGGCTTCCGGATTGGAGACCACGGGAACGGCACCCCGAAAGGCAATCCATGTGCCATGGGTTGAGCGCGCCAATCTCGCTGTCCGGCGCCGTGGCGCCGTCTCGCGGCGGCGATGGCGCGCCACTCTGGCCCGTTTCGGACAGAGTGGCGCAGCCCACCTACTCGAACCGGCGGGGCAGGTTCCACCGGAGGATCATCCGGCTCAGCGTGCGCCGGCTGATCCCCAGGACGCGCGACGTGTCGTCGCGATTGCCGCGCATGGCGCCGAGCACCCGAAGCACGTGGTCCCGGTCGATCTCGTCGAGCGAGCGCAGCGGGGCCGAGGCGACGGGCTCGGCCGCGGGCGTCGGGGCCAACGCCGCGCGCGGGGCGCGCACGTCGGGAGGGAGATGCTCGGGTCCGATCACGTCCTGTTCGGCCAGGAGCATGGCCCGCTCGAGCACGTTCTGCAGCTCGCGGATGTTGCCGGGCCAGTCGTAGGCCAGCAGCCGGCGCTGGGCCTCGGGGTCCACCGCGACAGGGCCGCGGCCGTGCCGGGCCGCCAGCTCGCGCAGGAAGTGATCGATCAGCAGCGGGATGTCCTGTGGGCGCGCGCGGAGCGGCGGTAGCGTCAGGGTCACGACGTTGAGGCGATAGTACAGGTCTTCCCGGAAGCGTCCCTGGCGCACCAGCTCCGGCAGGTCGCGATGGGTGGCGGCCAGCACGCGCACGTCCACCCGCACCGGCGTTTCCGAGCCCACGGGCACGATCTCGTGCTCCTGCAGGGCGCGCAGCAGACGCGCCTGCAGGGCGGGCGAGATGTCCCCGATCTCGTCGAGGAACAGCGTGCCGCGGTCGGCCTCGCGGAACAGCCCTGGGCGCGCGGTGCCGGCTCCGGTGAACGCGCCCCGCACGTGACCGAACAGCTCGCTCTCCAGCAGGCCCTCCGCCAGCGCGGAGCAGTTCACCGCGACGAAGCGGCGGTCGGCGCGCTCCGAGAAGTGGTGAATGGTGCGCGCGACCAGCTCCTTGCCGGTGCCGGTCTCGCCCAGCACCAGCACCGTCGCCTGGGACGGCGCGACCCGGGCCAGCGTCTTCATCACGTCGATAATCGCGGGACTGTGGCCCACCAGCGCGGGGCCTGCGGAGCGTCCGTTCGAGCTCACCTCGGCGGTCTCCGTGCTGTCTCGCCGCACGCCGGCGAGGCGCCGCCGTCCGAGCGAGCGCGCCAGGGTCTCCCGCAGGGCCGCGAGGTCGTACGGCTTGCTGATGAAATCGTACGCGCCGGCCCGGATGGCCTCGCCGGCCGCGCCGGCGTCGCCGAACGCCGTGAGCACGAGCACCAGGGCCGCCGGGTCGCGCTCCCGCAGCGTCCGCAGCAGGTCCAGTCCGCTCTTCCCCGGCATCCGCAGGTCGGTGAGCACCGCGTCGAACGGGCCGCTCTCGCTGACCTTGGTGAGGGCCTCGTCGGCGGACAGGGCCGGCACCACGTCGTAGGCCTCTCGCTCCAACACTTCGGCGAGCAGGCGGCAAGCTTCCTCGTCGTCGTCCACGAGCAGCAGCCTGGCATGGGTGATGGACGGCGCGGTCATGCGAGCTCCTCGATCGGCAGGGTGAGGCGCCAGCGGACCCCGCGGGCGCTGGGAACGTGGACCAGGTCGCCGCCCAGCAAACGGGCGAGGCGCCGGCTGACCGCGAGGCCGAGGCCGGAGCCGAGCGGACCCTTGGTGGTCGCGAACGGGCGGAACAGGTTGGACTCGGCCTCGGCGTCGAGGCCCGGGCCGTCGTCCTGGACGTCGATGTACGCGTGGTGGTCGGCGAGGCCCGTGGCGATCGCCACGGTGCCGCCGTGCGGCAGGGCCTCGACCGAGTTCTTGAGCAGGTTGAGCAGGATCTGCTCGACCATCGCCGGGTCGCAGGTGGCGAGGACCGGGCGGCCGCCGTCCAGCGTCAGCTCGGCGCGCACGCCCGCGTCGGTGAACGACGGCTCGAGGAAGCGCGCCATGCGGACGGCGATCTCGTTGAGGTCCTGCCGCCGCACCAGCGGCCGGGGCCAGGCGCCCCGGTTGAGGCCGGCCCGGACGATCCCGGCGACACGGTCCACCTGGGCGAGCAGGAGCCGCACCCGCTCCACGCCCTTGGCGTCCCGCTGGCCCTCGAAGTCATCCCGGAGCAGCTGCAGGTGGCCGCTCACCGTGTTGAGCGGGGTCCCGATCTCGTGCGCGAACACCGCGGCCGTCTCGTGCATCAGGGCGAGGCGGTCGAGCCCACGGGCCCGCTCCTCGAGGGTGAGCAGCATCGCGCGCGCCGCGCTCTCGCGCTCGCGCGCGGACAGCGCCTCGCGCATCCGGTTGTAGCGCCGGGTCAGCTCGCGGAACTCGCGGGGCCCGATCTCGGGTGCCACGGGCGCCCCGGTGGCGCCGCCGTGCGCGCCGGCCATCGCGGTCCCAAGGGCCGCGAGCGGCCGCCCGACCCACCGGGCGGTCAGCACCGCGACGAACAGGCCCACCAGCATGGCCGAGATCAGGGCGAGGAGGTAGCCGCGGCGCCGCTCCAGGCGGGCCCAGTCCAGCAGCCGCTGGGTCGAGACCCGTACGTCGAGCACGCCATACAGGCGAGGCACGCCGAGCGGTACCGCCACCTCCCACCCGGGCGACGTGCCCTGATGCAGCATCACCTCCGTGGCCCGGTGGGCCAGGGCGGCGTACGTCGTGTGGCTTGCGGGGGTGGTATCGGAGGCGCCGCTGGCGGCCACCGGCGAGAGGTGCTGGCCGTGGGCCAGGTAGACGATGGCCTGCGAGTCGTTGGTCCGATGGCGGGCCCACCCCTCGAGACCCTGCGCGAGACTGGCCGAGTCGCCTCGGGGGGCGCTTCGAACCAAGAGGGACGCCAGCGTGTTCGCCAGCGCCACCGTCTCCAGCCGGAAGTCCTCGAGCCGCGTTCGGCCGGACCACCAGAGCGCGATTTCGGTCGCTCCCGTCACCAGCAGCACGGCCATGACGGCCGTCAGCACGGCTAGGCGGCGGGGAAGACCCATCGGCATCATGCGCGTGCGGGTGCGGACATGGCTACCACGTTGGAGCCCGGTGCCGCCGGCGTCCTGCCTCCCTGGGGTTTCGTTCCAAGGCAGGCCCGCCCACGGACGCGGGAGCGAAATGTACTGTGCCCGGGGGCCATCTTGCCGCCAGCGACCGACACGACCATAAGGATGCGTGCTGCGCAACGGCCGACCTCCGGGAGGACGAATGCTGGCTGCAGGGCAAGAACACGGCCAGTGGCCAAAGTGCTTGGCACCCTACAGATTTGGGCCCGTTCGCCGCTCGCGCACGACGAGTTGTCCCACGTCTCAGGCCGCTTGAGTCATTTTGGCCCGCGCGGGACAGCCGCCGCGACGCTGAACCGAACTTCCCCCTGGAGCCAAGCTGCTCGTCCCGAAGCTCGTGACCACGATGCGCTCCTACGATCGGGCCCAGTTCGCGGCCGACGTCGGCGCCGGCGTCATCGTGGGCATCGTCGCGCTGCCCCTGGCCATCGCCTTTGCCATCGCCAGCGGCGTCACGCCCGACCAGGGACTGTACACGGCGGTCATCGCCGGCCTCCTGATCTCGGCCCTCGGCGGATCGCGGGTCCAGATCGGCGGCCCGACCGGCGCCTTCGTCGTGATCGTCTACGGCATCGTCCAGCGGTACGGGGTGGACGGACTGCGGGTCGCGACGATCATGGGCGGGGTGATGCTCATCGGCTTCGGCCTGGCCCGGCTCGGCGGCGCCATCAAGTTCATCCCGTTTCCCGTGGTGACCGGCTTCACCAGCGGCATCGCCCTCATCATCTTCTCCGGGCAGGTGAAGGATCTGCTCGGGATCGATATGGCCGCCCTGCCCGCCGATTTTCTCGGCAAGTGGGCCGAATACGGCCGCCATCTCGGGCAGGTGAGCCCGGTGGCGGCCCTCGTGTCCGGCGTGACGCTGGCCATTCTGATTTTCTGGCCACGGCTCAACCACCGGATACCGGGCCCGTTCGTGGCTCTGGTGGTCACGACGGTCATGGTACACGCGTTGGACCTCCGGGTGGAAACCATCGGCAGCCGTTTCGGCGCGATCGACCTCGGGTTTCCCCGGCCCTCGCTGCCGCACGTCTCGTTCGCGACCGTCAGCTCGCTGGTCGGACCGGCGTTCACCATCGCGCTCCTGGCCGGGATCGAGTCGCTGCTGTCCGCGGTGGTGGCCGACGGGATGATCGGTGGCAAACATCGCTCCAACATGGAGCTGGTGGCGCAGGGCGTGGCCAACATCGTCTCTCCGGTGTTCGGAGGCATCCCGGCGACCGGGGCGATCGCGCGGACGGCCACCAACGTGAAGAACGGCGGCCGCACGCCGGTGGCCGGGATGGTGCACGCGCTCACCCTGCTGCTCATCACCGTGTTCTTCGGGCGCTGGGCGGCCCTCATTCCGATGGCGACGCTGGCGGGGATCCTGGTGATCGTCTCGTACCACATGAGCGAGTGGCGTACCTTCCGCGCCGAGTTCCGGGCGCCCAAGAGCGACCTCGCGGTCCTGCTCACCACCTTCTTGCTCACGGTGCTCGTCGACCTCACGGTGGCGGTGGAGATCGGCATGGTGCTGGCCGCTTTCCTGTTCATGCGGCGGATGTCGGAGGTGACCAACGTCAGCGCCATCACCCGCGAGTTCGACGAGGGCGGAGACGAAGCCGAGGGCGATCCCAACGCGCTCAGGCGCCGGACCGTCCCAGCCGGGGTGGAGGTGTACGAGATCAACGGCCCCTTCTTCTTTGGGGCGGCGGAGAAGTTCAAGGAAACGATCACCGAAATGCGCCGGACGCCCCGCGTGCTCATCATCCGGATGCGAAACGTGCCGGCAATGGATTCGACCGGCCTCAATGCGCTCCGGGACGTCGTGACCCGATTCCGCCGCGCCGGGGCGCGGGTCATTCTGTCCGATGTCCATGCCCAACCGATGGTCGCGTTGCGCCGTTCCGCGCTCGGCGACGAGGTGGCCGAGGAGGATCTGGTGGGAAACATCGACGACGCGCTCAACGTGGCCCGGGCGCACTTGGGACTCGAGCCCGTTGCCCGGCCGGCGTTTGCCGTACCCACGGTGGCGCGCGAGGATCGCCGCCTCCATCCGCGGCCTCCCGCCTGACCGCCCGTGAATCCCGAAAGTCTGGTGCTCCGGTACGGCCTTGCCGCGGTGTTCGTGGGATCGGCGTTCGAAGGGGACTTCACCCTCATCCTGGCCGGGGTCGCCGCCCACCTCGGCTACTTCCCGTTTCCTCTCGCCCTGGCCGCCGGGGCCGTGGGCAGCATGGTGGGAGACTTCGCCTGGTACACCCTCGGCCGGGTGCGGGGACCGCGGTTCCGGGCCGGCCGATTCTATCGCCGGGTGGGCCACCGGATCGAGGCGCTGGCCCGCCGGCTCGGTCCCTGGCAGTTGCTGGCCGCGCGTTTCGTGTACGGGACCAAGGCCGCCAGCATGCTGTTCTGGGGGCTGCACGAGCTCTCGCTGGCCAAGTTCCTGATGGTGGACAGCATCGGCGCCGTGATCGGGTCGCTCGTGTTTACGGGGCTGGGTTACCTGGTGAGCGGGAGCGCCACCCTGATGCTGGGCAAGGTCCGCCGGGTCCAGCTCTGGCTGCTCGGGGCCCTGGTGGTGGGCGTGGTGCTGGTGTTCGTCATCAACTGGACCGCCAAGAAGGAGCTGCACATCGAGAACGGCGAGGGTGAGTTGGACGCCGACTAGGGTCGCGCCCTGCAGGAACTTGCGCCGGCATGCGCTTGCCTCGATCCAGCCCCCGGGCGACCTTTCCTTCATGGATCCCGACCTCCTGCTCGCGGGCCTCGAGGCCGGCAATACCGCCGCCCTGGCCCGCGCGATCTCGGTGGTCGAGAACGGGCGCCCCGGCTTCGAACGGCTGCTCGCGCATGTCCACCGGTCCATCGGCGGCGCCCGGCGGATCGGCATCACCGGACCTCCCGGCGCCGGCAAATCCACGCTCGTCGAACGCCTGATCACCGCGTACCGCCAGGGTGGCCTACGGGTGGCGGTCGTGGCCGTGGACCCGACCAGCCCCTTCACCGGCGGCGCCCTGCTCGGCGACCGCATCCGCATGGAATCCGTGGCGCTCGATCAGGGCGTGTACATCCGCTCGATGGGAACCCGTGGCTCCATCGGGGGCCTCGCCACCACCACGCGCGAGGTGTGCGACCTGCTCGATGCGGCCGGGTTCGACCGCATCCTGATCGAGACGGTCGGGGTGGGGCAGAGCGAGCTCGACGTTGCGCGCATGGCCGATACCACCGTCCTCGTGCTGGTCCCCGAGTCGGGCGACGGCATCCAGACGCTCAAGTCGGGCGTGATGGAGATCGCTGATCTGTTCGTGGTCAACAAGGCCGACCGTCCCGGCGCCGAGAAGCTGCGGCAGGAGATCGAGGTGACCCTCGGCATCCGGCGCGGGAACGCCTTCCGCAACATGCCGGCGCATCACGGACGGTCAGATGGTCGGACGGTCGGACGGTCAGGCAGTCAGGCGGCCCGACGGGTCTCCGGCCGTGCGAACCGGCCAGCCTTGTCGTCCGCTTCACCTGGCGTGTCCAAGGCGGAGGAGGAGGGGTCTTCCGGAGCGTCCGACCGTCCGCCCGTCCTGCCGTCCGCTTGGGACCATCCCGTCGTCCTCACCGTCGCCGTCAAGGGCGAGGGCGTGCCCGATCTCATCGGCGCGCTGGACCGGCACCACCTCTGGCTCGAGAGCAGCGGTACCATGGACCAGCGGCGCCGGCGCCGGCTGCTGGACCGGACCCGGGAGGTCGTCGATCGCGCCACCCGGCGCTGGATCTGGGAGGAGACCCGCGCGGACGAACGGATCGCGGGCCGGCTCGACGAGATCGTGGCGGGGCAGGTGAGTCCCTACGACGTCGCGGCCGAAGTGCTGAACGGGCTCAAGCAAGGGGGGCGCATATGACGACGTGGGGGACGGATCTCGACGCCGAGACCGCGCGCCGGCTGGCGGCCCAGGAGCAGGAGCTGGCGCGGCTCCGGGCCGAGGTAGCGGCGTGGCGCGCGGCCGCCGCGCGGCTCCCCACTCGCACCGATGCGGACTTCACGTCGGTCTCGGGCCGCGCGGTCGAGCCGGTCTACACCGCGCTCGACCTCGCCCACGATACGCTCTCCGCCACCGGTCTGCCCGGCGAGTTTCCCTTCACCCGCGGCATCCATCCGACGATGTATCGCGGCCGGCTCTGGACCATGCGGCAGTTCGCCGGGTTCGGGACGGCTGAGGACACCAACGAGCGCTACAAGTTCCTGCTCGAGCGGGGTCAGACCGGATTGTCGGTGGCGTTCGATTTCCCCACGTTGATGGGCTACGACGCCGACCATCCGCGCTCCGAGGGGGAGGTCGGGAAGTGCGGCGTCGCCATCTCCAGCCTGGCCGACATGGAAACGCTGTTCGACGGGATCCCGCTGGACCAGGTCTCCACCTCGATGACCATCAACGGGCCGGCGGCGATGCTGTTCTGCTTCTACGTGGCCGCGGCCGAACGCCAGGGGGTGCCGATCGCCCAGCTGCAGGGCACCATTCAGAACGACATCCTCAAGGAATACATGGCGCAGCACGCCTGGATCTTCCCGGCGGAGCCCGCGCTCAAGATCATCGTCGATCTGTTCGAATGGGCCGCCGACCACACGCCGAAGTGGAATACGATCTCCATCTCGGGCTACCACATCCGCGAGGCCGGGGCCACGGCCGCCCAGGAGCTGGCGTTCACCTTGGCCAACGGCTTCTGTTACGTGGAGCACGGCATGGCCCGCGGCCTCGGCGTGGATCTGTTCGCGCCGAGGCTGTCGTTTTTCTGGGACGTGCACAACGACTTCTTCGAGGAGATCGCCAAGCTTCGGGCGGCCCGCCGCATCTGGGCCCGGCACATGCGCGACCGCTACGGTGCGCAGGACCCCAGGAGCTGGCGAATGCGGTTCCACTGCCAGACGGCCGGCGTCACGCTCACCGCCCAGCAGCCGCACAACAACGTGGTGCGGGTGGCCTACCAGGCGCTGGCGGCGGTGCTGGGCGGGACGCAGTCCCTGCACACCAACGCGCTGGACGAGACCCTGGCGCTCCCGACTGAGGAATCGGTCCGGATCGCGCTTCGCACCCAGCAGATTCTCGCCTACGAGACCGGCGTGCCGAACGTCGCCGACCCGCTCGGCGGCTCGTTCTATCTCGAGGCGCTGACCGATGTGCTCGAGCGGGAGGCGGAAGGCCTGTTCGCCGAGATCGACGCGCAGGGCGGCGTGGTGCGCGCCATCGAGACGGGCTGGTTCCAGCGGCAGATCGCCTCCAGCTCCGCCAGGTTTCAGTCGGAGGTCGAGCAGGATCGCCGCACGCTGGTCGGCGTCAACGACTTCGTGGAGGAGGCGGAGGGGCCGGTCGAAATCCTCAAGGTCGGGGACGCCGCCGAGCAGACCCAGCGCGATCGGCTGGCGCGGGTGCGCGCCACCCGCGACCCGCAGGCCGTCGCCGAGCGCCTGGGCGAGCTGCGGCGCGCGGCCGCCGAGGACCGAAACATCATTCCCGCCATGCTGGATTGCGCGCGTGCCTACTGCACGCTGTACGAGATCCGGCATGTGCTTGAGGAGATCTATGGCAGTTATCGAGAGCCGGTATTCTTCTAATGCCCGGCGCACGGCGGTGCCGGCGGGGAGCGGGCGGGCTCGGGAGACCCCGCCTGCGGTGCCCGACCGCCTCGCCCGCCTGACGCAGGTCGCCCCGGCCCCGCACCGGGTCGTCACCTGCTACCTCAAGCTCGAGCCCCGGGATCGGGCCCGGGGCAAATACCTCATCAAGCTCAAGAACCGCGCCCGTGGGGTGATGCAGGCCCTGCCTCGGCTCGGGCTCGACCGGTCGATCACCGACGAGGTGGTGCGTGACCTCGCCCGGGTGCAACGGTATCTTCGCACCCCGGCCAACCTGCCGTCGGCCCAGGGGCTCGCCATCTTCGCCTGCGAAGCCATCGGGCTGTTCGAGGCGATGCCGCTGCCGGTGGTGTACCGGTCGCGGCTCGCCGTGGACAGCACCCCACTGGTGCGCGAGGTGGCCTCGGTAGAGGACGAATTCGGGCGCCTCCTCACGGTCGTCCTCGACCGCACGGGCGCGCGGTTCTTCGAGGTCACCGCCTACGACTGCCACGAGCTGTCAGGGCTCCGCGCCGACAGCACCCGCGGCAAGCGGTTCCGCGGCGACCAGAGCGGTCCCGGCTGGGGCGAGCACACGTACAACAACCGGATCCGCGCGGAGAAGCAACGACACTACGAGGCCATCGCCCGCGAGCTCTTCACCATCGACCGGCGGCGACCTGCACACGGCATCGTCGTCGCCGGTACCGGCACCGATGCCGGTGCGGTCGAGCCGTTCCTCCACAACTACCTGACCGAGCGACTGATCGGGACGGCGCGCCTCAATCCGAAGGAAGCCACGCCGGCGGCGGTCCACGCGGCCACGCTGGCGGTCCGGGAGGCATGGGAGCGGAAGACCGAGCGGGCCGAAGTGAGCGAGATGGCCGAGGCGCTGGGCAGCCGCTGGAGCGTCAACGGGCTCGATCCGACGCTCCGGGCACTGTCACGCGGCCAGATCCGATCCCTCCTGGTCCACGCCGACGCAAGCGAGCCGGGCTTCCGCTGCGGCACGTCGGGTCGGCTGGCGCGCACCGAGCGGGAGTGCCGGGAGGAAGGCGAGCCGGTGCCCGTCCTCGACATCGTGGATGACGCCATCGAGGAGGCGTTGCGACAGGGCGTCGACGTCAACGTGGTCTACGACCCCGAGGCGCGCAGGGCCGTCGACGGGCTCGCCGGCCTGCTCCGGTTCCGTTGATCGTGTGATCGGTTCCCACGTGCCGCTCCGGGCGGTCCTGTTCGACGCCGGCAATACCCTGCTGTTCCTCGACTACGTCCGGATCGCGGCCGCCGTGGGTAGGGCGTTGGGTGTGGCGCTGACCGGGGCCGGGCTCGCGGCCGGCGCGACGGCGGCGGCGCGCGCCATGGAGCGATCCCGGCGGACCGATCGCGAACGGGCCATCGCGTACCTCGAGGCCCTGTTCCGCGAGGCCGGCATCCCCGAGGCGCGCATGGCGCAAGTGCGCGAGGAGCTCACCCGCCTGCACGCCGAGCGCCATCTTTGGAGCGGCATCGCCGCCGATGCGCACGACGCACTGGGCCGCCTTCGCCGGGCTGGGCTCCGACTGGGCATCGTATCGAACAGCGACGGGCGGGTGGAGGAGGCGCTCACCGCGGCCGGCGTGCGGCAGTATTTCGACGTGGTGGTGGACTCCGCCTTGGCTGGGGTGGAGAAGCCCGATCCCGCTATCTTCCGGACCGCGCTGGACGCGCTTGGCGTGACCGCCGAAGAGGCGTTGTACGTCGGCGACCTGTACGAGGTCGACGTGCTGGGCGCGAACGCCGCCGGCATTCCGGCGGTCCTGCTCGTCCCGCCCGCCGCCCCTCGGCCTCACGGCTGCGCGGCCGTTGGCTCGCTGCGCGCCCTGGCGGACGACCTGCTCAAGGAGAAACTGGCCTCATGACCGCGACCCGCTCGTTGTCCCGGCCGATCCGGGTCCTCGTGGCCAAGCCCGGGTTGGACGGCCATGACCGGGGGGCCAAGGTCGTCGCCGCCGCGCTCCGGGACGCGGGGATGGAGGTGATCTACACCGGGCTGCACCAGACGCCCGAGATGATCGCGACCGCCGCCGTGCAGGAGGACGTGGACGTCGTGGGACTCTCGATCCTGTCCGGCGCGCACATGACTCTGTTCCCCCGGGTGCGCCAGCTGCTCGACCAGATGGGCCGCCCGGACCTGCTGGTCACCGGCGGCGGCATCATCCCGCCGGAAGACATGGAAGCGCTCCAGTCGCGCGGCATCGGGCGGTTGTTCGGCCCCGGCACGCGCACGTCCGATCTCATTTCTTACATCACGTCGTGGGCGTCCGAGCATCTGGATCGGTGAGCCGCCTGCGGGCCCTCACCGAGGAATATCGCCAGCTGGCCGAGCGCCTGCGCGCCGGCGGCGGCCCCGCGCGCGTCGCCAAGATGCACCAGCAGGGCAAGCTGGCCCCCCGCGAACGCGTCGCCAAGCTGCTCGACCCCGGCGCGCCCTGGCTCGAGCTCGGCCTGCTGGTCGCCTACGATCAATACGACGGCCAGGCGCCCGGTGCCGGCGTCATTACCGGCGTCGGGGTGGTGGAAGGGCGAGAGGTGGTGGTCGTCGCCAATGACGCCACCGTGAAGGCCGGCTCGTGGTGGCCCGAGACCATCCGCAAGATCCTCCGGGCGCAGGAAGTCGCGATGCGCCAGCGGATCCCCATCATCTACCTGGTGGACAGCGCCGGCGTGGACGGCGCGACCCGTACCGGCTGCGCGTCGGTGACT
>JBOHSB010000085.1:0-6360 GCA_050733015.1 Gemmatimonadales bacterium
CCACAAAAGAACGCAGTGTCGGTCCGGCCCGCCCCCCTCGTGCTGCGCCCGGAACGCCGGCGGCAGCGCCGCGCCGGGAGAATTTTCGCCAATGCCCGCTCGGCGCGCCCGGCGCTGGGAACGGACCAGCACAGCCGTACCCCCGCGAGCCCATCTCGTCCGCCGGACCGACGTCGCCGATCTGTCAGTTAGCCCCAACCAGGGCGCGGTGGCCCCGCAGAGAGACCACCCGCTTCGCGGGTACCCGGTGCGGCCGAGCATGGGGCGGTGCCAGCATGAACGAACCGCACTGCAGCGACCGGAGGGGCCGCTGCGCCCGCGCCCCCGCCGGAACGCCTGCCCGAGCCGTCAGACGCGTCGAAACATCCGCCCCGCCCCCTGCTCCACCACGCCTTGCACCTCCAACGAGCACAGCAGCGCCAACAGCTGTCCCACCGGCCGGCCGACGCGCTCCACCAGCGAGTCGAGCGGAATCGGCTCCGGCCCCAGCAGCTCAGCCACGCCGCGCTCCGCCTTGGTGAGCGCATCCGGCAGCGGCCGGGGACCCGATGCCGGGTCGGCCGGCAGCTCGCTGGGGAACGAGACGTCGGGGTACAACTGCGCTAGATCGGCCGGCTCGAGGTACGGGGTGGCGCCGTCGCGGAGAAGGCGGTTGCAGCCGGTGGACAGCGCGCTGGTGATCGGGCCGGGCACGGCCATGACCTCGCGGCCCTGGTCGAGCGCCGTGCCGGCGGTGATGAGCGCGCCCGAGCCGAGCGCGGCCTCGACCACGAACGTGACCCGGGCGAGCCCGCTGATCAACCGGTTGCGCCGCGGGAAGCTGCCGGCGTGCGGGCGCTCTCCCGGCGGGAACTCGGTCAGCAGGAGTCCGCCGGCGGTCACGCGCTCGTAGAGCACTCGGTTGGCCGCCGGATAGATCACGCCCAGTCCGTTGCCGAGCACGCCGATCGTGGTCCCCCCCACGTCGAGCGCCGTCGATTGGGCCACCGCGTCGAGCCCGCGCGCCATGCCGCTGACCACGACCAGCCCGACCCGCGCCGCCAGCATCGCCACCCCGCGGGCGACGGCCTGGCCGTATGCGGAGTGGTCTCGGCTGCCGACCACGGCGAGCGCGGGTCGTCGGAGCAGGCCGAGGTCGCCCAGGGCGAACAGGACCGGGGGAGCGTCGGGAATGGTCCGAAGGGATCCCGGGAACTCGGCGTCGTCCGGAACCAGGATCCGTGCCCCGATGCGGTCCACCGCCTCCTCGAGCTGGCGCCCGGTGGCGAGTGGGGTCGCCTTGATCGCGGTCGCGCAGGCGGGGGTGATGCCGGGGATGGTGCATAAAAACGCGAACGGCGCCGAATGGGCGCCGAGCGGGGTGTGGCAGGCATCGAGCAGCGCCGAGAGGCGCGCCGGTCCGAGGCCGGGGACCTGGGTCAGTGCCAGGTAGGCGAGGCGCTCGCTGTCCATCTACTCATCGTCCATGAACTCCCAGTACCCGGGTGCGTCCGCCACGATTTCGGCCGATTCGCCGGCCTCGCCCGCGACCGCCTTGGCCGCCTCGACGAACTTCCAGAGGAACTCCCTCACCTCATCCAACCCCGTGCCCGCCGCGCTCGAGATCGCGAGGACACCCGCCGCCTCCGGTGCGGCCACCTCCGGCAACCGGTCAGCGGTGGGGAGCAGGTCCCTCTTGGTGAGCAGCAGGACATGCGGCGTTTCGGCCAGCGCCTCGCTGTAAAGCCGCACCTCGTCGCGCAGGCGCTGATAGACCTGCTGGAGGTCGGGGGCATCGAGCGGCACCAGATACGCCAGCACCCGGGTTCGCTCGACGTGCTGCAGGAACTTGAGCCCGAGCCCCTTGCCCGCGTGCGCCCCTTCGATGATGCCGGGGATGTCGGCCATGACGAACGTGCGGTGGCCGGACAGGGGCACGACGCCCAGGTTGGGCTCGAGTGTGGTGAACGGGTAGTCGGCGATCTTGGGCCGGGCCGCCGATACGACCGAGAGCAGCGTGCTCTTGCCCGCGTTGGGCTCGCCGAGGAGGCCGACGTCGGCGATGAGCTTGAGCACCAGCTCGATCTGCCGGTCCTGCCCTTCCTCGCCCGGCTCCCACTCGCGCGGGGCCTGGTGCGTGGAGGTGGCGAACCGCGCGTTGCCCCGTCCCCCGCGCCCGCCGCGGGCCACCAGGAGCGTATCGCCCTCGCGGAGCACCTCGCCGATCGATTCGCCGCGCTCGGCGTCGCGCACGATGGTCCCGGGCGGGACCGGAAGGTAGAGGTCGTCGGCCGAGGCGCCGGTCTGGGTCTTACCCTTGCCATGCTCGCCTCGGCCCGCCTTCCACTCCGTTCGGTAGCGGTAGTCGAGCAGCGTGGCCAGGTTGGCCGCGCCGCGGACGTAGACGCTCCCGCCATGGCCGCCATCGCCGCCGTCGGGCCCGCCCTTGGGCTTGTACTTGAACCGGGCGAACGAGCTGGCGCCCGATCCACCCGTGCCCGCCGTTACCCGCACCACCGCTCGATCGATGAACATCAGCTCCCCGGCGACCATCCATCGCGCACCGACCGCCACAGCTCCTTGACCTTCTTCCACTGGTCGAACGACAGCAGCGGATTGACGATGGAGAGCACGCCTTCGATTTGGCCGAACGATGCCCCGGCGTTGAGCGCCCCACGCAAGTGCGAGTGCAGCTGCTTGGGCGCCTCCAGCACCGCGGTCTGCACCACGGTACAGAGCTCGCGCCGCATGAGATCGAGGCCCGGGCGGCCTAGGGTGCGGCCGTAGCCCTCGGTGATCATCCAGGCGTCGATGGCCGGATGCAGCGTTCGGACGCTCTCACGCAGCTTACGGTAGTTCTCGCCGTACACGGTGGTGCACACCGCTTCACCACGCCGGATCCACTCTCCGACCTGGCCGTAGTCCTGGCCCTCATCCGACTGCGGGGCCGGGACGCCGCTGAACTTTCGCCACACCCCGAAGGCGATGAGCGCACGGGGATACCCGACCATCAGCACCGATTGCAGCAGCAGTTCCTCGACCCACTGCGTGGGGACCTGCGACGAGCGAAGCGGTCCCACCCGCTCCCGCAGCTCCGGCTCGTAGCCCTGCGCGATGGCGGCCGCGAAGCGCACCAGATCGCGCGTCTGCGGGTCGAGATTGTCTTGTTTCGCCATCCATCCTACCTCGGTTGAGGACAGGTCCCGCACCGAATCTCCGACGCGTTCAGTCATGAAAACGCAGCACGCCGGCCGCCCGCAGGGTGCCCACCCGCGTGCCGCGGGTATTAAGGATCGGCCGGGAGGCGTGGGGCGCCACCGGCGCGAGGTCGTATCGGGCCGCGACCCCGGCGCGCTGCAGCACCGCCGAGAGGACCGCGAGCAGCGCGGGCGCAGAAACCTCGCTGTCGCCGTCGGCCACCTTGAGCGCCACGCCGACCCCGAGCTCAGGCAGCGCGGCACAATAGATGCCCGCCGCGCCGACCTTGGCGAGTACCCGGCCCGGATAGGCCGCCATCAGTCCGGTGCAGAGTCGCCCCGTCCCCGCCACCAGATCGGGGTGAGCGGTCATCGCCGCGCGGAGCCGTGTGGCCGCCGGCGCCGCATCGGTGCCGAACCGGGCCCACGCCAGCGCCATCGCGGACAGTGGGAGGCCGAAGGTCACGGCTGCGCAGCCGTCGGTCGCGGTCGGAATCACCTGCGCCATGACCCCGGTCCAGCGGGCTACCTCGGTCAGGATGCGGTCCTGGAGCGGGTGCCCCGGGCGCTCGTAGCCGGCCGAGGGCCACCCGTGGTGCCGCGCCAGCGCCAGCATGCCGGCGTGCTTGCCGGAGCAGTTGCTCCAGAGAGGCGTGAGTGCGATTCCCTCGCGCACCACCAGCTCGGCCACGGTCGCCGACAGCGGCGGATGCGGGCCGCAGGCCAGCTCCGCCTCGGTGGCACCGATGCGGCGCAGCAGGCCGCCCGCGACCTCCAGATGCCGTGGCTCGCTCGAATGCGAGGCGCACGCCAGCGCCAGCTCCTCAGTCGTCATCGCGAGCGCGTCGGCCGCCCCGTCCTCCAGCAGTGGCAAGGCCTGGAATGGCTTGGCAGCGGAGCGCCAGTACGCGACTCGAGACGCATCGCCCGCGGCCGCGACGAGCCGCCCGCTGGCGTGCACGACGGCGGCCGAGACGCGATGGACCGACTCGACCAGGTCGCCGCGGGTCGCTTCGATGTGCAGTTCGGTCATGAGATCGGGGAAGCCATGGGCGGAAAGATAAGGGCGAGGGCAGGAAGCGGTGAGCGGTGAACAGTTCACCGCTCCCTGCGTACCGCTTACCCCCGACGACGCCCCTTCATACCTTACCAGCCCATGGCCTCCATCCTTCCCGCTTTCGTGGCCGCCGGCGCGCTCGCCGGCGTGCTGGGGCCGTCGTGCGTCCGGGCCCAGGCCTCGCCCTATCTGCCGCTCGACGACCCGCGGCTGCCGCTGCTCGAGCACCTGATCGAGCGGGGGGACATCGAGGACCCGTCGCCGATGGTCCGGCCCTTTCGCCGCGCCGACGCGCTCCGGGTGCTGGCGCCGGCCGACACCGCCGGCGCCCCGCGGCTGGTGTCGGCGCTCCGTGCGGCCCTCGAGGACGTTCCGGGCGGGCAGAGCTGGAGGCTGGCGGCGCGCGCGGGGGCCCAGGCCTACAGCCACATCCGGCGGGACGTGCTCCATCCGGTCGGGCCCGATGGCGCGCGCCCCTACGCGGACTTCACCGGCGAAGCGGTGTTCGGCCCGTTCGCGCTCGAGAGCCGGCTGGCCGCCGAGCCACGCATCGTGGACGACCCCGAGTGGCCCGGACGAAAGGACCTCACGCTGGCCTGGCGTTTTCCCGACGCCTACCTCAGCGCCCAGTTCAAGTACGGGAGCATCTTCTACGGCGAGATGGATCGGAACTGGGGACCGGTCGGTCTGGCCGGCATCGGCGTGAGCAACTACGCGTATCCGCAGGTCGAGGCTGGCTTCAGGCTGGGCACGCGGACCCTCGAGCTCGAGGCGCTGGCCCGCTCGCTGTACGACGCCCGGGACTCCCTCGGGAACGTGGTGCACCGCTACTTCTTCGCCCACCGGGCCGGGGCCCGCCTGAGCGAGCGCCTGCGCGTCGGCTTGTGGGAGACGGTCGTGCTCGCCGGGGTCGACCGCCAGTTCGACGGCCGCTACCGCAATCCGCTGACCTCGCTGCTGTTCGCCAACCAGTTCGGGCTTGGCGCCGACGGAAACGTCATGATCGGCGCCGACGCGCACTGGCGGGTCCGCGGCCGCGCCACACTGGAGGCGCAGATCGGCATCGACGACCTGCAATACGAGAATCCGAGCGGCGCGACCCGCTATCCCAATCGCTGGGCGTTGACGGTGGCGGGCTTCGGACCGCTGGGCCGCGCGCTCGGGTGGCGCGCGTTCTATACCCAAGCCTCGAGCCTGGCCTTCCGCACCGCCAACCCGTTCGAGAACTTCACCGATGCCGGCGTCGGCATCGGCCGCAACTTCGACGACATGGACCAGCTCACCGTCACGGTGAGCGTGCCGCGCGGCACGCGCTGGCTGCTCACGCCCGAGCTGACCCTGTTGCGCCAGGGCGAAGGCGCGATCGACGCCCCGTTCCCGACCACCCCGGCGGAGGCCGGGGCGACGCCCCAGCTCTTCAT
Organism: Gemmatimonadales bacterium; assembly: GCA_050733015.1. GTDB lineage: Bacteria > Gemmatimonadota > Gemmatimonadetes > Gemmatimonadales > GWC2-71-9 > CAVVWJ01. The sequence continues at coordinate 5,655 of JBOHSB010000085.1, forward strand.
CGGCGTCGTCGAGCGCACCTGGCGCGCCGCGCTCGACCTCCGCGGCACCGAGGGCCCGCTCGACCTCAGCCTCAACGCCGGGTTGCACCACGTCGTGAACGCGGACCATCAGGAGGGCCGGACCGTGGATCGCTTCGAGGGACGATTCCAAGCCACCATCGGACTCAGCCGCCAGGGGGTGTTGCGATGAGGCCGCCGCCGGCCCCGCTCACGCGCGACCGCCTGCTGCACCTCATCCAGCGGATGAAGGAAAGCCGGGTGGTGGTGGTGGGCGACATCATGCTCGACCGCTATCTGGTGGGCGACACCGAGCGGCTGAGTCCCGAGGCGCCGGTCCCGGTCGTGACCGTGCGCGAGCGCCACGCCGCGCTGGGCGGCGCCGCCAACGTCGCGGCCAACGTCGCGGCGATCGGCGCGGACTGTCGCCTCGTCGCGGTGATCGGCGACGACGCCCGCGGCGACTCGTTCAAGGGAGAGCTGGCGCAGGCGGGACTCGCCGCCAGCCACGTGAGTGTCATCGCCGACCGGCCCACCACGTCCAAGACGCGGGTGGTGGCGCAGGGCCAGCAGGTCGTGCGCATCGACGAAGAGGTCGACGAGCCGATTCCTGAAGCCGCCGCCGCGGGGGTGGTAGCGGCGCTCGAGCGCGCCATGGCCGACGCCGACGCCCTGGTGATCGAGGATTACAACAAGGGCACGCTCACGC